>JAGVAH010000004.1 GCA_020060385.1 Syntrophobacterales bacterium | reverse complement strand
GGGAGACCAGGTCGTAGGGAAAATCCAGGGAAGACACGCTCGTATTCAGCTTTTCTTTGCCTCCAGCCGCTGATTGAATTTATCTGCATTGATTATAAATCGTTCGTGCACGGCCTCGCCAATCTTTTCTTTCTCGTCAAAGGCCGTAAGCGTAAAAGTGATCTTGCGGCCTTCCACTTGGGTGACTTCGGTGACGGCCCGCACTTCCATCCCCAAGGGGGTGGGCGCGGTGTGCTTCAGGTTCATGGAGATGCCCACCGAGGTTTCCCCCTCCCCCAGGTGGGGGGCCATCAGGTCGGCGCTGACCCCTTCAAAGAGGCCACCCAGATAGGGGGTGCCGAAGACATTAGGGACTTTGGGGTAAAATTTCTGGGCGGAGTGCTCCGCGCCGGTTTTAAGCCGCATCTCATGTTTCATACCCACTGCCAGTGCCATATTAAGGCCTCCTTGATAAAGGTTTCAGTGTTAGGTTTTAGGTTTCAGGCCAAACCTAAACGCAGGTACGCTTCTTCCCCAAAACCCAAAAACTGTCTTCTAAACCGCTAACGGGTCCATCTTAATGGGACCCATTAATTCCCCCTGGCTCAACCGGCGGCCCAGGTCTCGGGCCTGCTCCAGAACTTCGGGCTGGCCATTGATGGCCCCTTTTTCATCCACGCCCCTCACCAGGATCTCCGCGGCGTAACGGACATTGATGGCGTCAAAAAAATACTTGGCCACCAGACGCGAGCCCACGAACAGCAGGCGCCCCTTGGTGGCGCCGGTGCATAGCAGCACCCCCTGGCGGTTGCCGCCGGGGAAATCCTGGTTGAGCACATAGCGCCGGGCCCACAGGGCCTGGGTGCGGTCGATCATGGTTTTGGCCTGGGCGCTGAGGCTGTAAAAGAAAACTGGCGAGCCCAGGGCCACCACGTCAGCCTCCAAGAGTTTGTCATAGAGTTCCCGCATTTCATCCTTGATAGGGCAGGTGCCGTCCTTAAAACAATGATATATTTCCAGGCAAGGGGAAATTTTCTTTTCCCGCAGGAAAAGTTCTTCCACCAAGGCGCCCGCCTCCGAGGCTCCCTGGAGGAAGGCCTTCATGAGGGTGTCGGAGTTCCCCTGGCGGCGGGGGCTGCCGAATATGCCCAAGACTTTCATGCTGATCTCCTTGAGGTGATTAGTAACAATATGGAAAGTAACGGGTCGATGTCAAGGAGAGACGCTTCATAGCGTCTAGTTTTCTCATTTCTCTTATTCTGCAAGGGGTCGGTTCGAGTCAAAACCGATTTCCGGCCAAGGAAAGCTGGTAGCACAGGCTTTCCAGCCTGTGTGGGCGCAGGCTGAAGCCTGCGGCTACCCAATTTTGCATGAGGCTCTTATGGAATTGGTGGTGCATATTCGGGACCAGGAATCCCTGGCCGTTGCCTTGGAGCAGGGCGCGGGCGCGGTGGCGGTCCGGCTCCCCCGGAACCCTGATGCCCTGGCCTGGTCTGAACTTGAGGCTTGGCGAGCCGCAACCCGCCGGCATGGCCTCAAGTTCTATCTGGTCTGGGACAGGTTGCTTTCCGAAGCGGAAATTGCCGGGGCAGCCGACGGGCTTGCCGGGGTGGCCCGGCTCAATCCCGACGGCGTCCACCTCCGGGACCTGGGCCTGGTTAAGGAGGCCCGCCGGCTTTATCCTGACCTGCCCCTGGTCGCCGCGGGGAGCTGGGGAGTCTATAATTCCCCGGGAGTGCGGTTGGGGGAGTCTTTGGGATTCAAACAGGTGGTGTTGGATGGGCCGGTGAGTCTCAAGGACCTGGCCCTAATGCGGCGTCAAACCGCTCTGCCCCTGGCCGTCACCCTTCCTCCCTCCTGTTCGGGGTATGCCAGCCTGTGCCTCCTTCAAGAGTACCTGGACCTAAGCTGTGACGCCTGCTGTCTGGCCCGGCCGGGAAACGCCGGGACGCTGCTGGCCGCCCTGGAAACCTTTTCAGGCTTGTGTCAGCTCGGTATAGAGGCGGTCCAGATCAGGGCAGAGATCTTTTCTCCCGCCTCCCTGGGCCAGGTGATCCATCTCTTTCAGTCAGTGGCGGAGGCCTCCCCTATGGAGCGTCCCCGGGTCCTGGCTGCGGCCCGGCAGGTGGTTGAGGCCTTTGGGGAGAGCTTCCTCCGCATGCCCCCCCCGCCCCCGGAAACCTGTAACGCCCCCCCCGTATACCCGCTGCCCCCCTCGCAGCGGATCGCTTCTGGCTCTTCCCTGCCTCAGTTATTCGGGCGGGGCCGTATCTGGCTGGAGGCCCGAAATTACTCCGAGGCCGCGGAGTTGTCCCGGGAGTGGCGGGAACCCCTGGTGCTGGCGCTGACTTCGGATAATTATACCGCCTTCCTGCAAGAGCATCGCCACTGGAGTCCCCGGCGGCTCATCTGGCGCCTGCCCCCCGCCATTCCGGAGTCATCCCTGGCGTTCTACCAAAAAGCCCTGGAAACCCTCGGGCAGGGAGGCTATACCCGCTTTGTGGCCGGGGATTGGGGGGCCGTGGCC
>JAGVAH010000031.1 GCA_020060385.1 Syntrophobacterales bacterium | reverse complement strand
TTTGCCAAAAGTTCTTTCCTCTTATCCCCTCTCCCCCCAGCGGGGGGAGAGGGTTAGGGTGAGGGGGGGCGGAAAAAACTTTTGGCAACCAGTATAATTTTCAGGCGCGACTGTTGGCAGAAAAAGAACTTGGTGATGGCTGAACGGGGTTGACCGGGAATGAAAGATTTATCCAGGTCGCCTGCAGGATGATCACCGCCGGTGGCCGGGCCGTACCCAGTTGCGCCCGCCCCGGGGTGCCCGGTCTTCTCAGGGAGAGTGATACAGGTCTGTGCTAGGGAGATAGGCCAGGGGACGGCGTAATCCAAAAGCTCGCCATCACAAAATGGGCAATTGTCGGGGCGCACCTCTAGGGAGCCCTCAGTTAAGGGCTGTGGAGAGATTATTTGGCAGGAAGAATTCTGCCTTCCTCCACCTGGAGGCCCAGGGCCTGGAGAATGGCCAACTGCAGATCGTTGGGGGAGGCCAGCTTACGCTTGAGTTTTTCCTCTTCGGGCTCCCAGAAGACGGCAGTGCGCAAGGTTCTCAACTCTTCCAGGGCCTCCCTGGGGGTAATGAGGAGTCCCGCCTGGACCAAGCGCTGGCAGAAGAGGATCAGGTAAGTCAGGGCCACCATGCAGACAAAAATATTGACCCGGAGCTTGGAATTCGTCCAGTGGTATTGGGGCAGCAGGACCTCTTGCATGGTGAAGCCGCTCTCGCGGACCTGTTTGCTGACGATGCAGCGATCGATAATGGCCTCGGCCATTTCCACTTCGGTCCAATCTTCATGATCGGTGATCAGGACGATCTTCCCGAGGCTCTGCATCTTCTCCTCCACCTGTGGCCCCTGCAGTTCCAAGGAGAGGGTGGGGCGGCCGCCTTCGGAACCAAAGGTCAACTGGAAGAGATCCGGAGAGAGTTGGAGTAGCTGGCAGATGTTGCGCAGGTGACCCTGGAAGGACTCGGGTGTATACTCCGTCAGTTCCCCTTGCCGCCACTTCCGTTGCAGACTGACAAATTCCTGGCGTACTCTTTGGATCTTTTCCTGGAATTCCTGGTACTGCTTCTCAAAGGCCCGGGGGTCAAAGAGAGCCATGACCTTCCGGGAGCGGCCCCAGACGGAGGCCTGGGTTTCATGGAACAATATCTGATCCCCGGCCGCGCCGTCGGCCAGGAGACGCCTGTTGTACCGGCAGGGTAGAGGGCGAAAATTCTGGAAGGGAACTGCGGCCAGTTCCGGGAGGAATTCGGTGGGATAAGCGGCGATAAAATGCAGTTTGTCCTGGGAATCGATCAGGTCGATGAGAGCCGGGGAGTCCATCCCTTTTCCCAAGATGATGGTCAGATCGTCCGCCTCTATCCCCATGGTCGTGACTTTGGCCAGGAGATTATGGAGGAGCGGCGCTAGGGAGGCATTGTCGGTAAGTGGCTGGGTGCTAACCTGATAATAGACAGGGATGTTGCTGCTCCGCTCCGTAATTAAAGCCAGCCAGAATTGGTGGGGAGCTTTAGCCCCTTTATTCCGCCCCAGGGGAGCAGCATCCGCAGAAGCGGAGGAAGTGGAAGAATAACTGCTGATCTCCAGCAATAAGTGATTCATCCGGGGGGGCAAATAGGCATGCACCCTATGAAAATAGCGGGTGATAATTTCTTCCAGATCCTCCTCCCCCACCCGATCCCAATGATTCCAAAAATTCTGGGAGCTCAGGGATTCCAGGCGCACCGGCCGGATCCGCTGAATATCAGTAGATTCGTACCAAGCTGCCAGCTTTCTCTTGCTCGTGGGGTCAATGGCCCGATTCAAAGCGGCGTAAAAGAAGAGCTCCCCTAAACTGGGCCCTCTGGTGCGTTTCTTGGGGGGTAAAAGCTCATCCACCAGGCCGGCCAGGTCCACGGTCCGGTCGATTTCATTGAGGATAAAAACCGAGCCAAATTCCTTGGAAGAGAATCCCTGTTGGGCCTTTTCATCCTGCCCGCCGAGAAGCGCCTGGACCTTATCAGCAGTGCCCAGGTAAACCTGATTGATAGTGGTGGGCTTCCCATAAACCCGCTGGGTCTCACGGATGTAAAAGTATTCCCGCCCTTTCTTTACCTTTTTATAAAGGTGCGCCATGAGTAAACCTTATTAATAGTTAAAAGGAAACGTAGATATAGAACCGTTATTGGAAAATTTTGCAAGAAAAAATTTGGTGGGTATTACAGGGTGATCACGACTATTTATGATTAATCTCATAGAGTTAAGCAGCCTTTGAAATTTTATTTTTATCACTTCACAATGTCCTGAATCTAACCGGAAAAGATGGTCTTTATGTTATGCTTTAGCAGCATTAGGGGATGCTGCGCAGGGGCAATCTTGTGAATTTGAAATACATAAATACAGCAAAAACTGGGCCATAAATTTCACTGATGGCAATTAACAGAAATTACAATATGTTAACCAACAACAACAGGTTGCGGGTAAAATATTTACAGCAATCAAGAGAATGGTATTGTCCAGAATAATGGACAATTTAAAATTTAAGATAATTTCTAATTAGTTATATTGATCCAGAATTCTGGACATCCAAAAATCTGTAAAATATTTTATCTCTTCCTTTTTTTTAGCCTACTTACCCAGAATTATTCATTTCCTAATTAAGTTGCTCCTCAGAAACATTTAGCTTGGAAATGATCACTGAAATAGAAATCTTAAGATTCTGTTCGCCCTTTGTTTAACTTGTTAAATAGGTTAAAATTAATTAACGCTTATATGTTCAAAGTTTTGAACATATCTGTAAAGATCTCTATTTTTCTAAAAGATACTAGATCTCACCGTTTCCTGGGTCACCTCCAAGATCACCCCCTAGTTGTAAATTTGTAACCCATAAGAGACAGCGGCTGGGGGACCCGGATCATTACTAATTATTATTTTTGCTTATTTTAATATACATAATATCAGTATATATAATATAACTAGGCATCTTAGTTGACAAGCTTAAAGAATCTGTCTGTTCCCGAAGTCTGCAGGAGATCACGGATATCCCGGTTATTCCGGGACCCGGGCCCGGCGCGTTTTCTGGTTCAACAGGGGCAGCAGCCCCTCTGGATCCAGTTGCCACCCATGCTCCAGATGGGGGGGTAGGGCCTCACGGTCTGTTATCCCCGAAGTTCCAGGGCGATGGCCGGGACTTCGCCTCTCTGCCCCGGTCCCCTGGGGGGTGGATCACCAACTCCACCTTCCCTGCCCCCTTTAGTTTTCGGGGCTAAACCTTGTGCCCCTGCATATCAAAATATTTTCTGCTACCCCTTTTCCCGGAAAATCCTTATATTTGCTTTGATATGCATAAATTCTTCTATCCCCAAAGTGTGGCGGTGGTCGGGGTTTCCGCTAACCCCGTCAATCTGGCCCAGGGCATCGTGGCCAATCTTCTGAAATTCGGCTATCAGGGACAGATCTTCCCGGTGGGGCCCCGGGGAGGCCAGATCTTCGGATTGCCCATCCTCCCCAGCCTGGAAGACTTGCCCCGGCCCGTGGACCTGGCGGCCATCCTCACCCCCGCCCGGGTGGTGCCCCAAGTGGTGGAGACTTGCGGACGGCTGGGCATCACCCGGTTGGTGGTGGAATCCGCAGGTTTCTCCGAGCTGAACGAGGCGGGACGGGCCATGGAGGAAGAGATCAAGGGCCTGCTGCAGCGCTACCGCCTGCGTCTGGTGGGGCCCAATGGCCTGGGCCTCATCAACATGGAGAATGGCCTGGCCCTGCCTTTTGCTTCTTTGAACCCTCCGCCCCGGCAGGGCCGGATCGCCATCATCTCCCAGAGCGGCGGTGTGGGCTCCCACCTCTTTGCCTGGATGGCCAGGGAGGGCCTGGGCTTGAGCAAATTCCTGAGTCTGGGAAACCGCCTGGACGTGGCGGAAAACGAGGTCCTGGCCTATTTTCTGGAGGACCCCGGCACCCAGGCGGTCTACCTTTACCTGGAGGGGGTGCGGGACGGCCGGGAACTGATGAACCTGGCCCACAGGGCAGCCAAGCCCATCTACCTCCATGTCCCCAATGTGGGGGAGGAAACCGCGGTCATCGCCCATTCCCATACCGCTTCCCTGGCTTCGGATGAGCGGGTGGTGGAGGCGGCCTGTGGGCAAAGCGGCATGCTCCATATCAAACATCAAAGGGAATTTCTGGCCGCGGCCAAGCTTTCCGGCCAGCCTCCGGTAAATGGCCGCCGGGTGGTGGTCCTCTCCCGCACCGGCGGAGAGGCGGTGGTCACCGCCTATGCCTGCCGGCAATGGGGCTTTAAGCTGCCGCCCCTTTCCCCCCGGTTGGCGGAACTCATCCGCCAGCGCTCCCGGGCCGGGGTCATTCGCCCCACCAATCCCATCGACCTGGGGGATATCTTTGATTTCGCAGTCTATGAAGAAATCGTGGCCGCGCTCTGCCGGGACCCGGAGGTGGATGCCATTTTGTTCAACTACGGCCCCATGGCGGACTTTGAATTGGACCGGGGCCGGGAGATGGCCCGGCGCTGTGTGGAACAGGCCCGGGCTGCCCACAAACCCCTGGCGGTCACCATCCTGGTCTCCCTGGAGGAAGAGGAGTATTTCCGGGAAACCCTGGGGGTGCCGGTCTTCCACTTCCCCGAGGAGGCCGTGGAGGCCCTGGCCGCCAATCTCCATCAGGACAACCCGGCGGAGCTGACAGCCCCAGAGGCTCCCCTTCTTTTCTCCAGGGAGAAGGTGGCTGACATCCTGCCCATGGAGCCGGGTTTTTTGTCCCTGTCCCAGGCCCTGGCCCTCCTGGACGCCTTGGGAATTGCCGCGGCTCCCTGGGGGGCCGCCTCTACCCCGGAAGAGGCGGTGGCCCTGGCCGGGAGACTGGGCTATCCCGTGTGCCTGAAATTGGATGCGGCCTCTCTGGTCCACAAAACGGAAGCCGGAGCCGTCATCCTGGACCTGGGGGAACCAGCCGCGGTGGCCGGGGCCTGCGCCACCCTGGCCCGCATCGCCCGGGATTCTTTGCCGGCCGGAGAAGACTGGCAGATGGTGGTGATGGCCCAGGTCCAGGGCGGGCTGGAACTCCTGCTGGGAGCCCGCCGGGACCCCGCGTTCGGACCGGTTTTGGCCTTTGGGGCCGGAGGCGTGGGCACCGAGGTGCTGGAGGACGTCTCTCTCAGGATCGCGCCCCTTGATCCGGCCCAGGCCCGGGAGCAGATCGCGGCCACCCGCAGCGGCCAAATGTTGGCGGGTCTGCGGGGTCAGCCCCCCGCCGATCTGGAGGCCTTGAGCCGGGCCCTGACCATTCTCTCCCAATTCATGCTCCACTTCCCCCAGGTGCAGGAAGTGGACCTGAACCCGGTGCGGGCCTTTACCGGCAGGCCGGGCCTCCTGGCCCTGGACGCCCGGGTGCGGGTAAAATGAATAATTGCCAGGGAGGGGGGCAGGGAGGGCGGGCCCCCGGCCCCCTACCGCATCCTCTCCGCCTCCATCCCTTAAAGGCGGAGGATCCCTGAGGTTCAGGCAGGGAGCAGCATCTTCCCGGCTGCCCCCTCCCTAAGGGCCGCCTGATCTGCGTGGCCCCTTTTTGCTCCTGGCCCCCATCATGGCCTCTTCCCAGCCCCACTAATTGCTTGATTAATTTTTCCTTCTTCAGTATTTTTGTTTACCATGAAAAGCGCATAATTTCCTTATAGATTAACAATTGGGCCGATGTCAAGAAATTTGTTGTTCTCTCACGAAACTTTTCCCGGTTTGGCTGACCGGATCAAAGAGGTCCGCGGCCCCCTAAGCCAGGAAAAATTTGGCCAATTGCTGGGAATTAGTAAGGCTCAGGTTTCTAAGTACGAATCAGGAAAAGCGTTTCCCTTGTCAGAAACCATTGATAAAATCGCCTCCCTGGGAAACAAGACCAGGGAATGGCTCTTGTGGGGGGCCATGCGGGGAGAATTGCAGGAAGGCTCCGAAGATTTTGGAAAACCGGCGGCAGGCAAGGGAGAGATAGCCGATCCCTACCTGTTTGCGGCGGTGGATACTTCGGTCCTGGCCCAGATCATCTCCGGGGTGGAAGGGGCCCTCCTCAAGAAGAAGAAGACCCTTAATCCGGTGCGCAAGGCCCATTTGATTTCCTTGCTTTACGACCGCTTTCAGGAAACCGGGAAACCGGCTGACCGGGAAACCATTGGGGAGTTTTTGCGCTTGGTCTCCTAAATGTCAAAGGCCCTGCCCCTGATGGAGAAGGCCAGCCCTTCTCTCTGCTGTCCCTGCCTCCAGAAGTTGACGCCCCTGGAAAAACTGCATATATTAAATTTTTAGCAGGTTAGAGACGACCGGGAGGAAAATCATTGAGTTTCGTGATCGCCATGGCCGGAAAAGGCGGGACCGGGAAGACCACGGTGGCCGGCATGCTGCTCCGCTACCTGGTGGAACATGGGAAAACGCCGGTGTTGGCGGTGGATGCCGATGCCAACAGTAATCTCAACGAGGTCCTGGGGCTGGAAGTGGATTCTAATGTGGGTGCGGCCCGGGAGGAAATGAAAAAGGGCGGCGGTTTGGTGGACATCACCAAAGACCAGCTCATCGAGATGCGCATCAACCAGTGCCTGGTGGAGGCCGACGGCTTCGATCTCATTGCCATGGGCCAGCCGGAGGGACCGGGATGCTATTGCGCCGCCAACAACCTGGTGGCCCACTTCATGGGGGTCCTGGCCAAAAATTATCCTTTTATCTTAATGGACAATGAGGCGGGTATGGAGCATGTCAGCCGCCTCATCACCAACAATGTCAACCTCTTTGTGTTGGTCTCGGACCCCTCCTGGCGCGGGATTCAGGCGGCCAGGCGCCTCCAGGACCTGGCCCGGAATTTGAAAATCGTCCTGGGCCGTGCCGTACTCATCGTCAACCGGGCGACCAACGGCCTCTCCCCCAAAGCCCAGGAAGAAATTGCCACCCAAGGCCTGGAACTGGCCGGTTTGATCCCCGAAGACCCGTACATCGCGGAATTTGACGCCCAGGGACGCCCGACCTATAATTTGCCTGCGGATTCTCCAGCATTACAAGCAGCTTACGAAATCTTCGCCCGATTGTTGTCTTAAGTGCAAAATTCCTGGGAACTGCAATGAATTTTTTGCTTGACTTATTTGCCAATTAAAGATTATTTTCACAATGTTTAGACCTCCATAGGGAGCATGATGCCGGAGATTCCGGAAATATAAGGAGGGACCAACCTTGGCTTTTGAAATCCCCAAACAGATTTATTCTGGCGCAATTAAACCTGTGACCATCGGCAAAGGTGCGAAGGCCATCACTTTAGGGGGGGAGACATCTTACCCCTTTTATGTTTTTGAAGGGGCGATGCCTAACAAACCCCGGGTGGCCATGGAAGTATGGGACAAGAACCCTGGCGAGGACTGGGCCGCTCCGGCCTTGGAACCCTTTAAGGACGTGGCCGGGGACCCCGTGGCCTGGGCTCAGAAATGCATCAAGGACTATGGGGCGGAGGCCATTGCCTTGATCCTGGTGAGCACGGACCCCAACGGGGATAATGCCTCTCCAGAATCTGCGGCCGCCACCGCCAAAAAAGTGGCCGAAGCCATCGATGTGCCTTTGATCGTTTACGGCACCAGCAATGTGGAAAAGGACGCAGAAGTCCTGAAAGCGGTAGCCGAGGCCTGCGACGGCTTCCAACTGACCATCGGCCCGGTCCAGGACAAGAATTATAAACAGATCGGCGCCGCGGCCCTGGGTTACAACCACACCCTCATCGCCAACAGCCCCATCGACGTCAATTTGGCCAAACAGCTGAACATCCTGCTGGGACAGTTAGGGGTTAAGGACTCCCATATCCTGGTGGATCCCACCACCGGCGGTCTGGGCTACGGCCTGGAGTATTCCTACTCGGTCATGGAGCGGGACCGCATGGCCGCCCTCACCCAGGAAGACGAGAAACTGCAGCTCCCCATCATTAACTACCTGGGACAGGAAGTCTGGAAAGTTAAGGAATGCAAACAGACCAACGAGGAAGCCCCCCAACTGGGCGACCAGACCAAGCGGGGCATCCTCATGGAAGCCATCACCGCGGTGGACCTGCTTCTGGCCGGCGGCGACCTGCTCATCATGCGGCATCCGGAAGCAGTGAAGCTCACCAAATCCCTTATCCAGGAACTGGCCGGCTGAGGCGCCCGCAGTAACCTGGGATAGACCATCCATTGCACCAGAGCCCGGCCCTTTTTCTTTGTGCGCCTGTCTGGAGGTTAACCACGGGTATGGGGCTCTGTCTCCCGAGGGGGGCCATGAAGGCCGCTCCTTAAAGTACGAAACTGGAGGATATGTTAATGGCAGAGCTAGACTTTGACAAACTCACAATTGATCCCGCCACCAAAGAAATGATGAAGAAGGCCCAGGCGGACGGTATTGAAACCATCTGGGACCGGGCCAGTGCCATGAAGCCTTGCCCCATCGGCGCGGAGGGCGCCTGTTGCCGCATCTGCGCCCAGGGTCCCTGCCGGGTGCCGGCCCCCAAGAAGAAGGAAGGGGAGACCCAGGCTGAGAAAAAGGCCCGCATGGGTCTCTGCGGCGCCACCGCCGAGACCATCGTCGCCCGGAACTTCGCCCGAATGGTCTGCTCCGGGTCAGCTTCCCACAACGACCATTCCCGGGGCGTGGTCAAGCTGTTCAAAGAGACGGCTTTGGGGAAGGCCCAGGGCTACCAGATCAAGGACGTGGCCAAGCTGAAACGTTTGGCCAAGGACTGGGGCGTGGCCACCATGGAGGGGGAAGGCGAGGACGCCAAACCCCGCACCAAGGAAGCCATTGCCTTGGAAATGGCGGAAAAAATTATGTTTGAGTTCGGCCAGCAGGAAGGCGAACTCACTAATATTCAGCGGGCCCCCAAGAAACGCCAGGAACTCTGGCGAAAGTATGGGATCGTGCCCCGGGGCTGCGACATCGAAATCGTGGAATTGATGCACCGCACCCACATGGGCGTTGACCAGGACTACCACAATATCATCAAGCAGTGCAGCCGCACCGCCCTCTCCGACGGTTGGGGCGGGTCCATGATCTCCACCGATCTCCAGGACGTTATCTTTGGCTGCCCGGTGCCCATAGCCGGGGAGATCAACCTGGGGGTCCTGAAGGAAGACCACGTCAATATCATCATTCACGGCCATGAGCCGGTACTGCCGGAGATGATCTATGTGGCCTCCCAGGAGCCCGAGCTGCTGGAATACGCCAAGGGCAAGGGCGCCAAGGGTGTGCAGCTGGCGGGCATGTGCTGCTCCGCCAACGAGATCCTCATGCGCCACGGCATTCCCATTGCCGGCAATTACCTCCAGCAGGAGCTGGCCATCACCACCGGCGCGGTGGACGCCATGGTGGTGGACGTCCAGTGCATCATGGAATCCTTGGCCAACGTGGCCAAGTGTTACCACACCAAGCTCATCACCACCGACCCCCGGGCCCGGATGGTGGGCGAAACCATGCACATCCCCTTTGACGACCATCATGCCCTGGACATCGCCCGGCAAGTGGTGCGGGAAGCCATTGACAACTTCCCCAACCGCCGCGCCCAAGTGCTGATCCCCAAGGAATCCTGCCCCACCATCGTGGGCTTTTCCTACGAAACCATCCAGTATCTCCTGGGCGGCTCCATCCGCGGGACCTACTACACCTTGAACGACAACGTCATCGGCGGCCGCATCCGGGGCGTGGCCGGGGTGGTGGGCTGCAACAACTGCCGCACCATGCACGATAACTCCCATCTCACCCTGATCAAGGAGCTCTTGAAAAACGACGTCATCGTCCTGTCCACCGGCTGTTCCGCCATGTGCGCCGGCAAATACGGGTTGTTGACCCCGGAATCGGCCTCCAAGTATTGCGGCGAAGGATTGGCGGAGATCTGCGAGACCGTGGGCATCCCTCCGGTCCTGCACATGGGGTCTTGCGTGGACAACTCCCGCATCCTCATGGCGGCCACCGCCTGCGTCAAAGCCGGGGGCCTGGGTACGGACATCAGCGACCTGCCCGCGGCGGGCGCGGCCCCGGAGTGGATGTCTGAGAAAGCCATCGCCATCGGCCAGTACTTCGTGGCCTCGGGGGTGTACACCCTGTTCGGGGTGACCTTCCCCACCACCGGTTCCGAGATCCTCACCGACTACCTCTTCAAGGGTATCGAAGAAGAGTTGGGCGGCAAGTGGGACTTTGTGGCGGACCCGGAAGAGATGGCCAAGCGCATGATCGCCCATATCGACCTGAAGCGCAAAGCCCTGGGTATCGACAAGGCCCGGGAACGGGTGCTCATGGATATGGAAATGCGCCGTCAACTGGAAGCCGCGGCCGGCGGCGAAGAATAATAAATAGGAGGCTGCCGCTGCCAGGCAGCCTCCTTGTAGATAATTTCCTTTATGAAAAAGGAAGGAGGACGCCAACGTGTCTAAGATCATCATCTCCGCTGCCATTCGCGGCGCCCATAAGATTGTCAATAAATGTGCCGAAGCACTCTATGCTGCCCGGGATAAGTATGGCGAAAACCAGGACATCGGTTTTCCCAACACGGCCTACTACCTGCCCATCATTTACTCTTTGATGGGGGTCAAGATTGAGAAGATTAAAGACGCCATCCCGGTGATGGAGCGCTGCAAGGACCTGCTGCCGCCCATCCCCGCGGAAAAACATCACCTCCCCTACCTGGGACCCGGTCTGGACGCCGGTCTGGCCACCCTGATGGCGGAGGAAATCTTCGAAGCCGTCCGCTACGTAACGGATCCCGATTATTACGTGGGCGGGGAAGAAGTCTATAGCAAAGGCGACACCAAGATCTGGCTGGGCGCCGCGGAAGACACCATCTTCCGGAAACGGGGCATCGAGTTCGTGGACGGCTCCGCCCCGGGGTTTGCCGCCATCGTCGGCGCCGCCCCCTCGGTCCAGGAAGCCGTGGACCTGGTGACGGAATATCAGAAAAAGAACCTCTACATCTTCTGCGCCGCCAAATCCATTGACGGCAAGACCTCCGTACCGGAACAGCTGCTGGAAGGCGGCGTGCAGATCGGCTGGCCAACCCGTATCGTGCCCTTCAGCCCGGACATCTCCGGCGCGGTCTTCGCCCTGGGGTTCGCCAACCGGGCGGCCATGGCCTTCGGCGGCATCAAACCCGGCGCGGCCTTGAAGATGCTCATTTACAACAAGGACCGCATCTTTGCCTTCGTCAATGCCGTGTCCGAAATCTCCGATGAATGGTACGCCAACGCCGCGGGTTGTATCAACTGGGGCTTCCCTACCATCACCAACCAGGATATCCCCCAGGTGCTGCCCACCGGTATCTGCACTTACGAACACGTGGTCTCCAACGTGCCCATGGCGGAGTTGGGCCAGAAGTCCATCGAAGTCCGGGGCCTCAAGGTGGCGGTCACCGAGATCGACATCCCGGTGAACTTCGGGGCCGCGTTCGAAGGTGAGCGGGTCCGGAAAGACGACCTCTACGCGGAGTGCGGCGGCGGCAAGACCCAGGCGGTGGAATGGGTTACCAGCAAACGCATGGACGAAGTGGAAGACGGCAAGGTGGAAGTCATCGGTCCCGACCTCTCCGACCTGCCCCAGGACAAAATCCCCATGCGCCTGCCCCTGGCGGTGGTGGTGGAAGTGGCCGGCCGCAACTTCCAGGCGGACTTCGAGCCCATCCTGGAGCGGCAGATCCACCATCTGGTGAACTACGCCCAGGGCATCATGCACATCGGGCAGCGGGACATCGCCTGGTACCGTATCGGCAAGTCCGCGGTGGAAAAGGGCTTCAACCTGAAGCATATCGGCACCATTCTCCATGCCAAGTTCCACCAGGACTTCGGCGCCATCTTCGATAAATGCCAGATAAAAATCTACACCGAAAAAGACAAGGTGGACGAGATCACTGCGATTGCCCGGAAGGTCTACCACGAGCGGGACGCCCGGGTGGAAGGCATGACCGACGAAACCACCGAAACCTACTACTCCTGCACCCTGTGCCAGTCCTTCGCGCCCAACCACGTCTGCGTGGTCAGCCCGGAACGGACCGGCCTCTGCGGCGCTTACAACTGGATGGACTGCAAGGCCTCATTCGAAATCAACCCCACCGGCCCCAACCAGCCCATTCAAAAGGGCGAGACCCTGGACGAAAAGCTGGGCATGTGGCAGGGAGTCAACGATTTCGTCTTCAAGGCCTCCCGCCAGAAGGTGGAGAAATACAACTTCTACAGCCTGGTCTATGACCCCATGACCACCTGCGGCTGCTGTGAAGCCATCAGCGCGGTCCTGCCCATGTGCAACGGGATCATGACCGTCAACCGGGACTACACCGGAGAAACCCCCTGCGGCATGAAGTTCACCACCCTGGCCGGCGTCATCGGCGGCGGGCAGGTAACCCCGGGCTTCGTGGGCCACAGCAAGTATAACGTCTGCCAGCGGAAATTCGTCGTCGGCGACGGCGGCTTGAAAAGGGTGGTGTGGATGCCCAAGATGCTCAAAGAAGAACTCCGGGAACGGCTCCTGAAACGGGGTGAGGAACTGGGTATCCCCGATCTCATCGACCGCATCGCCGATGAGAGCGTGGGTGTCACCGAAGATGAGATCCTCCCCTACCTGACGGAGAAAAAACACCCGGCTCTGGAAATGGATCCCATTATCGGTTAACCCCAAAGGGCCTGGAGGTCGCCCCTCCAGGCCCTTAAATAATGTGAGCTCCGGCGGTCTGGGGTGAGCCCCCGGTGTTGACCCCGGCGGCCCCAGCCATGGATAAGGAGAGAAACGATGGCTTTAACGGGAATTGAAATTTTCAAACTCCTCCCCAAAACAAATTGTAAAGAATGCGGATTCCCCACCTGTTTGGCTTTCGCCATGGCCCTGGCCAGCGGGAAGGCGGAATTGGATAAATGCCCGTATGTCTCGGACGAAGTGCGGGAGAAGCTGGCTGAGGCCTCGGCCCCGCCCATCCGTCCGGTGAAGATCGGCATGAAGGAAGGGGCCAAAACCATTGGCGGCGAGACCGTCATGTTCCGCCATGAAAAGACCTTCTTCAACCCCACTCTCATCGCCGGCCTGGTGACCACTGCCGAGGCGGACGGGTCAGTGGACAAGAAGTTGGACACCTTCATGAAGCTGCAGTACGACCGGGTGGGTCTCCTGCTGCGTCCGGAATTGATTGCCGTCCAGGACGCCGACGGCGATGCCGGCAAATTCGCGGCCCTGGTCAAAAAGGTAATAGACAAGACCGACGCGGGTTTGATTCTGTGCAGCGACAAGGCGGACGTGGTCAAGGCCGGGGCCGAGGCGGCCGCAGAGCGCAAGCCTCTGATCGGCGTAGCCACCCCGGACAATGCCGATGCCTTCGGCGCCCTGGCCAAAGAAATGGGACTGCCCCTCATCGCCAAGGCCGAGGGGTATGAGGCCCTGGCGGACCTGGCCACCAAGCTCACCGGCATGGGCCTCAAAGACCTGGTCCTCGATTCCGGCAGCCGTTCCTTGAAACAGGCCCTCCAGGACCAGGTCGTCATCCGCCGGGCCGCATTGGGTCCCAAATTCCGGCCCTTCGGCTTCCCCACGATTACCTGCCCCTGCCAGATGACCGATGATCCCATGATGGAGGCCCTCTACGCCTCGGTCTTTATTGCAAAATATGGCGGCATTGTGGTCCTCTCGGATTTAGACGCCGCGGTGGTCTTCCCCTTGCTGCTGGAACGGTTGAATATTTTCACCGACCCCCAGAAGCCCATGATCATGAGCCAGGGCATCTACGAAATCAACAACCCCGGTCCCGACTCCCCGGTGGCCGTGACCACCAATTTCGCTCTCACCTACTTTATCGTCTCCGGCGAAATCGAAGGGAGCAAGGTGCCCTGCTGGCTGCTGATCCAGGATACCGAAGGTCTGTCGGTGATGACCGCCTGGGCCGCGGGGAAATTCTCCGGGGATACGGTGGCCATGTTCGTTAAGAAATCTGGCATCATGGACAAAACCAAGACGCGCACCATCATCATCCCGGGTTACGCCGCGGGCATCAGCGGCGACCTGGAAGAGGAACTTCCCGATTGGAAGGTCCTCATCGGACCCCGGGAAGCCTCCCATATCCCGGCATTCTTGAAAAACCTCTAGTTTGTCTGTTGGGAAGCTCCTTAAATTTCGGGGAGAAAGCCCGTGATGCTTTCTCCCCACTTACAGCCCAGTCAAGAAGGGGGTCACCTGATGAGTAAATTTTATCGAATCGGCGAAAACCTGAACGTGGTGACCAAGGTTTACGGTCAGGCGATGAAGGAGCGGAACCCCAAGCCACTCCAGGAACTGGCCTTGAAAGAGGCCGAAAAAAAGGTGGATTATATCGACGTCAATATCGGCCCGGCCCGCAAGGGCGGGGAAGAATTGATGGAGTGGATCGTCAAGGTCATCCAGGAAGTGGTGCCGGATATCCCCTTGGCCCTGGACACCTCCAATATCGCCGCCATGGAGGCCGGCCTCAAGGTTCACAAAGGCAAAGCCATCATCAATTCCATCATGGCCCGGCCGGAGCGCATGGATGGCATGATGCCTCTGGTCAAGAAATACGACGCCTACATGATCGGTTTGCTCTGGGGCCCGGAAGGCATGCCCCGGGATGAACACGAAAGGGGCATGCTCACCGCCGAAATCCTGGCCAAGGCCGCGGAATACGGCATCGACAACGAGGATATCTGGTTCGATCCCATCATCGCGCCCTTGAACATTCAGCAAAACCAGCTCATGGCGGTGTTGGAATACATGAAGATGCTCCAGGACATGGCCCCGGGGTCTTTGTCCACCTGCGGGCTGTCCAACTCCAGCAACGGCGTGCCGGAGCATCTGCGCCCCATCATCAACCGGGCTTACGTGGCCATGGTGCAGCGCTACGGCATGGCTTCAGCCATTGTCGACGCCTTCGACGACGAGCTCTGGGCCTTGGTGGACGGCAAAATGCCTGAGGCCGTGCAGGTGGTGTACGACATCATGGACGGCAAATCCGTGGACATCGCCTCTCTGTCCAAGGAACTGCAAAACTACGCCAAGACCGCCCGGGTCATCATGGGCCAGGTCCTGTTCTCCGATTCCTGGCTGGAAGTCTAACCAGTCCCTTACCGCAACCAAGAATGCGGCTAGACGCCTTTGGGCGTTTAGCCGCTTTTTTTTCCAGTCAAAATATAGCATTTCCCAAAAGTTCTTTCCTCTTATCCCCTCTCCCCCCAACGGGGGGAGAGCGAGGTTAGGGTGAGGGGGGGCGGAAAAAACTTTTGGCAACCAGTATAGAATTCATGGTGGGTAAGAAAAAGGAAAGCGATCCCTCCCGGAAATTTCAGACCCCGGGAATTATCGAGTCGATAAGCTGGATGAATACTATCCTTATCCCCCAAGCACTCCCAGGGCCGCTCCCACGGCTTCCTCCGGGGTGGCCGCTCGCCTCAACCCCGGCACTTCCCAGGTGACTTTAAGCCCCACCACCGGTTTTCCCAGTTTCAGGGCGATGGCCGCCTCGGAGATGGTCCCATGGCTCCCGTCCACGGCGATGAGCCCGTCCGCGGCGTGGGCGATGAGGACGTTCCGGGCGTGGCCCAGGTTGGTGGGGATAGAGTAGGTCAGGTAAGGATTGGCCCGGCCCCGGTCCCCATCCGGCAGGAGGCCGATGCTCACCCCGCCCGCTTCACTGGCCCCCCGGGCCGCGGCGGCCATCACGCCGCCCAGGCCGCCGCACA
>JAGVAH010000089.1 GCA_020060385.1 Syntrophobacterales bacterium | reverse complement strand
CTCGCCTGATGAACCTCCATCTCCCAGAGCTTCAACGGCAAAAAAACTATGCCTTTGCAAAAACTTAACCGGACACTGCTGGGATTTAGGGGGATTATCAGGCGCTTTTAAATCCCCCTTACCCCCCCTTTTACAAAGGGGGGTAATTTGTCCCTTTTTAACCGCATCCTGGTTTATAAAAACTGACTCCGGAAATAGGTTTTTTGCAATGACTTCTAGCCTGCTGCCGCAGATTGGCGGGCGGCGGGGGCCGCCAGCCTCTCTTTAACTTCGGTACCTCTCTCCCCAGAATTTTCCCCTAGAATTTGTTTGACAAGGACGGTCAAAATAAATATATAAATAAACATTGATATATTGATTTGCAGGGCCGTCTTGAGGGGGGTTTTTGTGGAACAACCGGGCCATCTGCCCACCCTGGCCTTTTTGGCCAAAAGCCTGGCGGATGAGAACCGTCTGCGGATACTCCTCTCCCTGGGGAACGGCAAAAAATCCGTGTCCGCCATCGTCCAGGAACTCCAGCTCTCCCAGCCCCTGGTCTCCCATCATTTAAAGGAACTGCGCAGATCCCTGCTGGTGAGGGTGGAACGGCAAGGCCCGTTTATTTATTACGAGATGAGCGATCCCAGGATCGTGGAGATCCTGAAGGCCCTGGATAACCTGGCCACCGGCTTGTTGGCCGCAAGGACCACTTTTTAGCCCTGGTGAGGAGGCGATGAACAAGGAGCAAGTTATCCAACTTCTGGAGGGCATGGACCCGGAGGAAACCCTGGAGGCAGTGGCCGGTGCCCTGAAAAAAATCTTCCCGGTCCTGGGGGACGAAGCCCGGCTGCGCTTCCTGGCCGACCTTCTGGGAGATGCGGCCAGGGACAAGGTCTCCAGCATGGTCCACCTCTGACTGGCCACCTGCCTGGGCGAAGGTGTCGATCCCACCCACATGTGTCAGAGCCTGGTGGACAAGGTCAGCCGCTCCCAGCAACTGCTGGCCGCGGCGGACCCGGAGCTTTTGGTCCTTTTTGAAGATTGGCTGGAAGAGCTGGAAGAAGAAGTGGTGGCCCGGGTGGAGGAAACCGGATCAACGGAGGCCGCGGCCCTGGCCCGGAGCTTGGGGTTATCCCCGGCCAGCGCCGCGTTTTTGCTGGCCAAACTCCGGAAGGAGGGAAGGCTTTAAGTATCCGGGGGCAGATATGGATACCTTTAAAAGATTGTTGGTCTGCCTGGCCGCCATGGCCCTGACTTTGGGCTGGCTGTGGCTGGCGCACCGTCCCCCGCCGCCGGTCCAGGATGCCACCCTGGCCCAGGTCCAGGACGAAGCCGCCCGGGGGGGCTACCGCCTGCTAAATACTGCGGAATTGGCTAGACTTTATCAGCATCCCCCGGCCAAGCTGCTTTTGGTGGACACTCGCCAGGATTGGGAGTACCGCAGCGGCCATATCAAAGGCGCGGTGAGCTTTCCCCTGGAGCCCACCTGGTGGTCCCGGTGGCGGGCCCAAAGGCCCCTGGCGGCCCTGCTGGGGCCGGATAAAAACCGGCTGGTAGTGTTCTATTGAGCGGGCCTGGCCTGAGTCCGCAGCGACGTGGCGGCCCGGGTGGCCGTCCAGCTAGGTTACAAAAATATTTACCGGGACCCCCTGGGCTTCCCGGAATGGCAAAAGAGCGGCCTGCCGGTGGCCAGCGATCCCCTGGGGCTCTGCGATTATGCGCCGGAAGCCTCCGCCCCCGGCCCCCTCTCCGGTTGGAGCCTGCTTTGGACTATGTTGGGCGTCTTTGCCGGGGGCCTGGCCCTCAATCTCACTCCCTGCGTCTACCCCCTCATTCCCATCACGGTCTCTTACTTCGGCGGCAAGAGCGGCCAGGGCCGGGGCCGGTTGCTGGCCCACGGCCTTCTGTACCTGGCGGGCCTGGCGGTCACCAATGCCCTCCTGGGGGTGGGCGCGGCCCTGACCGGGGGCCTCATGGGCGCCATGCTGCAGAACCCCCTGGTGCTGGGGGCAGTGGCCCTGGTCTTGGTGGTTTTGGCCGCCAGTATGTTCGGGTTTTGGGAACTGCGGCTGCCCGGCGGCCTGACCCAGGCAGCGTCCAGGTCTTATGCGGGCTACTGGGGCAGCCTCTTCATGGGCCTGACCCTGGGGGTGGTGGCCGCGCCCTGCATCGGCCCCTTTGTTCTGGGGCTGCTCACCTGGGTGGCCAACCTGGGCTCCCCTCTGCTCGGTTTCCTGGTCTTCTTAACCCTGAGCCTGGGTCTGGGGCTGCCCCTCTTTTTTCTGGCCATTTTTTCGGGCAGCCTGGAGAAGCTGCCCCGCTCCGGGGAGTGGCTGCTCTGGGTGCGGAAACTCATGGGCTGGGTGCTTTTGGGCATGGCCGCGTATTTTCTCCGGCCCCTGCTCCCGGAAGGCGTCAGCACGGCTTTGCTGGCGGCGGTGGCCCTGGGCGCGGCCATTCATCTGGGTTGGCTGGACCGCACCGCCGGGGCCTCCCGGGGTTTCCAGTGGGTTAAAACTATGGCGGCCCTGGTGGGGGTGGTAGCGGCCACCTTCCTGGCGGGCTCCTGGGCCTTTCAGGGGCCCGGCGTCAACTGGCAGCCGTATTCGGACCAACTTCTGGCCCAGGCCAAAGAGGCGGGGAAGCCGGTGATCATCGATTTTGGCGCGGTCTGGTGCGCCCCCTGCCGGGAGCTGGAGGAGATCACCTTCCACCATCCCGAGGTGGTGAAGCTGGCGGACCGGGATTTCGTGATGGTCAAGGTGGACCTGACCCGGAAGGGCGATCCGGTGCATACCCGCCTGCTCGGCCAATACGGGGTCAAAGGAGTGCCCACCGTGATTTTTCTGGATGGCCGGGGCCATGAGTGCCGGAACCTGCGGCTGGTGGATTACCTGCCGCCGGAGCAGTTTCTTTCCCGCATGGCCGGGGTCATGAAGAAATAATTAATCAAGGAGAATCGGTTTGCTCAAAATTAAGGTTTTTCTGAACGATCCCTGCGGGATGACCTGAAAGCGGCTCCACGAGATCATGCCCAGGTTGGGCGAGAAATATGAGATGGAGGTGGAGACCGTCACCAAGTCCAGGGAGGAATATCAAGGCGAGGCATATCAGGTTTCGGGCCTGCCCCCGGCCCCGGCGGTGATGGTGGAGGATGAAATCGCGGCTCAGGGGCCGGAAATCACGGCGGAGAAATTGGAGGCGGTGATCCGGCGGCATCTGGGGCTGCCGCCTTTGGGAACTGCATAAATAAACGGGGGCAAGCTTCGGTCTTGCACCTGCCCCCCCAGCGGGGTCTATCCCTTTGTCTTACTTCGACTCTTTGGCCTCCTTAGCCTCCTTTTCCTTGGCCGGGGCCTTGGGGGCCTTTTCCTTCAAGGCGCACCCGCAACCGCATGGGCTTTTCTCCTCTGCCATCTTTCTCACCTCCTTTCTGTTAATGTATTTGCTTAATTACTTAATTAATAATGCAAAAAAAATTGGCTGTTCTTATCTGGACATTTCCTTGAGCCGCTGGCGCACTATCTTCAGTTCTTCCTGGAGGTCTTTTGCATATTTTTTCAGGTTCTCCACGTCAGACTCTGCCAATTCCTGTTCTTTCCACTTTCCCGTGCCCCGGCAGCCGCAAGTGCAGACTTCCGTCAAATGCCGCCGGTATCTTTCCAAGGCCTCCCCATTAATGGAGTACGGAATCCAGTATCCTTTTCTTTCGCTTCTCACCAGGCCGGCCTGCCGCAAGATTTTAAGATGCTGGGAGGCCGCGGCGGTCGTGATCCCCAACTGGCGGGCAATCTCCTTGGCTCCTTGGGGACCCTGGGCCTTAAGGATATCGAGAATCCTGACCCGGGTTTCCACGGCCAAGACCTTGAACATTTCGGAGACTTCCAAATCCATATTTTGGGGTTCCGGGTTAGTTGTTAAGTAGTTGCTTAAATAATTAAGCTTTCGAGGATTACTTGTCAAGGTTTTTTTATAATTTTCTCCAAAAAGTTGCCTAAACGGTGTTGCCTAAAATTTGGCTAATTAATTAAATATGTTACGGAAATTGGAGGAAAAAACCATGCTCAAGGTCAGATTCTTTTTAAACGAGCCTAATGGCAAACCATGAAAGCATTTCCTGCAAATGATGCCCAGGTTGGGCGAAAAGTACGCCATTGAGATCGAGACTATTTCCAAACCCATCGCCGCGTACCAGACGGACGAATACTTCGAGCTGGACCTGCCTGCAGCCCCGGCCATCATGGTGGAAGATGAGATCGTGGTGGAGGGCTCAGACGTGGCGGAAGACAAACTGGAGGCCGTGATCTGCCGGCATCTGGGCCTGCCGCCGCCGGAGCCGCCCAAGAAGGGTTTTCTGGGGCGTTTGTTTGGGAAGTAGGGGTTAATTGGGGGAGAGTGCTAAGGGCCGTGGGTCCTTCCCCCCGGCCCTCCCCTCAAGAATCTGCCCGCTTCGCCGAAGCGGGTTATTTGGGCTCTCAGGCCCCCCCCGGCGGGCAGTCCACCTGTCGGGGCTCCGGCAGCCGTTCAGCCTCGGTCATGATGGTTTCCACCACTTCGGCAGCCACCGGTTTCTCCCCGTAAAACAAAGCCCCTTCGGTGTAGGGGGAGGTCTTGCAGCCGGTGTAAGCCGTGAGGCTGGCCCGGCGGAAGCCCGCCTTGAGCAGCAGGGCCAGGAAGTCCCTTCCCGGCAGGGCGCCGCCGATTCACTGGTGCCAGTTTTCGATCTTGCCTGTCTTGTCCGCAGGCAGCTCCGCCACCAGGACCATGTCCGCCAGCAGCACGCGGCCCCCGGGCTTGAGCACCCGGTGGGCCTCTTTCAGGGCCGCTTCCTTGTCCAAAGTGAGGTTGAAGACGCCGTTGGAGATAACCACCTCGAAGTCGTTGTCCGGGAAAGGCAGGGATTCGGCCGCGGCCAGCTGGAAGCTGACGTTGGCCAGGCCCAGGAGGGCCAGGTGGGACCGGGCCTGATCCAGCATCGCTGGGGTCACGTCGATCCCCACCACCCGGCCACTAGGGCCCACCATCCGGGCGGCCACCAGGGAGTCGAAGCCCCCGCCGCAGCCGATGTCCAGGACGGCTTCCCCCGGATGGATGGGCCCCAGGCTGAAGGGGTTGCCCACTCCGCAGAAGGAAGCGATGACAGCCGGGGGCAAATCCCGGAGCAGCTCCGGGGGATAATGTAGCTCTTGCAGCCCTTCCCCGCCGGTGGGGTAGCGGAAACAGGAAGCCGGGCCAGTGGCCGCCACCCGGGAGTATTTTTCCTGGATGCTCTTCCGGATTTGTGCTGCTTCTTTGTCGGTCAGGTTTGGCTGCATAGCCCTTCTCCCAATATGTCAGCAGTCGATTTCTTAAGTTCGGTTAAGTTTACATTATCTGCCATTTGAAGCAAAAAAGGGACTTAATTCCCCCTCATCCTAACCCCCCATTGGGGCTGTTGGACAACCTGGACCATGGAGGCCTTAAACCAATCCTCTCATAAAAAGTGTCTCACTTTTGGGGGCATCTCACCATCCGGCAATTTTATTTCCAAAAAGCGCCGAATCCCTGGATTCCGGGGGTTTTTTAGGTAGGGGCGGACCTTCTGTTTTTGACTCATTTCTGTCCGGTTAAGCCCAGACCAGGGTTAACTGGTTATTAACATTCATATTATCCGGCGTTGGGCCGGGCGGTTCAAAGAGTTCCTGCAAGG
>JAGVAH010000018.1 GCA_020060385.1 Syntrophobacterales bacterium | reverse complement strand
TCTTTGAACCATCCGGCTCGCTGCCGGATAATATGAACGCTAACAAACAGTTATGCCTCGCTTTGGCTTAACCGGACAGAAATGAAAGTCCCCCCAATTATGTGCTCAGGGATAACCTAATCTGCAGCCTCGGACTAGGTTATGAAAGAGTTCCTAATCCAACAACGGTTATTCCATATTCTTCACCACCAGCACCGCACAGGGGGACTGGCCGATGACCCGTTCAGTGACGCTGCCCATGAGCAGCCTTTTCAAACCGGTGCGGCCGTGACTGCCCACTACGATCAGGTCCGCTGCGTGGCGGAGGGCCGCCTGGATGATGCCGTCATCAGCGGGCCGCCCCTGGGGCACCAGGCCCTGGAAGGGCACTCCGGCCCGATTGGCCGCGGCCAGCATCTGTCGGATAATCTCCTCCGCCCGGGGTATATCACCCTCTTCCGGGGCCACGGACACCCCCAACAGCTGGCTCTCCCGCGGCCGGGCCAGGGCCAGGGCCGCGGCGAACGCAGCCTGGCTGTAAGGAGAGCCGTCACTGGCGATCATGATCCGCTCAAAAGCCACGGTCCCGCCCAAAGGAACCACCAGGACGTTGCAGGGGCTGTGGCCGATGACCCGTGCGGTGACGCTGCCCACCAGGAGCCGGGCCAGACCGGTATGGCCGTAGCGGCCCATGAGGATCAGGTCCGGCTGGATCGCCTCCGCCTCCTTGATGATGGCGCTGAACACGGAGACACTGTGGGCCAGCCGCGCCTCCACCGCCACCCCGGATTTTTTGACCTCGGCCGCGGTGGCCGCCAGCTCCGTCCGGGCCTCCTCCGAGATCCGGGCCATCAGGTCCGGGGCCGCCACTTCAAATTGGGGGATAATCTGCACCACCTGGAGGAGATAGACCTGGACGCGGCCCAGCTTAGCCAGGCGCAGGGCCGCCGCCAGCGCAGCCCGGCTGTTTTCCGAGCCGTCGGTGCAGACCAGCAATTTTTCCGGTTTATCCGCATGGGCTCCCATATCAATCCTCCCTTTGCCTGATGATAGTGCAAGCCCCCTGAAAAAACCAGGCCAGATAGGAGTCGTTTGGGGAAAATAGAAAATCCCCCGCAAGTCCCCCTTAGGAAAAGGACGACGAGGGGGGGAGGCCGTTATCTTATAAAGAATGGGGGTGGGCCTGGGGTCTGAGCCCCCCAATATCTTACTTTTCCCCTTGCGTCTCCTCCTCTCCAGGCCGCTCGTAGTGGCCGGAGAGGAAGCGTTCGGCCAGGAGGTAAATCTTGGAGTCGTCGGACATGAGCATGTCCATCTGGCGCACGTAGGCCATGAGGCGGCCCAGGAGGTCCAGCCTTTCCTCGATTTCACTGGCGGAGCGTTTGCGGAACCGGGCCCGGACCACGTCTTTGAAGACTTCCAGTTCAAAGCCCAGTCTCTCCAGGACGGTGGCGATGAGCGTGGCCCGGCGGATGCGCCGGAGTTCATCCGCGGCCCCGCCCTTGAATGCAAAATTAATGAAATTGTCGTCCGCCACCGGCCCGCAAAAACTATCCACGGTGGCGAAGTGAAAACCCAGGCGGCAGCTGTAATTCACGTAGTTGGCGGCGACGATGGCGTAGGTCTTGTCCCAGAACCTCTCCGGGGGACGGATGGCGGTCTGGGCCAGGACATGGAGAAATCCGCCCACGGATACCGGCACCGGCCCGGCCCAACTGATGCCGGGGTGGCTGATGCCCCGCCACAGTGCCCGCATGGGCCGGGAAATGATACTGGCCGGGGGCACCGGGGTTTCGTGGGTGGCCAGGCCGCCCCCCAGGTCCATGAGGTGCAGGTTGAGGGGAAGCGGGGTGTCCAGCTTTAACAGCCGGAGAGCCGGGTAGCGCCCTTCCTCCACCCCGTCCATGAGACCGAACATCCCCTGGATGGCCCTTTCATGGGCAAAGCGGGTGATGTCCCGGTAGCTGCAGCAGTTCTCGGGACGGAAGTTTTGGCTGCGGCGGTCCACCAGGGTCAAGGGCAACACCAGGTCCACCACATTCCGCAGTTTTTCCGGAGTAAGGGATGGCCGCAGCTGGGGATTTTCCCCGGCCTCGAGACCCCGGGCCTCCTCCAGTCGCAGCCTCAGGTTCTCTTTGATCCTGATCCTGGCCTTCTCCAGTTCCTCCCAGACGCCTCCGGACATGCGCTGCAACCCGGCCACCAGGTCAGAGAGGTGCCGGTCCAGGGCGTCGATGCGACTCCGGAGAAACTGCCAGTCAACCCCGTTGCCGTCCGGGAGCTTTTCCTCCAACTGCCCCATAATGGCCAGAGATTCATTATTGGCCACCAACACCTGCTGGAAGCCCTGGAAAATCTCTTTCAGGCCGGGTCCCCCGGGTGGGGGTTTCTTTTTTCTCCGGAAGAAGCTAAACAATCCCATAAAATTGCCTAGATAGAATTTACCCTGAGTCGGCCCCGGATGGTTAAAAATTTTGGGTGTTTTAAAAATTTTTCCCCTGATTCATCAGGCCCAAAAGTTACTTTATCAATTTCCACGCCAAAGGGAACTGCCGCCAGGCCCCGCTGGGGAGCGGCCCTGCCCCTGGGCCCCATCATTTTGGCGTAGGTGAGCGTTTATTTCTTTTACGAACTGTAAAGTTTGCTGACAGTAGCTGCGAAAAAAGTCACATGGGCATTAGCCGGACACTTAATTTTACATTAATTTATTAACCAGTTAATGCACTGCCCATTCTTTTTTAAACCTGGCACGGGCATTGATAATGATCAAAGTGACGGTTTAGGAGGGCAGAAAACCGTCCTGTTGGGGAAAGAACACCGGCACTTAACCGGCGGGGCAAAGCCGATGCCAGGAGAACCGGCTCTGATTCCGGCTTTGCCCTGGGGATATGGTCACTCTCAATAAAGGGCTTAACGGTTCAGGCGGCAGGGAACGTATAGGGACCGCGCCCGAACCTATTATAAATCTACCCGTGGATAGGGAGGTGAAGTAAGGATGAAGAAATTTTGGGCAGTCATTCTTAACTGTTTTTTGCTGGCATTGCCTGCACTGGCTTGGGCTGCGGGACCGGGAGAAAAGACGGCTGATTTCGCCGCCAAACAGGTAAAGATGGAGGGTCTCAACGCCATCAATTACTTTTTTGCCGCGTCCTACAACTCCAATAAGCTGATGTTCGCTTTCATCGTCACGGTGATCATGGGCGCAGTGGGAGGCATCATCGCCTTTGTCACCGATATTATCCTGAAGATAATCGGCATGGACGTCAGCAAGATCGAACACCACGAATAGCCAGGTGAGGGAGGATTTTCATAATGCTTGACATGTTCAATGTATATCTGCCTATCGCAGAACAGAATTTCAACGCCCTCATCCTCGTGGCCATCGGTTTTGCGGTGGGAGTACTGGGCGGTTTTTTCGGAGTAGGAGGCGCCTGGGTGGTAACCCCGGCCCTGAACATCTTTGGTTTTCCCATGGCCTACGCCATCGGCACCGACCTGGCCCACATCTTCGGCAAATCCATCGTGGCCACCGCCAAGCACCGGAAGATGGGCAACGTGGACATGAAGCTGGGCATCTGGTCCATCATCGGCTCGGTCATCGGGGTGGAAGCAGGGGCTCAGGTGATCATGTGGCTGAGTAAGATGAAGATCTCCGGGGGAGAAACCCTGGCCGGGCCGGTGGTGCGTTATTCTTACATGGTTCTGCTCTTTGGATTGGGCATTTACATGCTCTATGACTACGCCACCAAGGATAAACGGGCGGCGGCCAAGGCAGCCGCGGCCACGGTGGGGATGGCCGCACCTAAGAAGGCCTGGAACTTGCCTCCCTTGATGCACTTCCCCGCGTCAGGGATCACCATCTCTTTCTGGACGGTGATGGGCGTCTTTTTCTTCACCGGCTTCCTTTCCGGCTTCTTGGGCGTGGGCGGCGGCTTTATCCGCATGCCGGCCCTCATCTATCTCATTGGCTGCCCCACGGCCATTGCCGTGGGCACTGACCTCTTCTCCGTGCTCTTCGCCGGAGCCTACGGCTGCTGGACTTACGGCATGAAAGGCGTAGTGGATATTGTGGCTGCCATCTACATGCTGGTGGGGGCCTCCATCGGCGCCCAGATCGGCGTCACCGCGGTTAAATACATCCGGGGTTATGGCATCCGTCTCCTCTTCGCCATCATGATCATCCTGGCCGGGTCCTCCGTGGCCTTAAAGCAGGCGGGGCTGAACACCGCGGCCGCCTGGGTGGTGATGGGCGCGGCCCTCAGCATGTGCGCCATTATTATGGCCAAACTCTGGGCCGGCTTTAAAAAGGAAAAGGCCGAAAAGATGATGATGGCCCATTAATTAGGGAGGAGGCAAATCCATGAAAATACTTGTGCCCGTTGATGGTTCGGCCTACTCCTTGAAGGCCGTGGAGAACGCCTGTAATTTGGCCAAGTCCAACCCTCCTTCCGAGGTGGTGCTGGTGGCCGTGTACCTCTCCCTCTATGACCTGGGGAGCGAGGGTCATTACGTGGCGGATAAACTTAAGAGCCAGGCGGAAAACGCTCTCAACCAGGGCAAGGCTAAAGCCCAGGAGAAAGGGATCACTCCCCAGGCCCTTATCGCCACCGGAGATTCCGTGCCGGATGAGATCGTGGAAGCGGCCAAACAAGAAAAGGCCGACCTCATTGTCATCGGCAGCCGGGGGCTGGCCAGCAAGACCAAATACTTCCTGGGCAGCACCGCTTCCAAGGTGGTGACCTACGCCCCCTGCTCTGTGCTGGTGGTGAAAGTGCAGGAAGATTAACCTTTAACCGGCTTCGGCCAAAATGCTGCACCGAGAGAGGGCCGGGGGCCTTGGGACCCTGGCCCTTTCCACTTCCGCCTTTTCTCTCCCTCTCAAGCATCTTGACCCCCTGGGGTAAATACGCTAATATTTAAAAAAAATCATAACTTGTGGACAATATGGCCCTGTCCTAAAATCCGGGCGAATTGAGTTAGGTATATCCCTGGATATGTTACCGATGTTGGCCCATAGATAGCTAAAATGCGGCGCTTCCCCTTCTTATTATCCCGGCATGCCTTGGCCCTGATCCTGGTGGTCAATACCCTCCTTTTGGGAACCAGCATTTACCTGGGGGTTAAATCCGCCAATCAGATGCGGGAGATCGTCAAGGAAGACTTCAACCAGCAACAATTGGTGCTGGCCCAACATACCGCCAGTCTGCTGGAGCAGGACCTCAATTTTTTAAAGCGGGAATTGAGCACCCTCAATTTTTCCCCCTCCATCCAATACCTGGAACCCTTAAGTTGGGCCAACCGCATGCGGGCCACCCTGGCCAGCGTGCGGGAGGAGGGAGTGGTGGAGATCCGCCGCCTCAACCTGGAGGGGACCCGGGCGTACCTGGTGGATGCCCGGGGCGTGGACCATGTAATCACCGGCTCTTTTCAGGATGCCCCCTACCTGGAATGGGCCCGCCTCCCGGAAAACAAGGGCCACATCTATGTAGGCCCGGTATCCACCCAGGTTCCCAACTTCATGGGCCGGCTGATCATGATCATGGCCGTGCCCACCTATGATGAATCGGTGGACGAAACCCATCCCCACCCCTCCGGGGCCCTTTCCGGCGTCCTGCTCTTTTATATTGACACCCATTTTCTGGCGAACAAATTTACCCGCCAGATCAAGAGCGGCAAGACCGGCTACGCCTGGATCATGGATAACCAGGGCACCTTTTTGGCCCATCCGGAGCGGGACTTTATCGGTAAAAACGCCTTCACCGTGCGCAAGGAGCGCATGCCGGCCATCTCCTTCGACGCCATTAACGAGATTCAGCGGGAAAAGATGCTCACCGGCCAGGAAGGTTTGGGGACTTATATTTCCGGGTGGCACCGGGGCATGGCCGGGGAGATCCAGAAACTCATAGCCTATGCCCCGGTGCGCCTGGCCGATCCCCTTTGGGGCAAGAATAATAAAGCCGCGCCCTCCTGGTCGGTGGCGGTGGTGGCTCCGGTCAGCGAGGTGGAGGGAGTGGTGCACTCCCTTTACCTGCGGCAATTTTTCCTGCAGGTGATCATCGGCTTTTTTGTCCTCTCGGCCACCATTGTCATGCTGAACTTCCGTTACGAGCGGCAATTCTCCGCCTCCCTGGAGGAGGAGGTCAGCCGCCAGAAGGAACAGCTGCAAAAAACCGAGGCCAGGTATCAGGCCCTGGTGGAAAACGCCGCGGACCTCATCTACACCGTGGATGGGGAGGGCCGTATCCAGTCCCTGAACCGGTTTGCCGCCAATCTCTTCGCCCTGGCCCTGTCAGTGAAACCCTCGGGGCAGGTGCAGCCCCAGGATTTTTTGGGTCGCCGCTTCTACGACATCTTCAGCAGAAAGGCCGCGGACTTCCACATGGAGTGGCTCCGGGAAGTGAAGGAGACGGGCCGCACCCGCAGCATGCGCCACCAGGTGGCCATCGGCGACCAGGAGTTCTGGTTCTCCACCAGCATTGTGGGGCTGCGGGATGAGCAGGGGCAGACCTTTGCCTATGAGATCATCTCCCGGAACATCACCGGCCGCAAGGCCATCGAAGACCGCCTGATCAACATGGAAAAACTGGCCTCCGTGGGCACTCTGGCTGCGGGCGTGGCCCATGAAATCAACAACCCCATCGCCGTCATCCTGGGCTTCACGGAACATCTCCTGGAACAGACCGAAGACTCCCCGGAAGTCAATGAGACCCTGAAAGTGATTGAGGAAGAGGGGTTGAAGTGCAAAAAGATCGTGGAAAACCTCCTCACCTTCGCCCGCTCCCCGGAGCGCATCGAAACCAGCGCCGACCTAAACAGCATCCTGGAAAAGATGCTGAGCGTGGTCCGCAATACCTTGTTGACCAAAAAAATCATCCTGGAGAGCAACCTGGCCCCCAACCTGCCCCGGGTCAAGGGCGACCCCCAGGAATTGCAGCAGGTGTTCATCAACCTGATCAACAATGCCACGGATGCCATGAGAGGGGGCGGAATGATGAAGGTGGCGGCCCAGATGGCCGGGGACGGCAAGCGGGTGATCATTGAATTCTCCGACACCGGCAACGGCATCCCCCGGGAAAGCCAGGCCAAGATTTTCGATCCCTTTTTCACCACCAAGAAGGTGGGGGAAGGCACCGGTCTGGGCCTTTCCGTGAGTTATGGCATTATCACCAAATTCGGGGGCAATATCCTCTTTACCAGTTACCCGGCGGATGAATACCCGGAAAAACACGGCACAACCTTCACCGTTTATCTCCCTGTGGCCACGGATAAGGAGGCCGACGCGGCCCCCCCGGCCAAAGAGAGGGAGACTCCCACTTCTTTTGATACCTTGACTTATTAGGACCCCAGGCCAGGAGGATAAGATGGCGGAACAGATACTAGTGGTGGACGATGAACCCAATATGCTCAGATTACTGCGGACCATCCTCATGGATAAGACCGGCTATGAGGTGACCACCACCAACAACCCCCTGGAGGTGAGCAAGCTGCTCCAGGAGAAGCCCTTTGACCTGGTGGTCAGCGATCTGAAGATGCCTTTGGTGGATGGCATGGACCTGATCGATATTATTAAGAAGATCGACGCCAAATTGCCCATCATCATCATTACCGCCTACGGGACCCTGGAGACCGCGGAGGAAGCCGTGCAAAAAGGGGCCTATGACTTCATCACCAAGCCCTTTCGCAAAGAAACCATTCTCATCACCATCAGACGGGCCCTGGAATGGCAAAGGATGCAAAAGGAACTGGCAGCCCTGAAGAAACAGTGAGCAATGGTCAGTGGTTATGGAGCAATTTGCGTCATTTGCCTATTGACGACTCATAATTTGAATAAATTTAACAAAATGCATAACTATAATCCCATCGATTCATTTTCTGGAATATGTTTTTTACACAGTAATTTTTTCATAGGAATTACACTCATTATCGGCACTTATAGAAGATGGATGTGGTTAACAGATCCACCGGAAAAACATTGACTATTCTATTCTCACTCATTATATATGATAGTATTTTGTAAGACTTTCCTTATATATTACAATTATATTTTAGGAACTTATTTTATATTATTTATTTTTTAACTTTATTTGAGAGCAATAATAGACCTGAAATAATAAGAATTCTGATAACAATCGAGTGTTTTCATAACTGGCCACTAACCACCGGCCACTGACCACTATATGTTTAAGTTCCTCCGCCGTTTCCTGAAAGAAGAAGTCGACGAACAGACCCGGCTTAGGCTGAAATTCGAGCATTTCCGCCGCCTCCTGGATAACAACACCCAGGCCCTGGAGATCATGGCGGACATGGAGGAAAAGCTGGCCGGGGACTACCTGTTCGACACCCCCTATCTCCAGGGCCAGGTGGAGCGGCTGGGGGAGAGTGTCGCCCACATTGTCACCGAACTCAATCTCTTGACCGAGAACCGCTACCCGGAATTGCGGTCCATCTGCCAGCAGACCCAAGAGGAAATCCTCAAGGAACTCAGAGCCGCCCCGGACATCCCCGCCACCGCCTATGTCCTCCCCCTGGCCGACTTGACCCAGGAGATGGCCGTCAGCGTGGGGGCCAAGATGGCCAACCTGGGGGAGATGGGCAACCGTCTCCACCTGTTGGTGCCCCAGGGGTTTGCCATTACCGCCGCGGCCTACAAACGCTTTTTGGAGGCCTCCGGCCTGGAGGAGGAACTGGCCCGGCGTCTGGCCCAGGCCCCCATTGACGACCTGGAGAGCCTGGAAGTCATCAGCCGGGAAATTCAGACCCTGGTGCGCCAGGCGCCTCTGCCCCCGGACCTGGAGGAGGCCCTGCTAGAAGCCGGGAAAACCTTGCAGGGCCAGCCCCTGGCGGTGCGTTCCAGCGCGGTGGGGGAAGACACGGATTTCTCCTTTGCCGGGCAATTCGCCACCTTGCTCAATGTGGACGCAGCCCACCTGCCCGCACACTACCGGGAAATCGTGGCCAGTAAATTCACCTCCCGGGCCATCTTTTACTGGAAATACCAGCAATTTTCCGCGGAAGAGCTGCCCATGGCCGTGGGTTGTGTGACCATGGTTCCGGCCCGGGCCAGCGGGGTGATGTTCTCCCTGGACCCCCACGCCCCGGAGAGCAACGCGGTGCTCATCAGCGCGGTCTGGGGCCTGGGGAAATACGCGGTGGACGGGGCCATCACCCCCGACCTCTACCGGGTCTCCCGGGACCCGGGGCTTAAGGTGCTGGAAGAAAGAGTGGCGGAAAAGCCCGTGGCCCTGGTGTGCCTCCCGGAAGGGGGCACCGGGGAGGTGGCCCTGGATCAGGAGCAGGCCCGGGCCCCCTGCTTAACCCCGGAGCAGATCCAAAACCTGGCGGCCATCGCCCTGAAACTGGAAAAGCATTTCGGCCATCCCCAGGATATCGAATGGGCCCTGGATGACTCGGGCCGCATCTACCTGCTCCAGTCCCGGCCCTTGAGGGTGAGCGCCCCCAAAGTGGAGGAACGGGAAAGCACCTGGGAACCGGTGCCCCCCTTGCTGCGCTTCGGTATCCGGGCCGTGGGGGGCGCGGCTGCAGGCCGGGTCTTCCTGTGGCAACGGGATGGAGAGGTGGCCAACATCCCCCCCGGCGCGGTGGTGGTAGCCCGGCAGCCCGCGGCCAAGCTGGTTTTGGTCATGGACCGGATTGCCGCCATCCTCACGGAGGTGGGCAGCCCCACGGATCATATGTCCATCCTGGCCCGGGAGTTCCGGGTGCCCACCCTGGTGGAGGTGGGCGGGGCCACCCGGGTGCTCCATACCGGGCAAGTGGTCACCGTGGACGCGGACGCGGCCCGGGTCTACCCCGGCCTCGTCCCGGAACTCCTGGAAGGCCGGGCGCGAGCCGATACGGAACTGCAGCGGAATCCCGTTTTTGAAAAACTGCGGCGCATCCTGAAAAAAGCCACGCCCCTGAACCTCCTGGACCCGGAGAGCCCGGAATTCCAGGCCAGCCGCTGCCGCACCCTCCACGACATCACCCGCTTCGCCCATGAAAAGGCCATGGACGCCATGTTCGCCCTGGACGTGGACCAGGCCCTGAAGCCCGGCGCCTGCTCCCGGTTGAAAACCGACCTGCCCCTGACCCTCTTCATCCTGGACCTGGGAGGCGGCCTGCGCGTCCCGGGCCAACCCTGGATCACCGAAGACGACATCCTCTCCCGGCCTTTCCGGGCCCTGCTCCGGGGTTTCCACCATCCCCAAATCCGGTGGGCCGGACAGGTGGCCCCGGACCTGAAAGGCTTCATCTCGGTCTTCGCCAATACCATGTACGACATGGGCAAGGCGGAAAAGGGCCTGGGAGGCAAAAGCTTCGCGGTCATCAGTGACCGCTACCTCAATTTCAACTCCCGGCTGGGCTACCATTTCGCCATCCTGGACGCCTATCTCTCCGAAGAAAAGAACGACAACTATATCAGTTTCCAGTTTAAGGGGGGGGCTGCGGGAGTGGAGCGCCGGGAGCGCCGGGCCCGGCTCCTCGGCGAGATCCTGGACGACCTGGGCTTTAAGGTGCAGGTGACCGGGGACATGGTCCGGGCCCGGATGGTCAAGTATTCCCTCCTGGAGACGGAGCAGACCCTGGAACTGGCCGGGCTGCTCTCCGCGTTCGCCCGGCAGCTGGACCTGGCCTTAACCAGCGAGGCGGTGGTGGACCGCTGCTTCCGGGCCTTCAAGGAAGCGGATTACAGCCTCAGCTTCCTCCACCCCGAACCCAGCGCCCCTTGAGAAATGGGCGCGGAGGGGTAAGTCTCAGGAGATCAAGGCGCGGTAGGCAACAAAAAAAACCTTACATATTCCTTTTTTCCCTGCTTGCTGCTCACTTCCTCCCCCACCCTTCTTCCCGTTTCCAATTTATAACAAAACAGTTGAAGAGGATCTTTTCACCAGGAAAAGTGTCGGTAGATAGTCCCGTTAGCCTGTCCTAACGAGCAAGGGCGACCTGTAGAGTCGCCCTTGCTGGTTTGGTGGGTAATGGCCACCTCAAATTTTTGACCGAACTTTATTCGAGCAATAATGGTAACGTTGGGGCTAATGCCGACTTCAAGGGCCCGCCGATTTTAGTAAGCGCCCCAGTGTTATAAGAATGCCCAAACGGCGGGGAAAAGGCCGGGTTGTACCAGTTGGTAACCATCCACATAGTGCCGTTCAAGCTGGATTGATCGAGGTCCATCCGCCATACCGAAGGGTCATGATACACGCCATCCTTATTCGTCTCCACCATGGTCGCCGCCCCGCTGAGCATCAAAGTGCTTCCCACCAAGGCTCCACCCCCGGGAAAAATAATCGTCCCGTTGCCTGGGTTCCCTTGCCCCTGCATTTCATAATAAGACCCGCCGACCTTGCTGAGACCCGCCTTCAGGGTAAAGGAGTGACCAAGGTTGTCGACATAATTCCAGGTAACCTCACCCAGATATTGGGAGGCCCTGAGGGGAGAAACGCCCAGCCCCCAAACCATGAATGCAGCCACCAGCATTGATACCGAAAATGCTTTTGCTTTTATTACAGCCTCCTGCCCCCAGGGGCTCTTTCGAGGTTACCTCCAATCCAAAACCTCCAACTCCTTCTGGCCTTATGGCCGATAATACCGGTTACTGCGCCAAGAAATCGCTACATGTCATAGGCGGCATTTTCCAATTTTTGTCAATAAAAAAGAGCGACCCTTGGGGTCGCCCTTGGTGCTAAGGGACTATATGGGCATTGGTGGCAACGCCGCCAGCCACCTCCATTAATTAAGCAGCAATAATTGCTGGGGGGCGAGGTTGGCGCCCAAGGGGATGGGCGCCCCTGCGAGGGTCAGGGTGCCGGCGGTATATCTTTGATCAAACGCTCTTGAAGTCGACTTCGTATCGAAGTCGTGGCCTATATCGTAAAAGGTGCCGCCCTGGCTGGTCTTATCAATTTCCACGTGCATCACCCCACCGTCGCGCCAGGTGTCGGTGTGCCGCTGGGACTCGGTCAGGGTGAAAAACAGGGTGTTCCCGATCAGGACTCCCGATCCGGAGATAATAAAAGGTCCATCTCCACTGGGGGTGACATATCCCTGGAAAAGATAAAACTCGTCGCCCACCTTGCTGACCCCGCCGGTGATGGTGAAGGTGGCGCCGACCTGGCCGGCTTGGGTGGAGTCATTAATGGTCGCGGTCCAGGTGGTCTTCCCCAGATAAGTGACAGAACCGGCGGCCAGGGCCTGGGCAATGCTCAGCCCCAGGAAAAGCAAGGCAGTTAGAGTTAATACGCAAATTCTCCGTTTCATCAAATCTCTCCTTTGTTTATGCTTCTGAATCTGTCCTGCAACAAGGCGATGGGACTCTGGGCATAACCAGAACGGCTTCGCTCTGGTCAGCCGCTGAATCATAACAGATCGACCCAACCTTTTAAACGGAGTTTTTAACAGAATGTTTAGGCAGACAAAAATTTGTCTAGAATGGAAAAATGATAAAGATTCTCAGGCGGGAAGGCGCGCTCGGTCTCCGGTTCTTCTTTACCCTTTGACTACCAGCACCGGGCAGGCCGCGTGGCCGATGACCCTTTCGGTGACGCTGCCCATGAGGAGCCTTTTTAGGCCGGTGTGGCCGTGGGCACCCATGACGATCAGGCTGGATTTTTCTTTTTGGGCCAGATCGACGATTCTTTCATAGGGAGTGCCCACGGCGCACACCGTCTGGATTACGGCCCCGGCCTGGTCCGCCATTTCCTGGGCTCTCTCCAGGGCCGTATTACAAGGCTCCGTCATCAGTGCCTGGGGGTCGGCCACCCCCACCAGTCCCAGATCACCATCATAAAAAGGGGCCACCGCAACCACGGTGACCCAGGAACCGGTCAGTTTGAAGACCTCCCGGAGGGCGTGGAGGCTCGTTGCCGAGCCATCCACGGCCACCAGGATGCGGTTGTATTTACCCATAGCTCTTTTCCAAGGCCAGGGCGGCTGCCTTGGCTTCCGCTCTCTTGGCCTTCCACATGCTCCCCAGGATGATGAGGGCCCCCATGCCCAGGGCGAAGCACATGCTGATGAAACTGGCGGTCATGAGAGTCTTGGTGGTGGAGTCGGCAACGGTTATGAGTTCCAGGTCCTTCAAATAGGTGGGAATGGCCAGAGCACGGCTCACGGCGACGATGAGCATGATGGAGCCCATGACCACCTTGATCATGTGTTCTTTGACGTAAGTGGTGCCGATGGCCCCCAGCTGCACCCCGAAGAGGGAGCCGGCCAGGATGAGGAGGGTCAGGCGGATGTCCACCATGCCGGCCATGGCCCACTTGATGGTGCCGCCGAAGCCCATGACAAAGGCAATGACCAGCTCCGTGGCCGAAGCCACCAGGCCCGAGACGCCCAGGACGTAGATCATGCCGGGGACGCCGATGAAGCCCCCCACCGCAATGGTGGCCGCCAGCATGCCGGTGGCGAAGCCGATGGGAATGGTGAACCAGGCCGAGATGCGGATATTGGCGGTCTTGAAGTCTATCATCGGCGGCAGATTAATTTTTTGCAACCTTAAGGCCAGGGAGGAGACCTTCTCCCCACTCCCGGACCTGGCGGTCTTATAGGCGTCATAGAAGACATAGCCGCCCACCACCACCAGGATGATCACGAAGGAGAGGCTCACATAGAGGTTGGAGCCGGCCTGCCCCCATTTGGACAGAATCCACTGCTGGATATTGATGCCTACCCAGACCCCGCCCCCCGCGGAGACCGCCATGATCAGGCCCAGCTTGATATCCACCTGGCCGTATTTCCACCTCTTGTATGCTCCCACCATGGCCTTGGGAAATTTATGGCACATATTGCTGGCCACCGCCACCGTCCCGGGCACGCCCAGGCTCATCATCCCCGGGGTCAGGACGAAGGCGCCCCCGGAGCCGATGAAGCCGCTCACCAGGCCGCCGATAAAGCCGACGATCACCAGGAACAGGATGCTCATCGTATTCAGATCGATAAATTTGATGGTTTCTGCGGCTACATCATGCATTGCTCATTCCTCCTGTCAAATATTCGCAACCAAATGTATGGTTAAAGTTAATCTTAATCTTAGGCGTCGATCCGCAGCTGGGGACGAGGCCGCTTTCTGGCCGCCGGCCGCTTCGCCGCCGCAGGTCTGGGCTGCGCCTTCTTGGTGGCTTCGATGCCCAAGAGGGACCAAAACTCCGACGCAAAAGCGCCATGCACAAAAGAAAAGACAAAGACTGTAGCCACGGGCAGGGCCGCGTACCAGGCCCCCCGAGTAAAATACTTCATGACCGTATCGGCATTCAAAAAGACTGCTGCATAAAGAGTTGCCGCGGCCAAGCCTAATCCTACGGTTTTGCCAATCTGCTTGGCCCCCCTGTTGTCGGTTTCTTTAGCCATCGTTTTCTCTCCTTGGTATCCAGATATGCTGAAAACGGGGAGGTTGATCACCCCATTGACTTCCGCTTCTTTGACTCCCCCCTGGGTGATGACGAATTCAATCCGCTTGATCTGCCGGTTGACTTCGGCCACCGCCTTGCTCACGTCCCCGAACTTCACCACCTGCTCAAAGCCGATGCCTTTTTGCGCCAACGTCTTCTTGAGGTCTTCCCCGGCCGTTTTGGCCCGTTGGGCGAACCTCTCCCGGAGGTGATACTTGTAAGGGGAAAAGAACCGGCTCTTTTGTCCCAGGGTGGGGTTGACATTCAGGCCGATGAGGTCGTAGCCCAGCCGTTCCGCCAGATTCACGGCGTAATCGATGGCCTCCTCATCCAGGGTGTCGCCCCGGCCCACCACCAGGATTTTCCGGGGAACTTCGGGTTTGCCGGAGTTTTCCTGGGCCTGGCGCAGGCTTTCCAGGTCCGGGCCGCTTCCCTGACGCTGGTCCGCCGCTGTCCCGCCCTCTTCCTTGCCATGAACTTTCTTCATGAAACCCAACATGGCTTGCACATCCTTGAGGAAATCTTTTTTTACTGCCTGGGGAGCACCCTCAATGGGCCTTTCCCTTTCGGGTCCATAATATTCAAGAACCTTGCCAACTTTATAACTAACAGATATTATTAGTTAATATAGATTTTAAGCAGTTTTGCCCCCAGAAAAATACGTTGCATTGTGCAATAGCTCACAAGCTCATTTTCAAATCATCAATATTTACAAGGCATTAGCCGCTGTTGCAGATCCACGCAACCCAAATTGCAAAATGCAACAGATTTCCCCAGGTCCTTTCCAGGTAGCAAAAAGTTAAGGAAAATCATAAAATTAATCTGTAAGGGGGAGCATGGCCCACATTGCCCTGACCCAAGTTTTCCTTTATACTCAGACTGGGTTGTGATACTCATCAAACCCAGAAAGGTTAAAAATCATGATCTTTTTCCGTAAAGGCGAGGAAGAGAGACCCAAGACGGGGCAGGAGCTGGCGGACCTGCGCAACGCCATTAATAAGGCTCAACTACCCCCGGAGGTCCTGGCCGTAGCCCTGAAGGAACTGGAGCGGGTGGAAAAGACCGATCCCACCGTGGCCGAGTACTCCATCGGGCTGAATTATCTGGATTACCTGATCTCTCTTCCCTGGAACCGTTTCACCGAGGACAACCTGGACCTGAAACGGGCCGAGCGGATTCTGGAAACGCAACACTACGGACTGCAGCACGTCAAAGAACGGATCCTGGATTACCTGGCGGTGCGCACCCTCTGCAGCCTCCAGAGCGCCCGGGTGCTGGTGGTGGATGATGAAGAAATCGCCCGCACCAACCTGGAATACATTCTCCGGAAAGAGGGGCACCAGGTCGACGGCGCGGCCAACGGCGCCGAAGCCCTGGGAATGATCAAAGTCCAGGATTACGACCTGATTCTCACCGATCTGAAGATGGAGAAGATGGACGGCTTGCAGCTCCTGGAATCCGCCAAGCAACTGGCGCCCCATACGGATATCATCATGGTTACGGGCTACGCCACCGTCAGCACCGCGGTGGACGCCCTGAAAAAAGGCGCGGCCCACTATCTCTCCAAACCCATCAAGCTGGATGAATTACGGGAAACGGTCCGGGAGATCATCGACAAAAAAAGACACGTGCAGATGAGCCGGGGGCCCATCCTCTGCTTTGCCGGGCCGCCGGGCACCGGCAAGACCTCCATCGGCCGGGCCATTGCCGAGGCCCTGGAGCGCAAGTTCGTGCGCCTTTCCCTGGCGGGCCTGCGGGATGAGGCGGAACTCCGGGGCCACCGCCGCACCTACGTGGGGGCCATGCCCGGCCGCATCATCAGCGAGATCCGCCGCATCGGCTTAAAAAACCCGGTCTTCATGCTGGATGAAATCGACAAGATCGGCCAGGACTTCCGAGGCGACCCGGCCTCGGTGCTCCTGGAGATCCTGGACCCGGAACAAAACAGCCACTTTGTGGATCATTACGTGGACGTGCCCTTCGATCTCTCCGGGGTGATGTTCATCACCACCGCCAACGTGGTGGAAAACCTGCCCCACCCCCTCCTGGACCGCCTGGAGGTCATCAATTTCCCGGGCTACACGGAAGCGGAAAAGAAAAACATCGCCCGCAAGTACCTGATCCCCCGGCAGTTGCGGGAACACGGCCTGTCCCATCTGACTCCGGATTTCACCGATGGGGCCATCGCCAAGATCATCCACGACTACACCCGGGAAGCGGGCTTGCGTAATCTGGACCGGGAGATCGCCACCGTCTGCCGCAAACTGGCCCGGGTCTGCCTCCAGAGCAAGGGGGAGGCCTGCGCCCTCACCGTGGACGAGGTCCTGGTGGAGAAGCTCCTGGGGCCCCGCAAATTCACCCATGAAGTGGCGGAGGCGGGCAACCGGGTGGGCGTCACCTCCGGCCTGGTCTGGACCGAGTTCGGCGGCGAACTCATCTTCGTGGAGGCCTCCCAGATGCGGGGGCACCAGCAGTTGATCCTCACCGGCTCTCTGGGGAACGTGCTCCAGGAATCGGCCCAGACCGCGCTCAGCTTCGTCCGCAGCCACGCCGAGGATTTCGGCCTTGACCCCAACTTCTTCATGGACAAGGACATCCACATCCACCTGCCCGCGGGGGCCATCCCCAAGGACGGCCCTTCCTCCGGGGTGACCATCGCCCTGGCCCTCCTCTCCCTCCTCACCGGCCGCCCCGCCCGCCGGGACGTGGCGCTGTCCGGGGAGCTGACCCTCTCCGGCCGCATCCTGCCGGTGAGCGGCATCCGGGAAAAGATCCTCTCCGCGCAGCGGGCCGGCGTCAAAATAGTGGTCTTCCCCCAACAGAACGAAGTGGACCTCAACAGCCTGGAACCGGAAGTGAAGGAGGGCCTGGAGGTCGTTTTAGCGGAAGAGATCAAACCGCTGCTGGATTTGGTGCTGCTGCCGGGTTAAGGATTTAGCAGATGTTTTCTTATCGAGACTTTGTGAGGTCTGAGACGCTTGGCCGTGCCAAAAATTTCTGTTGGAAGATTGACGAAGCTTGTAACATTATAATCTTGCGGAAATTCAATATGCAACCCGCTAATCAGCGGTATGAAACAGTAATACCATCCGATTGTATTAATGGTTTAATTGATTGGTTACCAAATAATGAATGGTTCCCTCTGGCAAATAATGTGGAAAAATTGGCAAATGAAACAGAAGTGGATGGAATAGGGAAATATTTATACATTCAAGGATTCAAAACTACAGACTGCCAAACCGCTAGTCATGTTGTAACAATTTTCCATCAAGCCGGAATTTGGTTGTACAATGAAAAAATAAGGGGGCTTAAATTTCGGAAAAATCTTAATGTTACTGACTGGTGTAATCTCCTAACTGATTATTATCGTTCTCATATTAAAAACTGCAACTTATAGGGCAGCCATTTCTTCTCTTATTTAGAATCAACATTTCTATATGAAGTGGAAGAAAAATAGTAATAGTACACTAATAAATGGTGGCAGCACTAGGCCTGTTTATCAGGAGTTAATTTCAAAACCACAACTATGACTTGACAGAGTCAAGCTTTTTTATTACGTTTTGTTATAAGAAAAATATAGCTCCTCATGACTGAGGTGGCCCCATGGAAAAAGGCATCGATAAAGATTTATTTGACAAATTCAAGGCCGTAGTCCAAGGCCCCGACGCAGATTTGTTGAGAGAGTTTCTGGATATGCTCTATTACCGGCATGAGGCAATGGATACCGAGCCCCTTAGCCCAGAAGAGCAGACTGCATTGGCGGAGGGCCGGGAGGCGCTGCGGCGTGGAGATAAATCATATTTCACCCCTTGGGAGGAAGTGAAAAAGGATCTTGGCTTATGAGCTTCAGGCTGGAGCTGAGCCATCAAGCCAAAAAGGCACTGAAACTCCTCGATAAAACCACTATCAAACGCATGGAGCAACGCTTCTCTGAATTATCACAATCTCCCTTTGATCCTCGCCACTGCCAATCCCTTGAGATGGGTGAAGGTGAGTGGAAGACTCGGGTAGGTAATTGGCGCATTATCTACCTGTTCAATGAAGCCGATCAGACGATCTAGGTGTTTTCCATTGAACATCGCAGCAAAGCCTACCGGCGATTTTGAATAGAAGACCAAAATGCGCTCACCCAGCAGCGACTACCGGGAACGCTCCCTCAAGATGCACGGGATGGTTTGCGCCAAATGCGGCCGGGAGTTTAATCATCGGAACAGGCAACTACTAACGGTGCACCATAAGGACGGCAACTCCCGGAACAATCCCCCGGACGGCTCCAACTGGGAGAACCTCTGCGTCTACTGCCATGAAGACGAGCACAGCCGGGGCCTGCTGGGGGATTATCTGGGTGGTGACGACTAGAAATAAAGGACGTTTGCTGCAAAAAAAATGGCAGGCCAAGCCCGCCTGTTAGCTTTCATTGATATTCGGAAAGAAGAAAAGAATCTCGTTTTTTTCAGTCTCAAGATTCCCCATTCAGTTCCAGGCGCTTCAGCTTCCGCCACAGGGACACCCGGTCGATGCCCAGGACTTCGGCAGCCCTGGTCTTGTTGCCGTTCGTCTGCTTGAGGACGTAGGCGATGTATTCCTGTTCGCTTTCTTCCAGGGTGAGGAATTCCTTTTTCGGGCGGCGCTGCACCTGGAACCCGGGTTGCTGGAAGTCCTTGGGGAGGTGGGCCACCTCGATGGCGGGCCCCGCGGCCAAGGTCACCGCCCGCTCCATGATATTTTCCAGCTCCCGGATATTGCCGGGGAATTCGTAATCCATGAGGAGGTCCATCACCTCGTCGGCGATCTGGTCGATCTGCTTGCCCTGGGCTTGGGCGAATTTCTGGAGGAAGTGACGGCAGAGGAGGGGGATGTCGTCCCGGCGCTCCGCCAGGGTGGGCACCTGCAGGGTCACCACGTTGATGCGGTAGAACAGGTCCTGGCGGAAGGTCCCCCGTTCCACCTCCCCCTTCAGGTCTTTATTGGTGGCGGCCAGGATGCGGATATCCACCGGGATTTCGTTGGTGCCCCCCACCCGGATCAGGGTCTTTTCCTGGAGGACCCGGAGCAGCTTCACCTGCATGGTCAGGGGCATGTCGCCGATTTCATCCAGCAAGATGGTGCCCCCGGGCGCGGATTCCAGGAGCCCCTTTTTGACGCCCCGGGCGCCGGTGAAGGCCTCCCGTTCATGGCCGAAGAGTTCATTGGCCAGGAGCTCTTCGCTGAAGGCCCCGCAGTTGATGGCCAGGAATCTTTTCTCGGCCCTCAGGCTCAGGTGATGGATGGCCTTGGCCACCAGCTCCTTGCCGGTGCCGGTTTCCCCCAGGATGAGGACGGTGGCGTCGGTGGGGGCAATCTGCTGGATGGTGCTTTTCAGGGCCTCGATCTGGGGGGTCTTGCCAATGATCAGGGGTATGCCTTTCTGGCTCTGCACCTGGCGTTTCAGGTCCACCACTTCCTGGCGGAGCCACCTCTTTTCCAGGGCCTTGCGCACCAGGATGCGCACTTCCTCGATCTTGTAGGGCTTGGAGAGATAGTGATAGGCCCCTTTTTGCATGGCTTCCACCGCGGAAGAAACGGTGGCGTAGCCGGTGATCATGATCACCTCGGTATCCGGGGCAAGCTCCTTGGTGCGGTCCAGCACCTGCAGGCCGTCCACCTGCTGCATGCGCAGATCGGTCATCACCAGGTCGAACTCACCCTTTTCCAGCTCCTGGAAGGCCAGTTGCCCGGATTCCACGGCCACGGTGTCATAGCCTTCCTTGCGCAACACGTGATCCAGGTTTTCCCGGGCAATGAGTTCATCTTCCACGATGAGGATGCGGGCGCGCTTCATGGGGAGGCCCTCTTTTCTGCACTCACGGTCCGGAAAGGCAGGCGGATGATAAAACGGGTCCCTTCCCCCTCCTTGCTCTGCACGGTAATGGAACCATTATGCTTCTCGATGATGCCATAAACGATGGACAGCCCTAAACCCGTGCCCGCGCCGATCTCCTTGGTGGTAAAGAAGGGGTCGAAGACCCGGTCGATCTCTTCCTTGGGAATACCCACGCCGGTGTCTTCCACGGTGATCACCGCTTCCTGGCCATCGGGGTCCAGGTAGGCGGCGATCTTGATCTCCCCGGGAGGCTCCTTAATGGCCTGCACCGCGTTCATCAGCAGATTCAAAAAAACTTCCTGCATGCGTTGGGCGTCGATCTTCAGGATCAGGTTCCAGGGAACCTCCTGCACGATATCGATCCCCGGAGGCACCTGGCTGGAAATCAACCTGACCGAGCGGCTGATCACGTCTTCCAGGGGAATGGGCTTGAGGGCAAAATCCCGGACCCGGGAGAATTCCAGGAGGCCTTTGACGATATCCCGGGCCCGGATGACCTCCTGCTCCACGTTGGTCAGCATCCTTCTCAGGAAATCCTGGTCGCCGTGACCCAACTCCTCCAGGACGATTTGACAGGAAGTGGAAATATTATTCAGGGGATTGTTCAACTGGTGGGCGATGCCCGCAGTGAGCACCCCCAGGGAGGACATCTTCTTGGCCTGCACCAGTTGGTCCTGGCGCTTTTCCAGTTCCGCCACCATGCGGTTGAAGCCTTCCACCACCCGTTGGGTTTCATCCCGGGTATCCAGCACCGGCAGGGGCTTGAAGTTCCCTTCGGCGATACGCAGGGTGGTGCCTTCGATTACCCTTAAGGGGCGGATGATCTTGCGGCTGACAATGAAGACGAAAAAGCCCATGAAGCCCAGGAAGGCCACCATGGAAGTAAGGAGCTGGGTTTTTAGGGTATTGATGATCTCCAGGATGCGCTGCCGCTCGAATTTCACCAGGTGTTGGGACAGTTCCACCAGTCTTTTGCCCCGTTCCCGCAATTGCTCCTCCACCCGGGAGCGGGAGTTGCCGCTTTGCGGCAATTCCTCCATGAGCCGGCCATAGGCCAAGAATTCTTCCTGGAAGAGGGGAAACTGGGGGGCAATCTTCAGGGTCTTCACTTCCGGCGCGATCTTGTCCAGGGTCTCCAGGCCCAATTGGAGGTAGCGCCGGTTCTCCTGCCAATCCTCCTTGGAGCCGTAAAGGAGATAATTCTTCTCATAACGGCGGATTTCCAGGATGGTGTTGCTCAGGTCATCGGCAATCTCCACGAAGCGCTGCTTGGTCTCGATCTGGGCCAAATAACGGTAGGAAAGGCCGCCGATGAAGCCGATGGCCAGGATGCAGGCAATCAGGCCCACCATCACCTTCTGGCGGATATTCAGTTGCAGCTTGCCCCAGATGGACATCAACGACGACCTTTAATATGGTGCGGGGTGGCCGGCCACACCCGGCAACTTTTCCCATTCTCAAAAAACATTGCCATTCATCAATAACCTAACGCCAAGAATTTCCTTGCCTTTTGGTTTCGCCCCGGGCCATCCGCAAAAGAATTGGAGATTAGCCCCAGTCACCCCGGCCTGGAGCTCAGACCGACCGCAATCTGGCCGCCAACCCGGGGGCACCTTCCTTATCTTATATATTAAACCATATTTGCACCTTTGATGCAATTTGCAACATGCGAAATTGTCAAGAAAAAATGCCTTGACAAGCTTGTGATTAATTTTACATACTGACACGGATAACAATCGTGGCATTTCAACGAATTTCGAGGGAGGGCAAAACGGGATGGAAATTTATCTTCCCATTGCCGGTATGAGCATCAATTTTTTTCTGGTCCTCGGCATCGGCGGTCTGGTGGGTTTCCTCTCCGGCCTGTTCGGAGTGGGAGGGGGATTCTTGCTCACCCCCCTGATGATGATGATCGGCATTCCCCCGGCGGTGGCCGCGGCCTCGGACTCCAACCAGATTGTGGCCGCCGCCAGTTCCGGGGCCTTTGCTCACTGGCGCCTGGGCAATGTGGACTTTAAAATGGGCCTGGTTATCCTGGCCGGAGGCATCGCCGGCGGCACCATCGGCGTGCAATTCGTCAAAGTCCTCAGGGCCGCGGGCAACTTTGAGTTCGTGATGAAGGTGGTCTACGTACTCATGCTGGGCCTGGTGGGCGGGGCCATGTTCATGGAGAGCCTGCGCACCATTCTCCGCAGCCGCAAGCAACCGGCCGCGGAAGTGGCGGAGGTCTCGGAGCCCAAGCTGGCCAAGCTCTTCGGCAAGCTGCCCTTGAAGATGCATTTTCACCGCTCCGGACTGCACACCTCAGCCATCTTCCCCTTCTCCATCGGCACCATCGTCGGCGTCATGGCTGCGCTCTTGGGCGTGGGCGGCGGCTTTATCATGGTCCCGGCCATGATCTATATCATCGGCATGCCCACCATCGCCGCCATCGGCACTGATCTTTTCCAGATTGTGCTCACCTCCGCCAACGTCACTTTGCAGCAGGCCTTCGTCAATAAAACCGTGGACCTGTTGCTGGCCCTGATTCTTCTGTTCGGCTCCACCATCGGCGCCCAGTTCGGGGCCCTGGCCGGCAAGCGCCTCAAAGGGGAACAGATTCGCATCCTTTTAGCCATCATCGTCCTAGTCCTGACCGTGAAGCTCTTTCTGGACCTGGTCATCACCCCCACCGACCTGGTGAGCCTGGCCCCGGCCAAAGGAGGAGGGCATTGATCATGAAGCGAGCGCTGATATTTCTCCTGGCCCTGGGTCTTACCGCCCTCTGGGGCGGAGGAGCGACAGCGGTGACCCCGGAAGCAAGGCAGACGGTGGTAACCGCCGCTTCCAAGAACTTGATTGAAATCGGTCTTTCTTACCGGGGTGATCAAGTCTACTTTTTCGGAGTCAATCCTGTTCCAGGAAGCGACTTGGTTATCAAACTCACTGCGGAGAAAGAGGAAGCCATCAAGCTGTCCGTCAAAGGGAGGGTGGGACCCTTCTGGATGACGGTGAAGCAGTACGAAGTCACCGGCGCACCCTTTATCTATAAGATCCACGCCACCAAACCCCTGAAGGAGGTTATCTCCCCGGCCATTGCCCAGGAACTGGAACTGGGATACCCGGCTATCCGGCAGCAGATGAAGATGGATCTCATCCGGGGCACCGCCGCCCCGGATGATGCTGAAAATGTCTTTAAGGGCATCCTCAAGATCAAAGAACGGGCCAATCTTTATAACATCGTGGAAGACCCGGCCCGCCTGCAGGTGGCGGAAGGCAAGCTCTTTAAGCACTATTTCCGCTTCCCGGCCGCGGCCACCGAAGGACGCTACCAGGTGGAGTCCTTTTGTTTCCAAAAGGGCCAGCTGGTGGGTTACGGCAAAGACGTCATCGATATCAAGAAGGTGGGCCTGGAACACTGGCTGACCGACACCTCCCAGAACCAGCCGGTATTCTTCGGCATCATGGCGGTGCTCATCGCCATGGGCGCGGGCCTCCTGGTGGGGTTTATCTTCAGGAAAGGGGGACATCATTAAATGCTGAGGGATAAGGCCAAATCAATCGCCGTGGCGGTGGACGGCTCCGCCCCCGCGTGGGAGGCCATGCGGCGGGCCCTCAATATGGCCCGGCTGTTGGAATTGCCCCTGGATGTCCTCTACGTGGTGCAACTGCGGAAGGCCGGTTATTTCGCGTTTATTGACCGGCACCTGAAAGAGGACCAGGAAGGTTACGCCCAAAAAGTGCTGGAAGAGGCGGCAGAGCGCGGCCAAAAGGCCGGGGTGGAAGTCCACACCCATATGTTGGAAAGCGAAAAGGACATCTCCGAGGCCATCATCAATTTTTTGGAAGCGGCCCGGGGCATTAAATTCCTGGTTTTGGGGAGCCACGGCCACGGCTTTGTGGGCCGCCACATCCTGGGCTCCACCACCGAGCGGGTCGTCCGGGAGGTGGCCCACCGGGGTCTGCCCGTGCCGGTGCTGATCGTCCCCCCGGCCAAGCTCCCGGAAGAATAAAGCATAGGCGCGGGGCGGCCGCCAATCCCAGGGCCGCTCCCTTTTCTCCATCTCTTAAAGGCAACCCCAGGGGTTGCCTTTTTCCTTTTCCACCTCCCCTTTCCAGGCCCTTGCGCCCTCCCCCCGGGATAATTATCTTTTTGAAAAGGTTGAACTTAACCTCTCGGGGTGGCGCTGCTGCCCAGGATTTCTATTTACCTTTTCTCCTGCATCCCGCTGATAAGCGGCACCATCATTCCCAGTTACGGAGACCCGGCTATGAAACTCACCTCCACGGCCTTTACCGATGGCGGCAAGATCCCCGTGCCCTACGTCATGCCCGGGGCCGGGGGGAAGAATGTCTCCCTGCCCCTGGCCTGGACGGCCCCCCCTGCGGGGACCAAGTCCTTCGCCCTCTCGGTGGTGGATCCCCACCCGGTGGCCCGCAACTGGGTGCACTGGCTGGTGATCAATATCCCGGCCGACGTCCAGGCCCTGGCCGAAAGCGCGTCCCGGAGGCAGATGCCTGCCGGGGCCCTGGAGCTGCAAAACTCCTTCGGCGACCCGGGCTATGGCGGACCTCAACCCCCCAGGGGCACCGGCGACCATCCCTATGTGGCCACCATCTATGCCCTGAACGTCCCCAGCCTGGACCTGGGGAGCCATACCAGCCTGGCTGCCTTCCAGCAGGCCCTGGCGGGGAAGGTCCTGGCCTCGGCTTCCATCACCGGCTACTTCGGCCGGTAAGAGAAAAGATCGCCACCAAGACACAAAGACACAAAGAATCTCAAAAAGTTAACGAAATACTCATGTCTTGGCTTTCCCAAGACATAAGTATTTAATTTTACTTTGTGAACCTTTGTGTCTTAGTGTCTTGGTGGTAAATCCTTTTTATCCCCCGGACCCCACTCCTGGCCCCGCAGGACCTTGCAAATTCCAGTTTACATCGGTCCCGAGATAATTTATAAAAAATTGATATAAATTAGCAATCGTGATGACCATGAGCACCAAACTGGGAAAATCATTGCCTCCGGGTATACTTGACTGTCTAAAGAAACGGCGTCTTTTGAACGAAAAAGAATTAAGCCCGGAATTATGCCGGGAATATGGGGAAAAATTCCTGGCCCTGGAATGGTGGGAAGACGCCCTGGAGTTCTTTCAGAAAGGCAATTGCCAGGAGGGTTTGGAAAAGATCAAGGCCCATTGCCTGGAGAGCGGGGACGCTTTTCTTTTGGGCCGGCTGGGAAAAAATCTGGACCCGGACCTCTGGCGCCAGGTGGCCGAGAAGGCCCTGGCCTTGGGCAAAGTGCAATTCGCCCGCCGGGCCCTGGAGATGGCCGGGGACACCGAAAAGGCCGCAGCCTTGAACCACCAGCCGGCAGGAGAATCAACGCTCCATTGAGCGGATCATCATGGCCAGACTGGATTATTACCGGATTTTAGGGGTTTCTCCCCGGGCCACCTGGGAGGAAATCCAGCATCGTTACCGGGCCCTGGCCTGGCAGTACCACCCTGACCATAACCCGGATGATCCGGAGGCCGCCTCCCAATTCCGCCGCCTGGTGGAAGCCTACGACGCCCTGCGGCAAGTCAAGTCCAAACCCCGCCGGAGTGCGGCCCAATCTTACGTGCGGCCCCGGTTCCGGAACAAGAAGCAGGTTTTTGAGGAAGTCTTCGGCATCGACCGGGGCGGCGCTTTTCTCCAGCAATCTCCGGGGGCAGATTTCCGTTACGATCTGCAGGTGCCCTTCCTGGCGGCCATGCGGGGCCTGGAAACCGACATCCAGGTGCACCGGAACCTGAGCTGCCCCCATTGCCGGGCCACCGGCCTGGCCCCCGGCGGCAGCTATCAAGATTGCCCGGACTGCCAGGGACGGGGCCGCCAAGGGGGGCCCGGCCTCCTCCGGTTCGGCCCCCGCTGCGAGAGCTGCCAGGGGCGCGGCAAAACCGCGGTCCAGGCCTGTCCCCATTGCAGGGGAGAGGGCCGCGTCTGGGAGATGCGCCCTTACCATCTGCGGATCCCCCCGGGCACCGAGGACGGCGCCCGGCTATGCATCGCCGGGGAAGGCGGCCCAGGCTTCCGGAACGGGCCCCCGGGGAATCTGGAGATCATCATCCATGTGGAGCCCCACCTCTTCTTCAACCGGGTGGGGAATGATCTCCATTGCCGGCTGCAGGTCTCTTTTGCCCAGGCAGCCCTGGGGGGGATGGTGCAGGTTCCCACCCTGGACGGCTTCCTGGACCTGAACCTGCCCCGGGGCACCCAGAGCGGCAAAGTCTTTCGCTTCCCCGGGGCCGGGGCCCCCGGGGGACCCCAACAGCACCCGGGAGACCAGATAGTGGAAGTGGTGGTCACCACCCCCTCGGATCTCAGTCCGGGTCAGAAGGCAATCTTGGAGGAATTTGCCAGCCTGGAACAGCAGCAATTGACCGGGGCCTGATATGAGTAATTTCACCCACTTGGACGAGCAGGGCCAGCTGCGCATGGTGGATGTGGGGGACAAACCCGACACCGAGCGCCAGGCCACCGCCAGTTGCCGGGTCCTCGTGGGCGCCAAGGTTTTCCCCCTGTTGATGTCCGGCCGCCTCCCCAAAGGGGATGTCTGGGCCGCAGCCCGGATCGCCGGCATCATGGCCGCCAAGAACACGGCCCAACTCATCCCCTTGTGCCATACCCTCCCCTTAACCGGCATCAGCATCGATTTCGCCCCCGAGCCGGAGCGCCAGGCAGTGACCGTCCAGGCCCGGGTGCGCACCTACGCCCGCACCGGGGTGGAGATGGAGGCCCTCACCGCCGCGGCCGCGGCGGCCCTGACCATCTATGACATGTGCAAGGCCGTGGACCGGGGGCTGGTCATCCAGGACCTGCAATTGGAGGAAAAGAGCGGCGGCGCCAGCGGGGTCTACCGGCGCTTGCAGAACCAGGAAAATGTAGTAAAATGTGACGAGGTTGGAGTCAGGTAATGGAACCGGACCGAATTGAATTCTTCCGCCAGCTCTTACAACAGCGACTGGCCGAACTGCTGGGTGAAGCCGATAAGACCCGGGAGGACATGACCGGCGCGGCTTCCCCTTTCCCCGATCCCACGGATCGGGCCACCCTGGAAACCGACCGTAATTTCACCCTGCGCATCCGGGACCGGGAGCGCAAGCTGATCACCAAAATCCGGGAAGCCATGGAGCGTATTGAGACCGGCACCTACGGCTACTGCGAGATCTGCGGCGGCGAGATCAGCGAAAAGCGCCTCATCGCCCGGCCCGTGACCACCATGTGTATCGCCTGCAAATCCCGGCAGGAGGCCCAGGAGCGGGCCCGGGGACAGTAAAGATCGTTTTGCGTTTTCCGTTAAAAGAATTGTATTTAAAGACCGGCATAGTCCCCCCCATTCCCTGCTTTCCATACCGCTTTCTTCTTCAAAGAATAATCTTGTAATGTATCATTAAGATATTATTTGTTTTTAACGAAAAACCAAAAACCAAAAACGGCATTATGATTCATCCCCTGGACCTGAAGGAATTTACCCTGGAGGAGTTGGAGCAGCTCATGGCCGCCTGGGGCCAGCCCCGCTTCCGGGCCCGCCAGGTGCTGAAGTGGCTCTATAAAGGGGTGACGGATTTCCAGGAGATGACTGATGTCGCCCGGGCCTTCCGGGAGGAACTGGCGCAGCAGGCCCAAATCAGCCGCCTGCCTATAGTTGACCAGCAACTGGCCGCGGACGGCAGCCGCAAACTCCTCCTGAACCTGGACGACGGCCAGCGCATCGAAGCGGTGCTCATCCCCGAAGCCGGGCATGCCACCCTGTGCCTCTCCAGCCAGGTGGGGTGCGCCCAGGGCTGCCTTTTCTGCCTCACCGCGCAACGGGGCTTCATCCGCAACCTTTCGGCCTCAGAGATCGTCAACCAGATACTGGCCGCCCGGGACTTGCTACCCCCGGACCTGCCCCTCACCAACCTGGTCTTCATGGGCATGGGGGAGCCCCTGGCCAACTTCCAGGCGGTGGCCCGGGCCCTGAAGATCATTACCGCGCCCTGGGGCCTCAACTTCTCCCCCCGGCGCATCACCGTGTCCACCGTGGGCCTGGCCCCCCTCATCCCCCGTTTAGGACAGGAGGCCAAGTTCAACCTCACCATTTCCCTGAACGCCCCGGATGACGCGCTGCGCAGCCAACTCATGCCGGTGAACCGCCGCTATCCCCTGGAGACGCTCCTCCAGGCCTGCCGGGACTTTCCTTTGCCCCGGCACCGGCGCATCACCTTTGCCTATGTGCTCTTGAAAGACCTCAACGACTCTGCGGCCCAGGCCCGGCAACTGGCGAAATTGCTCCGGGGCCTGCGGGTGAAGATCAACCTCATCCCCTTCAACCCCCACGCCCGGCTGCCCTTCTCCCCGCCGCCGGAGGAGCGGGTTCTGGAATTTCAGAAAATTCTCCGGGAGAAAAACTACGCGGTATTCATCAGGGAGAGCCGGGGCCAGGAGATCGCCGCGGCCTGCGGGCATTTGGTAGGTGGGGAAGAGGACGTGAGTTTGTGGGGGAAGGGGCCAGGGACCTGAGGTCCCTGCCCCTCCCCCCACACCCCCCTCCCCAACCCGCATACTG
>JAGVAH010000162.1 GCA_020060385.1 Syntrophobacterales bacterium | reverse complement strand
CCAGACGCCGTGTTCCACGGCCCCGCCGATGGACATGGTGTTCAGGCCCGGGAAGACCGGCACGTAAGGATAACGGGCCGTGCAGTATTGGGGGCCGACGCTGCAGGCAATGGAGACGATGGCCTCCGCGTCTTTCACCAAATCGTCCAGGGGCTCGATGTATTCCGGATCGCACTGCCGCTCGCAGGTGTACTCCAGGGTTTCCAGTTCGTTGCCGGCGGCCTTGCGGGCGATGCGCAGCTCCGAGGCCAGGATGGCCACTTCCTTTTCACCCCCCGCGTTGCAGACGGTGACGCAGCCTTTGCAGCCGACTACCACTACTTTTTTGAAATCCTTGATCATTTCCAAGATTTCCGCTACGGGTTTCGATTCCCCGATGACCATTAAGGCTCCTCCTCTCCCAAAAATCCAGAGCAGATGTGAGATTGCTCCAGGGCCCGCCGCAGTTTTTGCGCTTTGGTGCGGCCAGGGGCGTCCCGCGGCCGGCACGAAAAGCTCACAGGTGGGAAGGCTGGGGATATGATCAATCACCCCCGGAAAGGCCCCAAAAATCAGCCCCACCGGGAGATATATTGTACTTCTATTCACAATTTACTTCTAAAAAAAAGTGATGTCAAATAAAAATCCGGAAGAAAAATTTGATTGATGGCGCTCTTGGGCAAAAATATTTGTTGACAAACCTCCTTGCGGTCGTTTAAATGGGGGTCTATGTGAAAAAAAGTATGAGCCCTGGCGGGAGCCCTGCCAGAGGCGAGCCCCGCAAGGGGCAACTCTGTAACAAACCCGGCGGGTTGCGGCTAGCCGGGAATTAACCAGTAATTACATAACCATAAGGAGGCCTTGGTTTATGGCGAAGTATGATCCGGTAAAACAAAAAGACTGGCAGATTGCAGAAATCGCCGAAGCGGAGATGATTCCTTTTGACGAGATGTGCGACAAGCTGGAAATCCCCAAAGATGAGCGCATCCCTCACGGCCAGAAAATCGGCCGCGTCGACTACATGAAGTGCCTGGAGCGCCTGAAGAGCAAACCCGACGGCTACTACATCGAAGTCACCGCTATCACCCCCACTCCCCTGGGGGAAGGCAAATCCACCACCTCCATGGGCCTCATCGAGGGCCTGGGCGCCCGGAAAGTGAACGTGGGCGGCGCTCTCCGCCAGCCTTCCGGCGGCCCCACCATGAACGTCAAAGGCACCGCGGCCGGCGGCGGTATTTCGCTGCTCATCCCCATGACTGAGTTCTCCCTGGGCCTCACCGGCGACATCAACAACATCATGAACGCCCATAACCTGGCCATGGTGGCCGCCACCTCCCGGTTGCAGCACGAGTTCAACTATGACGACGCCCAGTTGGCCAAACGGAACCTGAAGCGCCTGAACATCGATCCGAAAAACTTCGAAATGGGCTGGATCATGGACTACTGCGCCCAGGCCCTGCGCCACATCATCATCGGCATGGGCGGCAAGATGGACGGCTTCATGATGAAGTCCTCCTTCGGCATCGCCGTGTCTTCCGAGGTTATGGCCATTCTGTCGGTCTTCACCTCTCTGGAAGATCTGCGGACCCGGTTGAATAACATGGTGGTCTGCTACGACAAGAAGGGCAACCCCGTCACCACCGGCGACCTGGAAGTGGGTAATGCCATGACCGCCTGGATGCTGCCCTCCATCAACCCCACCCTCATGCAGAGCGTGGAGAAGCAGCCCGTCTTCGTGCACGCCGGCCCCTTCGCCAACATCGCCGTGGGACAAAGCTCCATCGTCGCCGACCAGATCGGCCTCAAGCTGTTCGATTACCATATCACCGAGTCGGGATTCGGCGCGGACATCGGCTTTGAGAAGTTCTGGAACGTCAAATGCCGTTTCAGCGGCCTCATTCCCAACGTGTCGGTCCTCACCGCCACCGTCCGGGGCCTGAAGCACCATGGTGTCAAGGCCGGGGCCCTGCCGTGTCCTCCGGGAAAACCCGTGCCCAAAGAATACTTCTCGGCCGGCAAAGAGACCATGAAATGGTTGGAAGAGGGCGTGGAGAACGCGGTGCACCACGTCAAAACCATCAAAAAGGCCGGCATCAACCCGGTGGTGTGCATCAACTCCTTCCATTTCGATTCCCCGGAAGAGCATGATTGTATCCGTCGGGCCTGTGAGGCCGCCGGGGCCCGGGTGGCCGTGTCCAAGCACTGGCAGTTTGGCGGCGAAGGCGCCCTGGAATTTGCCGACGCGGTCATGGATGCCTGCAAAGACAAGCCCCAGTTCAAGTTCCTTTATCCCAACGAACTGCCGCTGCGGAAGCGGGTCGAACTCATCGCCAAGGAAGTGTACGGCGCGGACGGCGTGGCCTTTGCCCCCGAAGCCAATGCCAAGGCGGAGAAGTTCGAGAAGGATCCCAAGTATAACGAATACGCCACCATGATGGTGAAGACCCACCTGTCCCTGACCCATGATCCCACGATCAAAGGGACTCCCAAGGGTTGGACCCTGCCCGTCCGGGACTTCCTGGTCTACGGCGGCGCCAAGTTCATCTGCCCGGTGTGCGGCGCCATCTCCCTGATGCCCGGCACCGGCTCCGACCCGGCCTTCCGCCGCGTCGACGTGGATGTCAAGAAAGGCACGGTGTTTGGCCTGTTCTAAGTAACATTTAGGGTGGGCCCAGCCCACCTTACTGCATGTCCAAACCGGCTTCCGGAGGCCCTCTCCGGAAGCCGGTTTTTTTATGGGAGAAAGTATTGGGGGACTGAAAATCGCTTTTGTGATATTTATCACTTGATTCTTGCCCCGGAGCCGTGATAAAAACTCTCGGTTATGGAGGGTGAGAAAGGCAGGCTTGAAAAGGGCCTGTGGAAAAGATACGGGAAAAATTAAACAATTATACGAATCGAGGAGAGGCGCGTATGTTTGAGATAGTGGAACGGCAGGAAATGGCCCAGGGGACCATTATCAGCAACTGGATCAAGGCCCCCAAGATCGCGGCCAAGGCCAAGCCCGGGCAGTTCGTCATCCTCCGGGCCAACGAAAAGGGGGAGCGCATCCCCCTGACCATGGCGGATACCGATCCGGCCAAGGGTCTGATCAACATTATCTACATGGTGGTGGGTAAGAGCACGGCCCTGTTCAAGACCCTGCAGGTCGGTCAGGGCTACATAGACGTCATCGGCCCCCTTGGCCAGCCCACCCACCTGGAGAAGGTGGGCAAAGTCATCTGCGTGGGCGGCGGCACCGGCATCGCCGTGCTGCACCCCATCACCCGGGGCCTGAAGCAGATAGGCAATTTTGTCTATTCCGTCATCGGCGCCCGCTCCAAGGACCTCCTCATCCTGGAAGACAAGATGAAGGCCGCGTCCGACGAGATGATGATCTGCACCGACGACGGCACTTACGGCCATAAGGGCTTCGTCACCGACAAGCTCAAGGAAACCCTGGAAAAGGACAAAGACATCAAACTGGCCGTGTGCATCGGCCCCGTGCCCATGATGAAGTTCTGCTGCAAGGTCACCAAGGAATTTGGCGTCAAAACCCTGGTGAGCCTCAACCCCATCATGGTGGACGGCACCGGCATGTGCGGCTGCTGCCGGGTGAAGGTGGAAGGCAAGATGCAGTTCGCCTGCGTGGACGGGCCCGAGTTCGAAGGCCACGAAGTCGATTGGGACGAACTGGACCTGCGCCTGCGCTCCTACATGGTGGAGGAAAAGGTCTCCTACGACCAGTTCAAGGAATGCCACGGCGGCGGGAAATGCTCCTGTTGCAGCTAAGAAATTACCCCTGAAGGCACACCAGCCAGGAGGAGAAGGATAATGTCGGAAGAAGTCAAAGCCCCTAAAAAAGAAAAGATCCCCAGGCAGAAGATGCCGGAGCAGCCCGCCAACGAGCGGCGCCGCAATTTCGAGGAAGTGCCCTACGGCTACACCCCGGAGCTGGCCATGAAAGAGGCGGAGCGCTGCATTCAGTGCAAAGACCCCCGCTGTAAACAGGGCTGCCCGGTGGAGATTGATATCCCCGGATTCATCAAGCATATCAAGGAAGGGGAGTTTGAAGCCGCCATCCGCAATCTCTGGGAGAAAAACTCTTTGCCCGCGGTGTGCGGCCGGGTCTGCCCCCAGGAAGTGCAGTGCGAAGGTTTGTGTATTCTCGGCAAGAAGGACGAGCCGGTGGCCATCGGCAACCTGGAGCGCTTCGCGGCCGACTACCAGCGGGAGCATGGCAAGCAGATCCTGCCCCCCAAGGCCGACCCCACCGGCAAGAAGGTGGCGGTGGTGGGCGCGGGGCCCGCGGGCCTGACCGTGGCCGGCGACCTGCTCCTCAAGGGCCATGACGTCCACATTTTTGAGGCCCTGCACGGCCCCGGCGGGGTGCTGCTCTATGGCATCCCGGAATTCCGCCTGCCCAAGGCCATCGTCTTCCAGGAGTGTAATTTCCTGGAACGCATGGGGGCCACCATTGAGGTGAACGCGGTCATCGGCCGCTCCGAGACCGTGGACGAATTGCTGGAACGCTTCGACGCCGTCTTTCTGGGGGTGGGCGCGGGCCTGCCCGTGTTCCTGAAGATCCCCGGGGAGCACTACATCGGCGTCTACTCCGCCAACGAGTACCTGACCCGCTCCAACCTGATGAAGGCCTACGAATTCCCCGTCTACGACACGCCCATCGTCAAAGGCAAGAGCGTGGCCACCTTCGGGGGCGGCAACGTGGCCATGGACTGCGCCCGCACCGCCCTGCGCCTGGGCGCGGACCATTCCTATATCATCTACCGGCGCTCCATGGCCGAATTGCCCGCCCGGACCGCGGAAGTCCACCACGCCGAGGAAGAGGGCGTGGAGTTCCTGCTCCTCAACAACCCCACGCGCTTCCTGGGCGATGACGCCACTGGCCGGCTCACCGGCGTGGAAGTCCTGAAGATGGAACTGGGGGAGCCCGATGCCTCCGGGCGGCGGCGCCCCGTGCCCATCAAGGGCTCCGAGTACACCGTGGAAATCGACACCGCGGTCATCGCCATCGGCTCCGGCTCCAACCCGCTGCTCACCAAGAGCACCCCGGGCCTGGCCCTGAATAAATGGGGCTATATCGTCGCCGATCCCAAGACCGGCAAGACCATGAAACCCCGGGTCTGGGCCGGGGGCGACATCGTCACCGGCTCCGCCACCGTCATTCTGGCCATGGGCGCGGGCCGTCTGGCCTCCAACTCCATCCATGACTACCTGACGTATGGGTGGTAGGAAAGGTTTGTGGGGGAGGGGCTAAGGGTTGTGGGCCCTTACCCCCTAATCCCATAAATAAGAAAATGAAAAGGGCGACCCAATGGGCCGCCCTTTTTTTGAGGGATCTGGTTCCCCGTTACCTTATTTATGCAGATCCACGTACCGGGCCTGGTGGTGTGCCGGGGCGTATTTCTGCCGCAGGTAATGGCTGAGGTTGAGGGTTTGCAGGCGTTCCTCCAGGGCTTGCCGCCAGGATTGGCAGAAGGCCATGAGGGAGCGGTCCAGGTCCCACAGTCTTTCCAGGCTGTCGCCCAGGTCTTCTGCGGGGTTTGACCAGTCCAGGTGTTGCAGCACCGTCTGGCGCTGCTCCAGGAGGGAGACGGCCCGCCCCAGGTCGTCCTGCAGCACTGCGGCGGTGATGGCCCGGGTGATGTCTTGCAGCAGGGCCACCCGACTCCGGGTTAATGGCGTGAGAGGTGTGATAGTATCTTTTGCCATTCTTGCACCATGGGTAGGAGTTCGTACTCCATCAAATCCGCCAGGAGGATGTAGTCTTCTTCTTCGTAAACCTGGAGCATCTCTTCCAGGAGGTCCTGAAAGCGCTTGAGGAAATCGGAGACGTCCCCGATCTGGGGAGAACAGGTGTGCGCCATGTCCACGTCCAGGACCTGGCAGGCCCCTTCGCCGGTCTGGAGCATCCAACGCAGGGCCTCCAGCACCTGGGCGAAATAGTGGTTGGCCTCATCTTCGGCGGCCAGGCGGAAGAGGGCCGCGCCCTTTTCCAGGGCCTGGACCAGGGTTTCCACCTTGAGCGCGGCATCACTGAGGATGCCCCGGGCCAGGTCCTGGTCGGTAACCGTCTTGATATCCAGGGTGGCAACCTCGCCCAGGGTGATGTAGCGGGACTCCCGGGGATATCGTTCCGTAAAGAATTGGCCGTTGACCTGCACTTGAAAGAGCTGTTCCCCGGAGGGAATGAATCTTTCGTTGAGCTCCAGCAGGGCTTCTTCCAGGTTGCGCAGGTGGGAGAGATCCACCGGCAAAGATTGGTCGTTGAGGGTTACTTGCATGACGCCACCTCGGTAAGTTGATAGGTGTCCGTTAGCGATCCTTGCTGCACAAGATGTGCCATGTCGGATAACATGCTGATATGATGGGATAATACCGGGGAATAACGGATAAACTCCTCCATTACTTGCAGGCAAATTTTGCCGGCCTGGTGCAGGTTATGGTAGGTTTCGGCCAATTGACGCGCCAAAATATTGACGTAGGTGTCCCCATCATTGCTCCGCTGTTCCTGGAAATAAAACTCAATAAAGGAGGCGATTTCGGGGTAACCCACCAGCAAGCGGTGCAATTTGGGGTCGATGCTGCGGATGGCCTCCGCCTGTTGCCAGAGGAAAGAGGGAGAGCGGCGCTGGCGGGGGATGTCAATAAGCCGTCGGGCCAGATTCTCGCCCTGGGCGGTGAGATCCACCAGTTCCGTCAAGGCCCGGTGGCCGCCGGGCAATCCCAAATCGTCCCCGGGGGGCAGGAAGTGGCTGCCCGTAATTTCCAAGAGCCACCGTTCCAGGGCATCCCCGGGCGCTCCGGCCCCGTCCAGGAAACGGGGCCAGACCGCCCGGTGGACCAGGGTCCAGAAGTGTTTCCGGTCCAGGGGGCGGCGGATGAGGGGCAGATGGGCATGGTGGCCCGTGGGGTCCCAGGTGGAATGATAGACCTGGAGACTGCGCCAGTGGGCGGCGTCGGGGATGGGGGTGAGGGGTTTCTTTTCCAGGAGGTGCAGGGCCCAGGCCGCCACCCCCTCCGGAGAAAAGGCCTCGTGGCATTTGAACAGGGAGCAGGAGTCCGGGTAGTGGCAGGGATGGCAGTCGATCCGGGGTTCCAGGGCCAGATGGCCTTCCCCCACGGGCCCGGTGTCCTGGACCCGGGCCCCCGCCAGGAAGAAAGCCAGGACCGGGGTCTTCACCGCCGCGGCCAGGTGCATGGGGCCGGTGTCGTTGGTGATCAACAGATGGAGCTGGGACAGCAAGGCGGCCAGGAAGGGGACGGAGGTCCCCCCGGTGCACAGGGTCGCGGTTCCCGGAGGCAGGAGGGAGGCGATTTTCTCCCCCAACGGCCTTTCCTTCTGGTTGCCGAAGATAAAAAAATGGCAGGGCCGGGCCGCCAGCAGGGTGCCGGCCACCTGGGCGTATCTTTCCGGGGGCCAGCAGCGTTGGGGCTGGGAAGCGCCGGGCACCAGCCCCACCAGGGAGGTGGCCGGGGCCAGGGGCACTCCCTCCAGGAAACTTGCAGCCTGGCTCTGGACGGCGGTGGGGATCTGCACTGCCAGGCCTTCCCCGTCCGCGTCCAGGCCCGCGGCCTTGAGGAAGACATCCACCAGGTTAAAGGGGTTGGCCTTCCGGGCCCGGGAAATGATCATCAAATAACTCATCCAGGCCGGCTGGGTAAAAAAGGCGCGGCTGGGGCTGAGGGTGAAGCCCCGCACCTCCCGGCCCCGGCTCAGGTGGGAGAGGAGAGCCCCCATAAAGTCGGGGGTGAGGTTGACCACCAGGTCCGGGGGAGAGTCAATGTGGGTCCGCAGCCAATCCGCCACCAGCTGATAGCCCTGGACCCAATCCCCGCCCGCATCCACCAGGGGAGCCAGTTGCAGGGCGGGAAAAGACACCAGCCGGTCGGGGCCGGGAAGCAAGCTGGCGGTTTCCTGGAAGACATCCTGGACCACCAGGGTGATCTGGGCCTCCGGATAGCGGCGCCGCAAAGAGCGGAGCACGGGAGAACACTGGACCAGATCCCCCAGACGCATAAGATTGATGACCAGAATGCGCATCAGCACCCTCCATTGACGCCGGGGCGGTGTATCTTGCGGCGGAACTCATCGAGAAACCAGAGAATGGCTTCCGGTTCGGTCAAGGGTTCACTGCTTTCTCTAATCTGTTGCACCAGGCCCTGCAGATCAGGGGCGGCGTCGGCTGGCAGGCGGGCCAACAGGGCCTGGACCGGGTGATCCGCCGGGAAGGAGGCCCGGGGGGGGGCCACGGCCGGGGCCTGGGACTGGCGGCAGGGGAGGGTCCGGGGATGGAAGTCCTGGATAATCTCCAGGGCCGCGGCCAGGCGGCGGGCATAGGTGTGCTCCTTCAGGACCCGCTCCCGGGCGGCCCAGGCCAGGCGCTGCCGCTCGTCTTCATGGGCCAGGAAATAGGCGATCTTTTCCCGGGCCTCGGCCAGGGAGGTGAAGGTGGCCAGTTCCTTATCCGGGGTGAAGAAATCGGGGAGCTGGGAGCGCCAATCCACCAGCTGGAAAGCGCCGCACGCGGCCAGGTCGAAGACCCGGGGGTTGAGGTAGTCCCCCTGGGGATTGACCCCCGTATGGAAGGGGGAGGAATGGAGGTTGAGATTGATGCGGGTGGCATTGAAGATCTTGGTGCAGTCCTCTTCCGACACCCGGGCGGCCTGGTCCTGGATATGCAGGCCCAAAGGGGAGTGCAGCTGCCATTCCGACCCCCAGATCTTGAAATCGAAGTCAGTGAGACCCTGGAAAAACTGGCGGCGGTTGTAATAGCCCGCGCCCACAAAGGAGAGGGCCGAGCCAAAGCGGCGTTTTTCTTCCGGGCTTAAGGCCAGGGGGTGGTAGGCCTCCAGGTCCGCGGCCAGGGGCAGGCAGGCGTAATTCATCACCCCCCGGCGCTTCAGTTCGGAAAAGAAGGGCTCCTTTTGCAGGGTGAAGAAGACGTCCACTCCCGGGGCCAGGTCCTGCCAGTAGGTGAGAACCTGGAAATCCTCCACGAACCAGTAGGCCACCAGGGGAACTTCCGCTTTCAGGGCCTTGAGGAGGGGCGGGGCCAGGGGGGACTGGGCCAGGGCAAAGACCAGGTCCGGCTTAAAATCCCGGGCCCGGGCCAGGAGGGTCTCTCCCAGGAGGCCCAGGAGCCCTTGCTTCAGGTTGTGCTCGGCCCGCTGGTCCTTGGTGACCCGGGCCATGGCCTGATAACCGGCATAGAAGGGCGCGAAATCCAGGAGTTCCGCCTCATGCCCCAACTGCTGGAAGCCCCGGGCCGTGTAGCGGGCGATGGGGTGGGAGCCCCCGTAAAGGGGACCCGCCACCAGGATGCGCAAAGGCCCCAGCTCCCCGCCCTCGCCAGCCAGAAACCGGGTCAGGCGGCGGTAGGGGCCGGGATGGAGGCGGCGGGTGGGACCGTGGTCCGCCAGGCGGGCGCTCCGGGGGAGGCCGGTGAAATCGGAGCCCAGGCGCAGGCCGCCCCTGGCCAGGAGCGGCGTGAGGTCCTGGTGCTCCAGGGCCAGGCGGGCAACCGGGGCCGAGGGTTCCACCACCCACAGGGGCCCCTCCCGGTCCAACAGGGGCAGCAAGTGATAACCCAGTCCCAGGCCGAAGACCACCAGGGGCTCAGCGGCATCCCCCTCCAGGGCCTGGGCCCAGTCCTGGCCTTCCTTCACCGGATCATAGGAGGAGGTGAGGCGCTGCTTCCCCACCTGCAGGCAGGGGGGCCCGGAACGGGAGGGCCGGACCTGGTGATCCTCGGGAATAGTGGTGGCGGCCAGGGTGGCGGCCAGGTCCGGGGACACTTTTTGTAATACTTCCAGATTCTTTGCCCAAAGACTCATCTATTCTTACCTCGTTTGATTTAGCCAGCTTTGCAGTTGGGCGGTAAAAACGTTTTTTACGCCGAAAAACAGATGTTCCTGGCCCTGGCGCTGCATTTCCCCCTGGAAGGCCAGGAGGGGCCTGAGGGCCGCGGCCACTTCCGGTATCTCCACGGACCCTTTCCCATATCTCAAGGTGGTCAGCAGCACCTCCAAGGGTTCTATAACCTCAGAAGCCAGTTTTTCCCTCCCCCCATATTGGGTTGGGGGAGGGGGTTTGGGGGAGGAGTCTGAGGTCCACAGACGAGACCCCTGTGCTACGGACCCCTGGCCCCCTCCCCCAAATTCTGTTCCTGCCTCCGCCAGCCAGACGCCGGCCTGGCGGTAGGCCAGGCCCACCAGGTCCTGGAACCGGGGGGGCGCCTGGCCCAGGGGCTGATAAAAAACCCCGAAAGCGTCCAGTTGGCTGCGGTAGAGGCGGGCGCCCGCGGGCAGATGGAGATCCGGGGGCGCGGCCCCCTGCAGCAGCAGGCCGGCCACCAGTTGGGCCACCGCCAGGGGCGGCAGCATCTCCAGGCAGACCTGGCCTGCCGCCGGACAGGGGGAGGAGGCTTCCAGGCAGGGGTGGCAGGGAGGCTCGGCCTGGAGGACGTAGTGGCCGCAGCCGTAGGGGCCGGTCTCGAAGCAGAGGGCCGGGCCCAGGAAGAGGGCCAGGGTTGGGACGCCCAGGGCCGTGGCCAGATGCAGGGTGCCGGTGTCGCCGCTCACCAGGAAGTGGGTCTCTTTAAGCTGTGCGGCCAATTCCGCCAGGCCGGTTTGGCCCTGGAGGTTGGTCACCCGTTCCCGGAGCGGGGGGGCCAGCGCGGCCCGGAGCCTTTCCCCCAGGTCCTGCTCGGCCTTGGTACCCAAGAGCAGAACGCGAGACTGCATCTGGCTGGCAAAAAATTCGGCCAGGCGGGTGAAGTATTTTAGGGGCCAGGTGCGCCGGTCATGGCGGGTGGCCAGTTGCAGGGCGATCACCGGCTCGCCCCCGGGGCAGGCCGCCAGGGCTGGCGGCGCGGTTGCCACCGCCGGTTCCGGGGCCAAATGGCGAAAGACGTCCGTTAAGTGGAAGCGGTTGAACCGGCGGGCGTGCACCAGGCTGTAAATCCAGGCCAGCCAGGGCCCCCGGAAAAATTCCCGGCCTCCGGCCCCGGGCAGAAAACCCTGGGCCGGGGCCCCCAAAAGGTAGGTGAGGAGGAGGCTGATCCGGGAAAAGTTGAGGTTGAAGACCAGGTCGAACTCCCGGGCCCTGAGGTCCTTAAGCAGAGAAGCGACCCGCTGGTAAGCCCCCGGCCAATCCTGCTCCACCAAGGCGGTCAGGCCCAGGAGATCAAAACCCTGGGTCGCGTCCACCTGGGGACCCAAGGGGTGCAGGGGCAGGAGGCGCTGGTCGGTGATCAGGGTGAGCCGGGCCCCGGGATAGGCCAGGCGCAGACGGGTGAGCAGGGGCCAGGTCTGGAGCAGGTCTCCGAAACGGGCCAGTTGCAGCACCAGGATCTGGCGGGGGGCAGGCGCACTCCGGAGGCCCAGGGCCCCGGGGGCGGCCATTTCCCTGGTTTCTGCCCGGGCCGCCAGGGGGTTCATAGGGTCCTCCGCAGCACCGCCAGCATCTCCTGGATACGGTGGCGGTAAGTATGTTCCTGCAAGACCCGGGTCCGGGCCCGCTCGATGATGCGGCGCCGGGCCGAGGGATGCTCCAGGTAGAAGCGGACCAGGCTGGGAATCTCCTCCGGGGCGTGGTAGCACACCGACTCTTTGCCGGGTTCCAGGACTTCGGCCAGCTGCTCTTTAAAGTCCGTGAGCAAAAAGCCCCCGGCCGCGGGCACGTCGAAGACCCGCTGATTGACCGCGGCCTTCATCTGCAGGCTGGTGGCGTTGAAATTGATGGCGGTGGCACCGTAAAGGGCCGGCAGGTCCTGGAAATAGTTGACTTCCGGGTGGAGCCGGAAGGGGGGCGTCCGCACCAGCTCCCGCCAGCCGGGGTCCCCATAAATGGTGGGCCTAAAGGGGGCCAACTGGCGGACGCAGCTTAGGCGGTAGTCCCGGGTGGCGGCCCAGATGAGCCCGGCCTCCAGGTCGGTGCGCTCGCTTAACGGCATTTGCCGGATGAGGGGATGTTCGGCCAGGCCCTCCTCTTCCAGGAGCAGGTCCAGGCGGCGGTAGGGCTGCCCCTGGAGGGCGTCCAGGAGCCGCTGGAAGAGGGCCATAAACTCCGGGGCCGCAGGCAGCCGCTCCAGCTTTTTGGCCACCGAGGAAATCATGGAATTGCCCACGAAGGCCACCTGGGTGCGCCAGCGCATCTGCTCGACCCCGGGCCGGGGGGCAAAGATGTCCGGGTCGGTGGCCAACGGCAGGGTGAAGACCTTGGCAAACCCCAGGGCCCTGACCTCCGGGACATAGGTGGGGTCCCAGACAAAGATATAGGACAGATCGCTTTTGGGACCGCCGTAGAGGTTGAGGATGATGGCCGGGCTGTCCACGTACCAGGAGACCGAAGGCAGGCGCAGCCGGTTCAGGGCCTCCATCAGCAGGCCCTCCCGGTCAAAGCCCAGGTGGTTAATGGTGAAGACCAAATCCGGGGCAAAGTCCCCCACCCGCTTGAGGATGCGCTGCAGCACCTCCTCCCCTTGATCCTGGCGCTTGTCAAAGAGGATGAGCTGCACTTCATGGCCCAACTGCTGGAAGGCCTGGGAGACCTCGGGGATCAGGAAATAGTCGGGATTCACCACCAGGACCCGCAGTTTCTCCTTTTTCAGGCCCCTGGCCCGGGAGGGGTGGACCTGGGGGGCCTGGAAGGCGGCGATCACCTCCTGGTAGAAGCCGTTGGCGGCCCGCAAAGACGCGGGGTGGCCCCAGAGGACCGGGTCGCCGCAGCCGTTCCCCAGATGGAGTTGGCCCCGCAAATGGCTGACCACTTCCCTGGCGTCGGGATTGACCACCAGCCAGGTATGGGGCCGGGAGAGCAAGGGCGTGAGATCCAGGGTGTGAAGCGCGGCCCAGAAGATTTCCGGGTCCTGTTCGACGATGACCAGGGATTGCTCCGGGTCCAGGCGGGGGAGCAGCCTGAGCAGGTGGTAGCCCAGGCCCAGACCCAGGGCAAGTAAAGGCCGGGAAGGGGCCCGGGGGGCCCGGGCCGCCAAAACGTCAGCCTCCTTCCAGGCCTCCCGGGGACTGTGGAGGGTGACCGGGCGGCCCTTTTCCCCGGGCACCTGCAGGGTGGGATGGGGGCCGGGCACCAGGGTGACCCGCTGCCACCTAAAGGGCGCGGCCGGGAGGTCCGGCAGCAGGTCCCCGGCGGGAGTCCTGGCCTTGAGGGCCTGGAGGTTGGTTTCCCAGATGTTCATGCCAGCCCTTCCATCTCCGTCAGCAGAGCCTGGGCCTGCCGGGAGTGGGGCCGCAGGGCCAGGCAGTGGTTCAGGGCCCGGCGGGCGCTGCCGAAATCGGCGCAGTCCCGGGCCAGGACCGCGGTCTCCAGCCAGACCCCGGGCTGCTGGGGAAAAAGCCTCTGGGCCTCCAGCAGGGCGTCCCCGGCCTCCCCATGGCGGTCCAGGCGCCGCAGGGCCTGGGCCCGGGTCAACAGGGCCGTCAGGATCAACTTCTCTTCCGGTTGGTCCAGAAAGAAATGGCCGCAGCCCAGCTCCAAAAACCGGCCCAGGGCCAGGGCCGCGGCGGGGAAATCATTATGGCGGAAGCAGAGGAGCCCCAGGTGGTACCAGGCCAGCCCGTAATCGGGGTATTGCTCAGCCAGCTCCTGAAATTGCCTGAGGGCCCCGGCCAGGTCCTGGAGCCGGTCCCGGATAATGGCCGCCAGGAGCCGGGCATGGCGGGCGATCTCCGGGTTTTGGGCCTCGAGAGCGGGGGCGGCCAGCACTTCCTGGAGCTGGCCCCAGGCCTCTTGTAACTCCCCGGCAAAGAAATGGTGCCGGGTCAGGTGGTAGCGGAGATAGAAATCATCGGGCCGTTCCTGCAGTTCGGCCAGGAGAATGGCCAGGTTGCGCCGGGCCTTGGCCTGGCGCAGACCCCGGTCCTCATAGCCCCAATGATAGATGCGCACCGGGGTGATGACCTGGGCCCAACCCGGGGGATGGCAGAGCTGCTCGTGGACCCGGTAGCGGAAGCGAACCTCCGGGCGCCGGGGGAAGACGCGCTTTTGCAGGAGGCGGCCGCCCCCCGGCTCCACAATTTCGGTGGCCCAGAAGATGGCCTCCCCCTGCCGCTGCGCCAGGGACTTGAGGAGGGCCGCGTCTTCCTCGGGGATGCGGTTGTCTCCGTCCAGCCACAGCACCCAGTCGCCCCCGGCCCGGTCCAGGGAAAAATTGCGGGCCGCGGCAAAATCGAAGACCCAGTCAAAGTGATGCACCCGGGCCCCCAGGCTGGCGGCCAGTTCCGCAGTGCCGTCGGTGGAGCCGGTATCCACCACCACCGCCTCATCCACGTAAGGCATGAGGGGGGCCAGGCTCCGGGGCAGGTTCCCGGCTTCATTCTTGACGATCATGCACAGGCTTAGGGTCTGCATAAGCTAAGGAATCACCACCTCCAGGCCGTTGTCCGGGTGCAGGGGGCAATGCCGCCGGAAAAGCACCCCCACCCATTGGCCCGGGGGCTGGAGCTTGCGGCGAAAGCCGAACCAATCCACATTGCTGGCGTCCAACAAAGGCTGGAGGGGAGGCAGAGACCCGGAGAGGCCCGGGTCTTCCAAGAGGAGAAGCCACTCCCCCTGGGCCACCTCCTCCAGCCGGGGTTTCAGGGCCAGCAAGTCCTGCTGGGTCTCCAACAGGCTGAGGTAGCGCACCTCCGCGGGCGGGGGCGCGGGATAGGCAGCCGCAGCCCCCCCATCTCCCCCCAGAAACAAGGAATAGGATAACCGTTCTTCGGTTTGGGCCAGATGGCGGGCAAATATTGCCAGCCATTCCATGGCGATTTGACTCCAGGAATAATGGTCGGTCACCCACCGCAAGGCCGCGGCGGTATCTTGCTGGTAACGGTCTTGGTCGTCCAGGTAGAGCAGGGCCCGGGCGATGAAGGCCTCTTGATAGGCCGGGAACGCGGGCCGCCCGGAAATCAGATACCTGGAGATGCCCACCGTTTCCGCCAGCGCGAAATCCCGGCTGGTGATGATGGGGGTGCCCAGGGCCTGGGCTTCCAGGGCGGCGATGCAACTGATCTCCGGGAAGGAACAGGGATAGAGGAGCAGGGCCGCCTCCGCCAGGTGGCGGTAGAAATCCGGCTTGGCCAGGCTCCCCAGCACCGTGGTCCGGGGCGCGTTGGCCACCAGTTCCACCATATATTCCTGGCCGGGTTTATTGGGGGCCTCATAGCCCATGAGGAACAGGCGCATCTCTGGCCGGGCCTGGAGGAGCCGGGGCCAGATATGTCGCAGCAGGAACTCCAGGCCCCGTTCGGGCCGGGAGGCATAGATGACCTTGGTCATGTCCTTGGCCACCGCGTCCCGGGCCTGCCGGGCCATTTCCAGGTCCACGCCGTTCTTGGTGCGCAGGAAAAAGGGCGCCAGCTCCGGCAACTGGGAGAGATATTCCGCCTCATGGTAGGCGCTCAGGGTGAAGAAGAGGTCGGCCCGGAAGGTTTCCCGGCGGTAAGCCTCCGGGTCCACCAGATTATCGTGATTCCACACCACCTTCAGGCGGCTCTGAAAAGGCAGGGCGAAGACTTGGGGGAAACGGCTGACGATGAAGACGTCGAAGGTCTGCGTCTGGACCGCCTGGGAGAACTCCCGCAGATGCCGGTATTCCACCCCTTCATAAAGACCGGGACGTTGAGTGCGGCAAAAAATCTGCACCCGGTGGCCCCGGCGGGCGAATTCCCGGGCCATGAAATAGAGGGCGGATTCGCTCCCCCCCAAACCCTGCTCGTAGATGGTGGCCCCGTCAAAAGGCAGGCCTTCAGTGTAGAAGCCGATCAGCAGGGGAGCGCCTGGCAGGAGCATATTTCCTCCGGAGTAATTTGGGGTAGCAGCATTTTTAAAGTGGCCGGGGCCAGGGGCACCACCCGCAGGGCGTCCATCAGGTCCCGCTGCGGCTCCAAGACCTGGGCCAAAAGCAGATTTTTCAACCCTTCCCGGGGCTGGTAACCCTTCAGTTGGGCCTGCCCCAAAAGCCAGCGGGCTTCGGGGTTTTCCGGCTCGGCCCGCATCCAGGCCTCCAGATAGGGGATGGCCTCGCAGGGAAGGCCGTGGCGGTCCAGGAGCCGCCCCAGGGATTTAAGGGCCGGTACGTACCGGGGTTCCAGCTTCAGGGCGTGGAGAAAATATTCCACCGCGTAGTTGAAAAAACGGGGTTCGGCGGCCGGAGGATATCCCGGCTCCAGGGTGAGGCCCTGGGCCTCGTAGAGCCGGCCCAAACCGGTGAAGAAGGCCGCGGTGTACATCTCCCAGGGGAGCAGGGCCCGCAGTTGCCGGCGCAGTTCATAGGGGGCCTCCCGGGCCAGCTTCAGTCCCTGGCGAAAGGCTGCGGCGGCGTCCCCCTGCCGTCCCAGATGCTGCAATAAATGCCCCTTGAGGATCTGCATCTGGAAGTCAGGGGCCAGGGCCAGGGCCTGATCGTAAGCTGCCAGGGCCGCCGCCGGCTCTCCGGACATCAGGGCCAGTTGGCCCCAAGTCAGGTAGGCAGAGGCATTGGCGGGATTCCGGCCCAGGGCTTCCTGGAGGTGGAAGCGGGCCCGGGCGATCCCCAGGCGCAGGGGGTAAAGACCCCGGAAGGCAAGATGCCAGAGGGTCTGTCCCAGATGCAGATGGTCCGGAGCCTGCCAGGACCAGTCCCTTTCCCCCAGATAGTCCAGGAACTGGCGGGCCCGGGCCAGGGTGTCATGTTGGGCGTAAACTCTCTCCCGGCCCCTTTTGGCGATGGCCCGGCGCTCCCCTTCGTGCTGGAGAAAGTAGGCAGCTTTTTCCAGGAGGTCCTGGGGCCCATAGGTGATCAGGTCCTCCCCGGGAGTGAAGAGTCCCTGGAGATTAGACCCCACGTCTTCGGTGAGGAGCATGGCCCCCGCGGCCAGGGCCTCGAAGACCCGCAGATTGACCTCCCCCTGGATGGATTCGTTGATCACCAACCGGGCCTGGCTGTAAATCCGGCCCATCTCCTGGTTGTTAATTTGATTATCCGGGCGGTCTCCCCAGATGCGCACCGCAAACCGGCTTTGCAAAGTCTCCAGGATCAGGCGCCGCTTGCGGCGCTGGTCCAGCCGGCCCACGAAGGTGATATCCAGGGTCCGGGGGAGGGCATGGTCAAAGACGGATTCCAGGTTCACGGCCCAGGGGAGCCAGTGGACCGGCCGCCCCTGGCCCCAGAACGCGGACATGCTGCTCCGTTGGGTGGTGAAGACGCAGTCAAAGGCAGAGGCGTATTTCTGATGCCAGTAGAGATTGAGATGGGGGTCCAGGGCATAAAAGGCCCGGGGAATTTTGCTATGCTCCAGATTGAGGGGCAGGCGCCGAGGTCCCAGGCGCTCCACCACCAGCAGCAAGTCAGGACGGTGCGCGGCCGGCAGCTGCTCCAGGACTGCCGGCAAATCCACCTCCGCGGCGCCGGCAGGCAAAAAGGCCTCCGCGTCCACCACCCGGTGGCCCAGCCGCTGTAAGGCCTCTGCTAAGAAAAATCCTCCCACCACCAAGAAGTTCATAGGGCCGCCGCCAGTCCAGACCTGGTTTCAGATAAGGCTCATACTCCTCCCCCCAAAAGGGGTCAGTTGCAGGGGAAGCAAGAAAAATGCCAGGGCCGCCTCGGGGCATGTTGCTGAAATTATTGATGATAAATTGCCAAAGGGGTTGGGGTGGCAGGAGAGGACGGCAATATCTGCCTAATTTCTCAGGAACAATTGAGCCACTTGGGGAGACCCCCAGGGAATTTGATCATTGATTGATTGACACGAAAATAGTGTTACACTATTATTGTGTTATGAAAAATGTCACCATTACCCTGGAGGAAGAGGTGGCCCGCTGGGCCCGGATCAGGGCGGCGGAGCAGAACACCAGCGTCTCCCGGCTGGTGGGGGAGATGCTCAAGGAAAAGATGCAGGCGGAAGAGGCATACCTCCTGGCCATGGAGGAGTTTCTCGCTGAAAAGCCCAGGGTTTTGAAAAAGCCCGGGACCCCCTATCCCAGACGGGAAGATCTGCATGAGCGCTAAGATGTTTGCGGATACCAACGTGCTGGTATGCTGGCGGGACGCGTCGGAACCGGAGAAACAGGCCAGGGCCTCCGCCTGGATGGCGGCGCTTTGGGAGAGGCGGACAGGGCGCTTAAGCTATCAGGTGCTCCAAGAATTCTATGTCACCGTTACTACCAAGTTGGACCCGGGGTTGGCGCCGGACGCTGCCCGTAGAAACGTAAGGGTCTTGCTGTCCTGGCAGCCGTTGCCAGTGGATACGCGCATCCTGGAGGGGGCCTGGCTCATTCAGGACCGCTATGGTGTTTCCTGGTGGGACGCTTTAATTGCGGCCGCGGCCCAGGCTGCAGGATGCCGGTATCTATTAAGCGAGGATTTTCAGGCAGGAATGGAGGTGGGGGACCTTTTGGTGATAAATCCCTTCATGATAACCCCCGCAGACCTGATATAACCCCCATATTCCCGTCCTCAGAATAACTTGGCCATCACCTTCCGGGCCAGGGACGCGGCCTCCTCCAGCACCGGGGCCTGCTGCGCAATATCCCCCAGGTTCTTGGCGCCGGTGGCCCGGAGCAAAAAGACCGGAGCATAGCCGAAAAAGCTCAGCCACCGCTGGTAGCGGGGGAAGATGTCGCTAAATTGGGCTTCGTCGGGATTCGCCTGGACCAGGACCATGACCGCGGTCTTGCCTCCAGGCACCCGGCTGCTGAAATCGGCATCGATGTACGAATAAGTGCGGTCAAAGAAGCATTTCAACTGGCCGCTTAAGTCCCCGAAGTACACCGGGGAGGCCAGGACCAGGACATCCGCGGCCTTGACGGCTGCCAGGGCGGGGGCCAGATCGTCCTCCAGGACGCAGGCCTCGGTTTTGGTCTTACAGGTGCCGCAGCCCTGGCACCCCTGAAAATCCATCTGGTTTACAGAAAACACCTGGATGTCCGCGCCCAATTCCCTGGCGGTATCCAGAAACTTCGAGGCCAAAGTGGCACTGTTCCCCTGGGGGCGGGGACTTCCCAAGACCGCAACGATTTTCAAGGCTTCCTCCCGGGAAAGGTCATAGGGCTTCTTTTTCCATATGCTATTCTTCCAGCATATTCAAGACATTTTGACAATACCCTTCCCAGCTCAGCCATTTCACTTCGTCGATCTCCCCTCGTTCAAACATCTCCCTGGAAGCCTCATCCACGATGGGGTCAGTGCCGCCGCAAGAGAGCCGGTACATCTGCTCCATTTCCTTGATTGCGGCCCGGTAAATGGATCTTTTGGTCAGGTGGAAATCAATAATCTCTCCCATGATCATCACCCCCCTCATCATGCGCGGTGCCGGCTAAGGAGGCCGGATACGGATGGAGGTTGAGCAGTGTGATCTCAAAGCAGCCCAGTTTTCCGCCAACAACCAACACCTTTCCATATAACTCTTAGATCGGTAGAACCGATCTAATTATAAAGCACTTTTTATAATTTTTAATGTATAGACAAAGAAAGTTAAAAATTGCACAAGGTCGGAGCTGGCAAGGGGCCCCCGTAAGGGCCCTGGAAAAGGCAAGGCGGACCCGCAGGTCCGCCTTCAACCTGAGGACGCACGGGGTGCGCCCTTACCCAGGGAGTATCGCTTTAATAAAGGAGAAGGGGGAGCACCGGGGCTATATCGGCCTTCCGGGTATAGACCACCTGATCCACCCAGCCGCAGTCGGAGCCGGAACTGACAGAGCCATTCTTGCTGTACTTCCAGGTGACGGTATGGATGCCTTCGGTGATGGTTAGGGTCACCTTGGTCCAATCCACCTCGCCGCTGATCCGATTGGTGCAGGTGGAATCGATGTACGCCTCCAGGGAGTCATAGTCGGCCTGGCTGGAGACCTGCCAATAGAAGGAGAGGGTGCCGGGGCCCACCACGGTGGTCTGCAACTGGGTGTATTGGCCATGGGTGATGGCGCCGCTTTGGGCGGCGCTGCCGCCGTAGTAGGAGGTGGTGCTTTCCCCGGACCAGTTGGCGCTGCCGCTGGTGTTGAAGCTCAGGCGGGTGTTGTCCAGGGCCTGGTTCAGGGTGATGACGGGGGACCCGGTGCCCGCAAAGTCTATGCCCCACTTATTGCCGGTGGTGGTGGTGCCATCGGTGCTGGAACCGGTGGCCACCGTCTGGGAGGTGAAGGTATATCCGGTCTTGCTGGCGCTGACCGTATAAGTGGTGCCGGCGGGCACCTGGGCCAGGGCATAGATGCCGTTGGCGTTGGTGGTGGTGGAGTAGCCCCCGGTGGCGCTCACCGTGACCCCGCTTAAAGGGCTGCCGCCGGCATCCGTCACCCGGCCGGCGATGATCTCCCCGGCACCGGACCCCGTTCCGGGTTTATAGACGTTATAGACACAGGAATCGAAAGTGGTGAAAGTGCCTATGGAGGTGTCAACCGTGGGCAAATTATACCAGGCGTCGTCACTGCCGGCCCACCCCAAGTTAAGATGGTGGTACATGGTGGAGGAAGCATTGTAGCCGTAACCGTCGCAAATGATGGCATGGCCCCCCGGCAGGTACCCATAAATTCCCAGGATAACGGGGTACCCGGCGTGCAGGTTGGCGTTCACCATGGCATTGCGGTTGTCCGTGGGGAGGTCGCCGGGCCAGCTTTCCCCGTATTTGGCGTTACTATATCCGAAGGTGCCGGTGAGGGCCGGCCCCACATATTCCATATAGGCGCCGGAGCCAGCAGCGGCATATTCCATACGGACCGAGAGGCCCGCGTCCCAGGTGAGGGCGCCGATGGCCTGCCGCTGGGTCTCGTCGACTCCGGAGTTTTCAGGGTCCAACACCATGTTGGCCCAGTCATAGGCCCCGCCGTAACCATCGCCGCCCCGGGTATAAGCATGATAGGTTTTAGTAACTTGAGGGATTCCATTGGTGACATAGTAAGTACAATAGACCTGTCCAATTCCAACCGCGGGATGCTGCCAGAAGCGCATCAACTGGGCCATGGCGGTGGCCACGCAGCCGCAGACATAGTTGTTGGCGTTGCCAGCAGCATAAGGGGGGGTGTAGTAATTGTAGCAGGCCTGGCCGTTCACCGTATCTTGGGACCAGCGGCTCTGGACAAAGGGGGCCACCCGCACGTCGGAGACCCCGCTTACTCCAAGCTCCGTAGCCTCCGTGGCGGCGGCGGGTTTTTTCGACAGCCAGTTCCACTTGTGCCGGGCCTTGAGGTGGCGATTGCCAGGGGCCAAGGACTCCAGACCCTTGGCCTCCAAAGCCCGGGCCTTAAGGATCCGCCCCGGAAGATCCCGGCTCACTAGGGCCCCCAGGGGGTTGGCGGGGGAGGGGTCAAATTTTCCTGACGGCAGGAAGGCGATGATGGGCTCCACCAGGTTGTCAGCCGGCACCAAGACCAGTCCCTGGGGTTTCAGGTCGACCACATAATAGGCTGGCGCGCCTTCATAATAGAAGGTTTGGACTTGCTTGATCTGCCGGCCCAGGCGCGCGCCCAGAGGCGCGGCGTCCAGGCCGAGCCAGTTCAGGACCAGGGTCCGGGCCTGCTCCGGAGTGGTGGGCTTGGCCCAGGCGCCGCTGACGGCCAGCAGCGCGGCTGCTAAAAGCCAGATGGCCAGCCCAACAGCCAGAATCCCTGACCGCCTTTTCATGGCTGGAGACCTCATTTCCCGCATTTAAGGGAGGAAGTTAGAATATTAGCCAATTATACCATTTCGCCGGCAAACAAAGAATTGTTTGTCAGGGGAACTTCGTATCGCCCCAAGTATTGAAGTATCCTGGACATACCTTACTCAAGGGCCATGATAACTCCCCCTCCCTTGGCGGCGGGGGTTGGAGGAGGGGGATAAGGTTGAGGCATGACCAGAATAATCACCCCCATCCTCCTTCCGCAAGGGTGGGGATAAGAAGACGGCCAGAGGGGTTCATATTGATTATTCGGCATTTTGTAGAGGTTTCATAACTTTCCAGGCACTCAAGTCCTCTGCTCCAAACCATTCTGTCATCCTGAGGAAAGGGCAGGATCTCGGATTTATGAGGATCTTCGGTGGGTTCGCTCCCTCAGCCTGACCAGGAATAAGGTTTTCACAGAGGTCTCAACGCCTTCCTCGAGGCGATGCTTGGCAGATAAAAAAGGCCGGGCCCGGGCCCGGCCTGGGGTTGGGGAATCCCAGCAGGTTGCTGGCCCCCCGGCTTCCTCATTCAAGGAGGAGGGGGAGTATCGGCGCTAGGCCGCTCCGGGTATAGACCACCTTATCCACCCAGCCGCAGTCGGAGCCGGAAACGGTATTAGTATCCTTGCTGTACCGCCAGGTGACGGTATGGATGCCCGGGGGGATGCTGACGGTCATTTGCAGCCAACCCATCTCGCCGCTGATCCAATTGGTGTTGGTGGCATCGATATAGAGATCCAGGAAGTCATAGCCGGATTCGCTGGAGACCTTCCAATAGAAAGAAAGGGTGCCGGGGCCCACCACGGTGGTCTGCAAGTCGGTGTATTGGCTATGGGCGATGGCCCCGCTCTGGGCGGCGCTGCCGCCGTAGTACCAGGTGGCGCTCTCCCCGTGCCAGTTGGCGTTGCCGCTGGTGTTGAAACTGAGCCGGGTGTTGTCCAGGGCCTGGTTCAGGGTGATGGCCGGGAGGTTAAGGGTAAAGTTGATGTCCGACTTATTTCCGGTGGTGGTGGTGTTATTGATGCTGGTGCCCGTGGTCACCGACCGGGAGGAGGAGTCATACCCCCCCAGGCTGGCGGTGACCGTAAAAGTGGTGCCGGAGGGGACCTTGGGGATGGCATAGACGCCGCTGCCAGTGGTTGGGGCCAGGGCATTATAGGTGCTGCCCCCGCTGGCGGCGGTCACCGTGGCGCCGCTCAGGGGAGTGCCGCCGGCATTGGTCACTCTCCCGGCGATGATCTCTCCGGAACCGGTGGGATAGACGTTATAAACGCATTTATAGACGCTGGTAAAGGTCCCTTGGGGCGGGTCAATAGTGGGTAAGTTGTACCAGGCGTCCGAACTTAGCGAATTCGCCCAACCCATATTGAGATGGTGGTACATGGTGGAGGCGTTGTAGCCGTAGCCGTCGCAGACAATGGCGTGGCCACCAGGATCGCCGGTAATGCCGAAGAGGATGGGATATCGGGCGTGCAGATTGGGGTTGACCATGGCATTGCGATTGGTTTCCGGGAGGTTGCTCCCGGAGTTATAGCCTTTTTTGGCATTGGCGTATTGGAAGGTGTTGACGAGAGCGTCTGCAGCCTGGAGGGTGTCAGTTCCCGAACCACTGGCTGTATACTGCATATTCACCGACAGGCCGGCATCGTAGGTAAGGGCGCCGATGGCGGCTCGCTGGGTGGCACTGGTGCTGGCATTGGGAACCAAGACCATATTACCCCAGGAATAAGCCCCGCCAGAGCCGTCGCCGCCTCGGGTATAATGATAATGCCATGAGCCAGAATATTTGATGTAAAAGCCATTGACGCCGATCCCGGCAGAGGGGTATTGCCAGTAGCGCATGAGCTGGGACATGGCCGTGGCCACGCAGCCGCAGGGGTAATTGCTGGCGCTCCCGGCACTATTGGGAGGGGTGTAGTAATTGTAACAGGCGCTGCCGCTCACCGTGGTTTGGGACCACCGGCTCTGGACGAAGGAGGCCACCCGTACGTCGGAGATGCTGCTGACGCCGAACTCCGAGGCCTTGAGGCTAGTGGTCTGGGTCAGCAAGTCCCACTTGCGCTGGGCCTTGATCTGGGGGGATTCAGGGGCCAGGGCCTCCACCCCCTTGGCCTCCTGGGCCTGGGCCTGGAGGACCCGTCCGGGAATATCCTGGCTGACCAAAGCCCCCAGGGGATTGGCGGGGGAGGGGTCATAGACACCCTCGGGCAGGAAGCCGATGATGGGCTCCACCAAGTCGTCCGCGGGCAGAAAGACCATTCCAGAAGGGTTTAGATACACCACGTAATAGGCGGCCGCGCCCTCATGATAGAAGGTTTGGACTTCCTTGATCTGCCGGCCCAGGGCCGCGCCCAGGGGCAGGGCGTCCAGGCCGAGCCAGTTGAGCACCGCGGTGCGGGCCTGCTGTGGGGTGGTGGGCTTGGCCCAGGCGCCGCTGACGGCCAGCAGCGAGGTCGCTAAAAGCCCGACCAGCAACCATAGACCTAGCCTTCCTGACAATCTTTTCATGGTCTTTGCCCTTTATTTAGAATTAAATCGTGAGGTTAATGCCTTCGCAGGCGGTTGGGCGCGGGGGTCACGGCAAAGGCCCGGAGATCTCTCAAGGAGCGGCAAGGGACAATCACCGGGGTTTGGAGAAATAGCCCCCCTAAAAAGGCCCAGACCAAGGGGGCCAGTGTGAGCCATGAGCTGTAAATCTTGAGTCCCCTTCCGCTTCAGGGAAATTTAGGGAGAGGTTGGCGCTTTTCCAAGTTTCGGGGTTTTTAAAATTTTTATTGAAATAATTTTTACAGAAATTTTTGATTATGCAACCGGATTGCACAAATTTTGTCTATCTTTCTTTTCGGCCGGAGTCCCGTTTTAGGATAATTATGGATGAGTGGAGCTTATTTTCACTTTTTCCGGCCCCCCTGGGCTAAAACCCGGGTTTCCCCCTGGAATTTTGATACAATGACGATTCATGACTCAGGAAGATGCCCGGGAAGAATTTCAGGTCCCGGGCAGGAACCCCTGCTGTTAGTCCGGCCTCCTCCTCCAGAGGGGAGGCGGTGAACCTGGGTGACGAAGGATATCCCAGTGAAAAAGATCAGCATATTTGGGGTCCTCTTCCTGGCCGGGGGGACGCCGTTCCTGTCCGCCGACTGGGACCTCAACCCCTTCAAGCCCCGCGTGCAAACCTTCGCGCCCCACCAGCGGGCCCGGCCGGCGACCCCAGGGGCGCATGGCGGCCTTGCGGCGGGAATTGAATGCCCGGTAATGCCAATATTTAGGGAGTAAACCATGGACCTGGCTGCCTGGGGACTGGACAAGCTTGACTGGGCCTTTTGCGTCGGCATCTTTAATATCGTCATCATTGACCTCATCCTGGCCGGGGACAACGCCGTGGTCATTGCCATGGCGGTGCGCTCCCTGCCCCGCACCCAGAGACAGGTGGGTATTTTCGTGGGCGCGGGGGCCGCGGTGCTCCTGCGGGTGGTCCTCACCTTCTTCGTGGCCAAATTGTTGAATATACCCTTGGTCAAACTTGTGGGCGGGCTGCTCATTGCCTGGATCGCGGTGAAGCTCTTCCTGGAGGGCGCGCCGGAGCAGGAAGGGGGCAAAGAGGCCAAGACCCTGTGGCAGGCCATGTGGCTCATCGTCATCGCCGACATCACCATGAGCACCGACAACGTCCTGGCCGTGGCCGGGGCGTCCCATGGCAACCTTTTTCTCCTGATCTTCGGCCTGGCCCTGTCCATCCCCTTCGTGGTCTTCACCAGCAACCTGCTGTCCATGCTCATGGACCGTTATCCCATCATTATCTATCTCGGGGCCGCGGTCTTGGGGAAGGTGTCCGGGGAACTGATCTTCACCGACCCCCTGGTGGCGGGCTGGCTCCGGCTCCCCCACTGGTTCACCTACGTCATGGAGGCGGTCTTTGCGGCAGGGGTGATTTTGGTGGGCAAGCTATGGATCTGGTTGGTATTTCGCAAGGCCGAGGCCAAGGAATCAGACCCGCCCCAAAGCGGTTAGTGATCGCGGTGGGAGAGCGGCGAAAGGGGAGAGAATGGCGATTCTGACTATTTCCCGGGAATACGGCAGCGGCGGCCGGGAGATCGGCCGCCTGGTGGCCCAGCGTCTGGGCTACGCCTACGTGGACAAGGAACGGCTCTTTCAGGACCTGGAGAAAGGGGGCCAACGCTGGGGGCGGGTGGCCCGGGAAGTGGACGAAGTCTGCCCCACCTTCTGGGAGCGGCATGATTGGCAATACCGGGGCTACGTGGCCCAGGTGGAGGCCCTGATCCTGGAGTACGCCGCGGCCGACCGGGTGGTGATCATCGGCCGGGGCGGCTCTTTTCTCCTCCAGGGGGTGCCTTTTTGCCTGCGGGTGAGGCTGCTGGCCCCCCTGGAGGTGCGTCTGGAGCGCATCATGATCCGTGAGAGTTTGAGCCGGGAGGCGGCCCAGCGGCTCATTACCAAGGTGGACGGCGACCGGGCCTGCTACGTCAAGGCCAATTACGGCGGGGATTGGGCCGAAGAAGACATCTACGACCTGACCCTAAACACCGGTAGCCTCGCCTATGAGCAGGTGGCGGAGATGCTGGCCGAGGCCCTGGAAGACAAGGACCGCCGGGCCACCCCGGAAGCCCGGGAGGCTCTAGGGGACATGGCCCTGGCCCATCGCCTGAAAGCCAGGGTGGCCACCGACCCCCGGGTGCTCATCCCCACCCTGGAGGTGGGCTTTGAGGAGGGGATAATCACCGTGGCCGGCATCATCCACACCCCCAGGGAACTGCATCTGGTGCAGGAGATGGTCAAAGAGGTCTGCGGCGACCGGCAGGTGCGCCTGGACCTGCATCACCGGGTGTAGGGGCGGACCCGGCTGTCCGCCCTGGGGTGGGGGTAATATCTCGGGTGACGGGGTGGCCTCTACCTCCGGAACCATTCTCCCCTCCTCCTCCAGCCGGGGAGAGGGAATTGGGAGGATTAAAATTATTTAAGTTATTCCCACCTCCCGATATTAGTCAACGCTCATTTGATGGCCAGGAGTTCCACCTCAAAGATCAGCGTGGCGTTGGGGCCGATATCTTCACCGGCTCCCCGCTCGCCGTAAGCCAGCTTGGGGGGGATGACGATTTGCCACTTGGAGCCCACCGGCATGAGCATTAGCGCTTCCCGCCAACCGGGGATGATCTCTTTGACCTTTAAGGTCGCGGGTTGGCCCCGGCGATAGGAGCTGTCGAACTCTTTGCCGTTGATCAGGGTGCCCCGGTAATTGACCTCCACCGCGTCGGTTTCCTTGGGTTTCTTCCCTTTGGCCGCAGCGAGAATCTTGTACTGGAGGCCGCTGGGCCTCGTCACCACGCCCTTTTTCTTCTGGTTTGCCGCCAGGAAGTCCGCCCCCTCTTTCTGGTTGTCCGCGGCCGCCTTCTTCCTGGCGTCCATCAGCTTCTGGCGCATCTCCTTCTGAAACTGGCCCATGGTGGCCTGGAGTTCTGCGTCGGTCATGAGGAGCTTGGCGCCCCCCAGCTCGTCCCGCAAGCCTTTGACCATTGCCTCCGTGTCGACTTCGATCCCCTGGCGTTTGAGGTTTTTGGCCATGCCCACCCCGATGCCGTAGCTTATTTTGTCTTTGGGGGTCTTAAGTTCTTGTACTTCCGCGGCCAGGGCCGGCGCCGCCAGAAGCATAACCCCCAGGACTGCCGTCAATTTCCGTAGCATCAGCTCTCCTCTGTCAATGAAGTTCACCCCAAGACCGGGGGGTGCGCTTTAGTTTCCGCTATTTTCCAATATTTTTCAATAAAATAGGCTGCCAGCGGCGCCCGCTCTGCAATCTGTGCCGTAAAGATGTCTCAATGTGGAGACTTGCTTCTCAAGAAGTCGAACTTATTATTTGTAAGAGATTGAACCGAGGTACTTGCAAGTTTGGGAGAAACTTGTACATAATTATTTGTAGGAGACTTCTCCATGGTTGACCCCACCCCTTTGGCCCCGGCCCCTCGCCACTGAGTCTCTTCACTGCCATGAACCTGGTCCGGGTACCTCCAAACCTTACACGCCCCGCAGTCAGGAAGGAGAGGGTATGCTACGTCTACTGCCGTTAGTCTTGGGGTTTCTGTTCCTGGTGGGCCCTGCCCCCGGAGTCCTGGCAGCCAGCCAGAAAGCCGCGGCCCTGCGGCAAGCCAACGGCCTAGTGGCCTTCACGCCCACCGCCAAATTCCTGGCCGGCAATTTCGTGGCCGATGAAATGCATCCGAACTTCATTTACGGTCCGGTAAAGGCCTTTTTGGCCACCCGTAAATGTCCCACGGCCTGGCTCATGGAGGCGGACCAAAAGACGCAGATGGCCGGGCCGGGCAGCCAGGGAAAGCCCGCGGAGTTTACCGTCTACCTGGAGGAGGATTGCCCGGATAAAGTGGTCTATTATGTCTTTATCGATCAGAGCAACCTGACCCCCAGGGAATGGATCGAGTGGCGGCAGAAATTCCACAAGAGCAAGACGGAACCGCAATACGGCGACGTCAAATCGAAGCTGGATAAGGCCTGCACCACGGGCTGCGGGGTGGGCGCGGAATTGCGCTTCATTCAGGTGAACGGGGAACTTGTGGGCCCATCTCCGGAAAAAGTCCTGGGCCAGGACCGCAAAGTCACCCCCATCTACGATCTGAACCGACAGCAGAAGATCGGTAAATAGAGGGGCGCCGGGGAAGATTTATGGCCCGGGCTAAACCCAAGGTGGGGCCCACCCAGAAGTTGATCGGCTACGGCATTCTCGCCCTCCTGGGCCTGATCACCCTCTGGCTGCTGGTGCAGCAGTCCCGCTTCAATCCCGCGGTGACCGCGGCCCTGCGCGCGCCTGTGCAGGGCCGGCCCCAGGCCGCGGCCGGTGCCGCCCCCAAGGCCACGGCCGCGCTCCTCCCCGAGGTTGAGGGCTTTGCGTCCCTGGCCCCGGTGGAGAGCTTCGGCCCGGAAAACCTCTCCGAAAAGATCGACGGCAAGGCCGAGCTCTATCTATCCGCGGGTTTCAAAGAAATGTCCTGCCGCAGGTTCGCGCTGGCAGCCCCGGCGGAGGGGCAAGTGGAGGTCTTTCTCTACGACATGGGCGCCGCCCCTAACGCCTTTGCCGTGTTCAGCGGCCAACGCCGCCCCGGTTCCCCCAGTATCCCCCTGACCGCCAATGCCTATGCCACGGCCAACGCTCTGTTCTTCACCCAGGGGCGGTTTTACGTGGAGATCGTGGCGGACCGGGCCGCTCCCGGGCTGCAAAACTCCCTGGAGGCTTACGCCAAGGTCCTCCTAACCAAAATTCCCGGGGAAAAGGGAGAGGCGCCGGTCCTGGCCGCGCCCTTTCCCCAGGAGGGCCTGGCCCCGGATACGGTGCGTCTTTGCACCGCCGATTCCTTCGGGTGTGAGGGGTTAAATAATATGCTCACCGGGGAATACACCATGAAGAGCGGCAAGGCCACGGCCTTTATCGCCACCAAGGATACCCCGGAAGCGGCCCAGAAAGAGGCCCAGCGTTATTTGGATTTTTTGGCGGCCAACGGTTACCAGAAGGTCCAGGCCCCGGAGGTGCCGGCGGATACCGCGGCTTTCGTCCTGGACAACTCCTTTGAAATGGTCTTGGTCCAGGGGCGGACCCTGGCCGGGGTGCATGACGCCACCTCCCTGGCCGCGGCCCTGGATCTGGCGGGCAAATTGCGGTCCAAACTCCGGGAAAAGCCGTGAACCGGCCCCCGGACGAAGGGGCCCAGGCTTTCCAGCCTATGCTATCGCAGGCTAAAGCCTGCAGCCACCAAAAGGAGCTGTTGATTAACTGCTTCTGCTAACAACCAATTTGTCATCCTGAGCGCAGCGAAGGATCTAGATTCTTCGGTCGCTCCGCTCCCCCAGAATGACAGGTGAGAGGTTTTTTGCAGAGGCTTGGGCTTGGTAGTGTGCGACTTTTCCCCCCTTTCCTAAAGGGGGGTCAGGGCAGGATTAATAAGCGCTGGATAATCCCCCTAAATCCCCCTTTAGGAAAGGGGGACTTAGCAACTGTAGAAGCGGTCAGAGGAAATTAATTGTCATCCAGGCCCAAAGACGCTGCCCCAGAAACCGGGGATATAACCCGCCGGGATTTCCTCAAGCGGGTGGGCTACGCCTCCGCCCTGGCCCTGGCCGCGGGCGGCCTGAGTTACGTCCTTTATGACGCCAAAGGCCCCCCGCCTTCCGAGGGCCAGAAAGCCCTCACCGGGTTGGGGGATTACGCCGCCAAGGCCCCGGGGGCCGCAAAAATGGCCATCGTCCGGGGCACGGACCGAGCGCTGATGGTGGAGCGGGGCGTGAAGGCCCTGGGGGGGATGGAGGTCTTTGTCCAGAAGGGCGACCGGGTCCTCCTCAAGGTCAACGCCGCGTTCGCCACCCCCGCCTCCCTGGGGGCCACCACCCACCCGGAGACCCTGGCCGCGGTGGCGGGCCTGTGCTTTAAGGCCGGCGCGGCCCAGGTGCTGATTACCGACAATCCCATCAACAATCCGGACAGTTGCTTCGAGATCTCCGGAATGGCCCAGGCGGCCCGGTCCAGCGGCTCCCGGATCATCCCCCCCCGGGGGGCCCTCTTTGCCCCCTTAAGCCTGCCCGGGGGCAGGCTCATCCAGCAATGGCCAGTTATGGCCGGAGTCTTCCAAGGAGTAACCAAAGTCATGGTCATCTCCCCGGTCAAGGATCACCAACGGGCCGGGGCCTCCCTGACCTTGAAGAACCTTTACGGCTTTCTGGGGGGGCGGCGCAACGTCTTCCACCAGGACATCAACGGCATCATCACCGAGCTGGCGCAACTGCTGAAGCCCACGCTGTGCGTCCTGGACGGCACCGTCACCATGATGACCAACGGCCCCACCGGCGGCTCCCTGTCCGATCTGAAGGACACGGGCACCATGGTGGTCTCCACCGACCCCGTGGCCGCGGACGCGGTGGGAGTGGAACTGTTGGGGCGGACTCTGGGGGAGGTGCCCTACATCCAGATGGCGGCCCAAGCGGGCGCGGGAGTGGCGGATTATCAGGCCCTCAAGCCGGTGCTCCTGGACACTAAGGCTTAGGTATCGGGCACCCGCTTATGCGCATCGTCACCGTCCGCCGCCTCAGCCAAATCTTCTTCCTGGCCCTCTTCCTGTGGTTTTGCGTCACCGCCACCCTGGGCGCGCATTGGTGGCAATTGCGGGGCTGGCCCATCAACTGGATCTTGGAGCTGGACCCCCTCACCGCCCTGGCCACGGTCCTGGCCACCGGCACCCTCTACAAAAACCTCGCCTGGGCCCTGGTGACCATCGCCCTCACCCTGTTTGTGGGCCGTTTCTTCTGCGGTTTTGCCTGCCCCCTGGGGGCCATCAACCAGTTTACCGGCTGGCTGGGCAGGCTGGGGAAGGGGACGGAAGGGCGGGTGGAGGCCAATGGCCACCGCCGGGCCCAGGCCGTGAAATACTATCTCCTGCTCTTCCTCCTGGCCCTGGCCCTCATGGGTTCGGTGCAGACCGGGATTTTCGATCCCCTGCCCCTGATCCACCGCAGCGTCAACCTGGCCCTGGCCCCCCTGGCCGACAACCCCCTGGGCGTGCTAAGCGACGCGCCCCGCTCTTATGTCTCGGCCTGGCTCCTGGGGTTCCTGTTCCTGGGGATAGTGGGCCTGAACCTGGTCCTGCCCCGCTTCTTCTGCCGTTTCGTCTGCCCCCTGGGCGCGCTCTTCGGCCTGTTGAGCCGCTTCACCCCCTGGCGCCTGGGCAAGACCACGGACAGGTGCGGGGACTGCCGCATCTGCGAGCATTACTGCGAAGGGGCCTGCCGGCCTTCGGGTAAAATCATCGGCGGCGAGTGTGTCTTGTGCTTCAACTGTATGGACCGCTGCCCTGCGGACCGCCTCACCTTTGCAACCAAACCCTCGGCCGCGGGGGAGGCGGGGTTGCCGGATCTCTCCCGCCGGGGTTTTGTGGTGGCCGGCACCGGGCTGCTCCTCACCTCCATGTGGGGGATCGGCGGCCTGGCCGGGGCCAACCGTAACCCCCATCTCATCCGGCCCCCGGGGGCCCTGGACGAAGAGCGCTTCCTGGCCCGCTGCTTAAGGTGCGGCCAATGCATGCGCATCTGCCCCGGGAACATCATCCAGCCCGCGCTCTTAGAGGCGGGCATCGAGGGCCTGTGGACCCCGGCGGTCAACTACCGCCTCGGTATGAGCGGCTGCCTGCCCAACTGCATCGCCTGCGGCCAGGTCTGCCCCACCGCGGCCATCCGCCCCTTGAGCCTGGAGGAGAAGCAGGGCCTGGGAGAGTTCGCCCACCAGGGGCCCATCCGCATGGGCACAGCCTTTGTGGACCGGGGCCGCTGCTTGCCCTGGGCCATGGACCGGCCCTGCCTGGTCTGTCATGAATTGTGCCCGGTGAGCCCCAAGGCCATCTTCACCCGCACCGTGTTTGAGACCATCCGGGAGGGGGAGGGGCTGCCGGCCCGGGTGCAGGGGCAGACGGTGGTCCTGGAGGCCGCTTTCCCCGCCCATACCAACTTAATCAGCGGGGACTTCTACCTGCGGCCCCGCGGCGCGCCGGACGCGGGATTGCGGCGGATCACCGGCCTGGCCGGAGTGGGGCTGATCCTGGAGCGCCCCCTGACCGGAGAAGAACTCGCGGCCGCAGGGGGCAAGGTGGATATAGTGGTGCGCCTGCTGCGTCCCTTTGTGGACGCGGCCCGGTGTACCGGCTGCGGCATGTGCGAACATGAATGCCCGGTATCGGGACTGCGGGCCATCCGGGTTTATAGTGAGAACGAATCCCGCTCCCGCCCGGGGCGGATGCTGATTTAGGGATAGATATCGGGGATAGATGCCTAACTAAGACTTAAGTTCAGGTTCTTTTCCCCCTTTTCAAAAGGGGGGCAGGGGGGATTATATAAGCGCCTGAGAATCCCCCTAAATCCCCCTTTAGAAAAGGGGGACTTAAAAGCAATACGGTTCACTTAAGCGTTAAAGGAATCGGTGGGCAGTGCCCACCCTACGTTATGTCATTCTGAACGGAGCGCAGCGAAGTGAAGAATCTCTGTTTTCCCAAGAAGTTAGAGATTCTTCGGTCGCCTCCGGCTCCCTCAGAATGGCAAGGAAAATGACTTCCTTTCCTCTCGACACGCTTAAGTGAACAGCATTGGACTTAAAAGATGTTCTAATGAAACTTAACCAAAATCTTTCATAAACAGAATATGAGATGAGACGCATAGCCAAAGGAGGCTTGTATGAGTCAGAAGACTAAAGGCACTGACCTGACCCGCAGGGAGTTCGTGACCGCGGTGGGCCTCGCGGGCCTGGCCGCGGCCGGGACCGGGGTGACCGGGGCCCTG
>JAGVAH010000105.1 GCA_020060385.1 Syntrophobacterales bacterium | reverse complement strand
GGAATCTCCTGTCTGTTTAGTGAGTTACGCCAAACCCATTTTAACAGATTCTCAGGAGTTTTCGGGCCTTTTTTAATCAGTTAACCGGACAGAACTGGGATATTTATTAAAAGTCGGAAACTATTTCCCAGGTCATTGATGGTGCTCTTTTCGGTGTGCCGCCTGGTGATCTTATCAGCAAGCAAGCAAAAGCGGACACCGAAAATGGTTGGCCGAGTGTAAGCCTCTTCGCTTCCAATGGAGTGCCATTTTCGCTATTTTTACATCAGCGCCACTATGGCGGAGCCTTCCGGCAGATATTGGATGCCACCTCCAAAAAGCGGGGCGATCTGATTGAGGATGCGGTAGAAGCACTTTTTAAAGAAAATGGTGTTCCCTATATACGCACGGGCAGTGCCAATCAGGGGGAAGTTGCTGAGCGCTTTGAGGTCCGAGTTACACCAGCGCCAGACTTTGTGGTGTTCGATAATTCAGATACGCTCCGGGCAATACTTGAATGTAAAGGAACAAATGACGGAGGCACGGCTCGAGACAAGGCGCTTCGCTTTGCGAAGCTGCGGGGAGAGTCGAACCGATTAGGTGGAATCCCGCTGCTCGCGGTTCTTGGCGGTATCGGTTGGGCGAGAGTCAATGATGCTTTGGGACCGGTGGTCCGAGACACAGATGGTCGCGTTTTTACTCTTTCGACCCTTTCGGCAATGATGGAAGTTGCCCCCTTACCATCTCTTATCGGACTCCGGCCTGCTCCTTAAGGGAAAGAAGCAGATAATCTTTTTAATATCTTTAGCCCTGAAGGGACGATATACTTATGACCACTCAGGTCATGCCCTTGAACGTGCCATCCAAGGCCCCCTACATCTCGGTGGTCATCCCCGTCTTTAATGAAGAGGAAAACCTGGAGGAGTTGGGGGAGCGTCTGGTTGCCACCCTCGGGGCCATGGACCGTCCCTATGAGATCATCTTCGTGGACGACGGCTCGTCGGACCGCTCCTGGGAGCTGCTGACCCAACTCCACCAGCAGCACCCCCAGGTCATCCGGGCCCTGCAGTTCCACCGCAATTTCGGCCAGCACCAGGCCATTTTCGCGGGTTTCCAGGCCTCCCGGGGTCAGGTGCTGGTCACCTTGGATGCGGACCTGCAAAACCCCCCGGAAGAGATCCCCAAATTGGTGGCCAAGATCGAGGAAGGCTTTGATACCGTGGGGGGCTGGCGGGAAAACCGGCAGGACTCCCTCTTCCGCAAATTTCCCTCCTTTCTCATCAACCAGGTGATGTCCCGGGTCACCGGGGTGAAGCTCCGGGATTACGGCTGCATGCTCCGGGCTTACCGCCGGGAGGTGGTGGACAGCATCAACCAATGCCACGAGACCTCCAGCTTCATACCGGCCCTGGCCAATCTCTTTTCCCGGCGGGTGGCGGAAATCCCGGTGGGCCACGCGGAGAGGGAGCGGGGCCAGTCGAAGTACAGCCTCATCAAGCTCCTGCGCCTCAACGTGGACTTCATGACCGGATTCTCCAACTTTCCCATCCATATGGTGGGGGTCCTGGGGATCTGCATTGCCCTGCTGGGCCTGGGTTTCGGGGCTTTCCTCTTTCTGCGCCGCCTCTTGGTGGGCCCGGAGGTAGAAGGGGTCTTTACCCTCTTTGCCATCCTCTTTGTCTTCGTGGGCCTGAACACCTTTGCCCTGGCCCTGGTGGGGGAGTACGTGGGCCGCATCTACCGGGAGGTGCGGGGGCGGCCAAGGTTTGTGATCAGGCAGGAGATTGGCGGGAGGGGCCAGGGGCCGGGGGCCAGGGACTAGTAGTTCAAAGTTTAAAGTTCAAGGTTAAAAGTTAAAAACATACTTTTACCAAGTTGCAGTCAAAAAGGCACTGAAATGTAGGGGCGAACCTTGCGTTCGCCCATTAGCCGGGGCGAACAGAGTTTGCCTCCATGAAAAAATAGCTTTACCATCCAGCTGGAAGTTAAAGGACTATTAATCCATGTCCCTCCGCCAAATCCCCGAAGCCGCCCAACAGGCATTGAAAGAGTTGCGGGATTATCTGGAGAAGATTTATGGGGAGCGTCTGCGAGGTATTTATCTTTATGGCTCTTATGCCCGGGGAGATTTTCACCAGGATTCGGACGTGGATGTCCTCATCGCCCTGGAGGGAGAGGTCAAACCAGGCCAGGAAATTGACCGGATCAGCGATGGCGTGGCGGACATTTGCCTGGAACACAATGTCCTTATAGCTACTTTCCCGGTGCCTGAAGAGTGGCTCAGGGTAAGGAAGAGCCCCCTCTTTGAAAATGTGCGGCGGGAAGGGGTGCGCCTGTGACCGTGGCCGAAGAAATTAAGGGGATGCTGTCCAAGGCCCGGCGTTATTTGGCCTCTGCCAAACTGTTGCAGCAGAATGGCGATTTTGATTCTGCGGTCTCCCGCCTTTATTATGCCATGTTTTATGGCACCGAAGCCCTGCTCCTGAGTCAAGGGAAGACTTTCTCGAGCCATCGGGCCGCGATTGCTGCGTTCGGCGAGTTTTTCATCAAATCTGGAATCCTTCCCAAAGAAATGCATCAATCGCTACATCGGGCCTTTGAAAAGCGGCAAATCAGCGACTATGAATATATGAGCGGTATTTCGGAAACTGAAGTGGCGGATTTACGGGAAAAAGCAGAACAATTCATTAAAAGAACCGAGGCATTTCTCCAGGAAAAGGGGTTTGCATGACGGATACCAACGCCTAACCTGGCGAAGTTGAATATTTGTGGGAGGAAAATGCGACTCATCTTCATGGGTTACCACAATATCGGTTATGTCTGTCTCCAGGCCCTGATGGAGCATTGCCGCGTTTTCGGGGATGAGATCGTGGCCGTGGTCACCCACGGGGACGACCCCCGGGAGAATATCTGGTTTTCCTCGGTGCGGGAGTTGGCCTTCAAAAATTACCTGCCGCTCTACCAGCCCCAGGACCCCAATGATCCGGCCTTTGTGGCGGCCATGGCCCGGCTGGAGCCGGATTTCTTGTTCTCCTGCTATTATCGCTACATGTTGAAAAAGCCCCTGTTGGAGCTGCCCCGCCTGGGCGCCCTGAATATGCACGGCAGCCTGCTGCCCCGCTACCGGGGCCGCTGCCCCGTTAACTGGGTCCTGGTCCATGGGGAGACGGAAACCGGGGTGACCCTCCATTACATGGTGGAAAAACCCGACAAGGGGGAAATGGTGGCCCAGAAACGGGTGCCCATCAACCCGGAGGACAGCGCGCTCACCCTTTTTGCCCGGATGACCGCGGCCGCGGGGGAGTTGATGACGGAAATCTACCCGGCCCTGCGGGCCGGCACGGCCCCCAAGATAGCCCAGGATCAGAGCCAGGCCTCCTATTTCGGAGGCCGGGGTCCCCAAGACGGCTTGATTGACTGGCAAAAGAGCGCCCTGGCGATCTATAATCTGGTGCGGGCCGTGGCCCATCCCTACCCTGGGGCTTTTACTTATCTTCAGGGCCGCAAGCTCTTTATCTGGTGGGGGCGGGCCCTGGCGGCCCGCGGAACCCCGGCGGCCACCCCCGGCCGGGTGGCGGCCGCCCTGCCGGGGGAAGGGCTGCTGGTGGACACGGGCCAGGGGCACTTTCTCATCACCCAGGCCCAATGGGAAGGGGAGCCGGAGTTTTTGGGGCCGGTCCTGGCGACTTGGAATAACCTGGTGGGGGCGAAATTGGGCCTTTAGCCAGATACTTGTACCGATACCAGCAATGGGGGAAAAGGAAAACAGGGGAAAAGGAAAAAGGAGGGTAAGGCTGCTTCCGGCCCCTTCCTTTTTCCCTTTTCCCCTTTTTTTCTGGTAGAATTGCCCGGTAATTCCACTGAGGTGACCTAGAGAAAATTATGAATATCTTAATTTTAGGCGTCAACGGCTTCATCGGCAACGCCCTCACCCGGCGCATCCTCAACACCAAGGACTGGGAGGTCTACGGCATGGACCTCCAATCCAACAAACTGGGAGAGTCCCTGGACCACCCCCGCTTCCATTTCCTGGAGGGCGACATCGCCATCAACAAGGAGTGGATCGAATACCACATCAAGAAGTGCGACGTGGCCCTGCCCCTGGTGGCCATCGCCACCCCCATGGTCTACGTCAAGAACCCCCTGCGGGTCTTTGAGCTGGACTTTGAAGAGAACCTGCGCATCGTCCGCCAATGTGTGCAGTACGGCACCCGCATCATCTTCCCCTCCACTTCGGAGGTGTACGGCATGTGTCCGGACGGGGAATTCTCCGAGGACGAAAGCACCCTGGTGTTGGGCCCCATTAACAAGCAGCGCTGGATCTACAGCTGCTCCAAGCAGCTCCTGGACCGGGTCATCTGGGCCTACGGCCAGGAGGGGAAACTGCAGTTCTCCATGATCCGCCCCTTCAACTGGATCGGCCCCCGGCTGGACGACCTCTACGCCGCCAAGGAGGGGAGTTCCCGGGTGGTGACCCAATTTATCCTCAACCTCCTGGAGCGTTCCCCCATCCGCCTGGTGGACGGCGGCTTCCAGAAACGCTGCTTCACTTACGTGGAAGACGGCATCGACTGCCTGATGAAGATCATCGAGAACCCCAACGGCGTGGCCGACGGCCAGATCTTCAACATCGGCAACCCGGATAACGAGGCCTCGGTAAAGGAGTTGGCCCATATGCTCCGGGACCTCTTTAAGGAGCACCCGGACCATCAGGACGACGGAGTTTACTCGGAGATCGTGGAGACCCCCCACGAAGCCTACTACGGCCAGGGCTACCAGGACATCACCAGCCGCAAGCCCTCCATCGCCAAAGCCAGGGAACTTCTGGGGTGGGAGCCGAAAACGGACCTCACCACTTCCCTGAAGATCACCCTGGACTCTTTTCTGGAAGAGGCGAGGGGAGAAGAGAAATTTGGGAGTGGCACCAAGGACTAGAAGTGGCCAGTGGCCAGAAACAAACCGGTTTCTGCGCCTAAAATGGCCACTGATCACTGGTCTACCCCCCAATCTCTTTCTATACCACATGGAGCTATCTTGCCGCCGCGGTTGGGATTAAAAATAGACGTGGACACCCTGGAGGGGTTTCAGAAGGGTATTCCGGCCCTTCTGGAGATCCTGGCCCCCCGGGGGATCAAGTCCTCTTTTTTTGTGGCCCTGGGACCGGACAATTCCGGGCGGGCCGTCTTCCGGGTCTTTAAACAGCAGGGTTTTCTGGAAAAAATGTGGCGCACCCGGGCTCCTGCGATTTATGGACTCCGGACCATGTTCTATGGTACCTTGTTACCGGCCCCTTTGATCGGCCAGGGGGCAGGAGAGATTTTGGCTGCCCTGGCCGCGGCGGGCCATGAGGTGGGACTCCATGGCTATGACCATGTGCATTGGCATGATCATCTTCTGGCCATGACCCAGGAGGAGGTGTCCCGGGAATTGACCCAGGCCCAGGGGATATTCGCATCCTTCCTGGGGCGTGAAGCCCGGGCCTTTGCCGCGCCGGGATGGCAGTGCAGCGCCGCCAGCCGGGCCGCATTGGCCGCAGGCGGTTTCTTGTATGGCAGCGATACCCGGGGCTATGCCCCCTATTTCCCCCGTTTCAAGGAGCAGATAAATCCCGTGTTGGAAATTCCCACCACCCTGCCCACGCTGGATGAGTTGCTGGGTTTTCATGGGTGCCGGCCCGAGGACTTCACCGCCCTAATTTTGGGACGTCTGGCCCAGGCTGATCTTCCCCAGGTATTGACGGTGCATGCGGAGGTGGAAGGAGGGCCTTTGGGCCAGGAGTTTGCGACTTTGCTGGATGGCTGCCGGGACGAGGGAGTGGAGTTCTTCCGGCTGGAGGACTGGGCCCGGGAACTCTTACAAGACCAGGAGAAGATGCCGGTGGCCGCGGTCAGGCAGGGCCGCCTGCCCGGCCGGGCCGGGATGGTTTCCTGCCAGGGCCCCCTGGAGGCGCAGCCATGAGGGTGGCCGCCATCATCGCCGCCGCGGGCGTGGGGCTGCGCATGCAAAGCCAGGTGGCCAAGCCCTATCTGCTGTTGGCCGGCAAACCCATTTTGGCCCACACCCTGGAGGTTTTTGAAAACGTCCGGGAAGTCCAGGAAGTCACGGTGGTGGCCCACGCCGATGACCTGGAATATTGCCGGGAAGAGGTGATCGCCAAATACGGGTGCAAAAAGGTGCTCCGCCTGGTGCCCGGGGGCAAAGAGCGGCAGGACAGCGTCTACCACGCCTTGAAGGCCTTGAAACAGGAAGATGGCCTGGATATTATCCTGGTCCACGACGGGGTGCGCCCCTTTGTGCAGCCGGAGCAGATCCGCAAGGTCATCAAGGCCGCGCGCAGCCATGGGGTGGCCATCCTGGGGGTGCCGGCCCAGGACACCCTGAAGAGGGTCAACCCCCAGGGCAAGGTGATCCACACCCTGGACCGCAAGGACATCTGGCAGATTCAGACCCCCCAGGGGTTTCAGGCCGATCTGCTCTGGCGGGCCTTTATCGAGGCCTACAGCCGCAACTTTTACGGCACTGATGAGGCCTCCCTGGTGGAGGAGATGGGGCAGCAGGTGGCGGTCATTCAAGGGAATCTCCACAACCTGAAGATCACCACCCCGGAAGATCTGCAATTGGCGGAGGCCCTCCTGCCCTGGCTGCGGAGCCGGCAGGCATGAAGGTGGGCCTGGGCTATGACGCCCACCGCCTGGTGGCCGGACGCCCCCTGATCCTGGGCGGGGTAGAGATCCCTTACCATCTGGGTCTGGCGGGCCACTCCGACGCCGACGTCCTGAGCCATGCCCTGGGCGACGCCCTGTTGGGCGCAGTGGCCGCGGGGGATCTGGGCCGCCACTTTCCGGACAGCGATCCGGCTTACAAAAATATCTCCAGCCTCATCCTCCTGGAAAAGATCATGGAGGTGGTCAAAGCCAAAAATTTCCTGCCGGTGAACGTGGACGCGGTCATCGTCGCCGAAGCCCCCCGGCTGGCGCCCCACTTCCCCGGGATGATCGCCAACCTGGCGCCGATTTTGGGTTTGTCCCCGGAGGACATCAATTTGAAGGCCACCACCACGGAGCAGATGGGCTTTGCCGGGAAAGGGGAGGGCATCGCCGCCTACGCGGTGGTGCTGGTGGAGAAAAAAGGTTAAACTTTTACCACTGATACCATATTTAGTAAGGAAGCGCTGCCACGGTGAGCAGCCGGGCTTGCCAAGACCTTTTCTTAAGTTCCCCATTAGCCAGGGGGATGAATCAAGATGATCCAACTTCCCTCCAAAGATGATTGCCTGGCCCTATGGGACGTCCACGGCATGCTGCCCAACATCCGGGAGCATAGTTTCCGGGTGACCCAGGTGGCGATCTTCTTGGGGGAGGCCCTGGTGGCGGCCGGTTTGCCTTTGCACCTGCCCCTGATTGAAGCCGGGGCCCTGCTCCACGACCTGGGGAAGACCCCTTGCTTTAACAACGGGCAGAAGCACGCGGAGTGGGGCGCGGCCGTCCTGCTGGAGATGGGCTATCCCGAGGTGGCCCAGATTGTCAAGGAACACGTCTATCTGGCTGCGGACCCCGCCTCTCCCCAGCCTCCCCGGGAGACGGAAGTGGTCAATTACGCGGACAAGCGGGTGCTCCATACCCGGGTGGTGACGCTCTCCCAGCGCTTTGCCGACATCCTGGAGCGCTATGGGCGCACCCCGGAGGCCCGGGAGCGCCTGGCAGCCCTGGAAAGCCAATTCCAGGTCCTGGAAGGCAAGATATTCGCCCCCCTGGATTTAAGTCCCATGGATCTACTGCAACTTAACCTTCGGAGGGATTAATGAAAAAGATGCGCGTGGCCCTGATCGCCGGGGGTAAATCCGCGGAACGGGAAGTGTCCCTCAAGAGCGGGGAGCAGGTCTATCAGGCCCTGAACAAGGATAAATACGACATCCGGCGCTATGACCCGGCAAATGAGCTGGTGCGCCTGGTGCAGGAGGCCGGGGAACTGGACGTGGCCCTGATCATCATGCACGGCCGGGGGGGAGAAGACGGCACCATCCAGGGGCTGCTGGACCTCCTGGAAGTCCCCTACCAGGGTTCCGGCGTCCTGGGCTCGGCCTTGGGCATGAACAAGGAACTGAGCAAAATCCTCTATCGCCAGGCGGGCCTCAAGGTGCCCCATGCCCTGTTTTTTAACCGGGATAGAGCTCCCAGTCCCCAGGAGATCACCGAAACCCTGGGGCTGCCTGCGGTCATCAAACCCGTGAACGAGGGCTCCAGCATCGGCATCACCATTGCCCGCAGCCACCAGGAGCTGGAAGAGGGCCTGGCCGCGGCCTTTGCATACGACTACCGGGTGTTGGTGGAGGAATATATCGAGGGCCCGGAAGTGACCGGAGGGGTCCTGGGCAACGCCAAGCTGCAGGCCCTGCCCTTGGTGGAGATTCTGCCCTCCTCCTCCTACTCCTTTTTCTCCTATGATGCCAAGTACCTGCCCGGGGCCACCACGGAAATCTGCCCGGCCCGCCTGGACCCGGAACTGACCCGGGCCGCGCAGCACTGCGCCATCACCGCCCACCAGGCCCTGGCCTGCCGGGGTTACAGCCGCACGGATATGAAAATCAAAGATGGGCAGATTTACGTCCTGGAAACCAATACCATCCCGGGCATGACCGCCACCAGCCTCTTTCCCCAGGGGGCCCAGGCCGCGGGCATCGAGTTTCCGGAATTGTTGGACCGCCTGATTGCCTTGGCGCTGGAAAAGCCTTGAGAACGGTAGAGGGGTTGAAGAAATACATTAACCACAAAGACACCAAGACACCAAGGAACACCAAGGAAATAAATATGGGCGTCCTGGTTTCCCAGGACGCCCCTAAAGTTTTATTCAAGATTTTTCCCTCTCCCTCCAATGGGGGGAGAGGGAAGGGTGAGGAGGGCAGGCGGACCGAAGGCGCCACCCCTCACCCCATCCCTCTCCCCCCTCGAAGGGGAGAGGGGGATTTTTCTGTTGGCTGCTTCAGCCCGCACCGGCCCCGACAGCCAAATTGCCATGGGGGGACAGGTCATTGATGTTTCAATGGTTATTGCCCGGAGAATAAATAAAGTGCTTTTTTGTCGCCCTGAGGGAAGAGTCTAGATTCTTCGGCCCCTTCATGGCCTCAGAGTGACAGTAAATGCGACTGACTTCTTGCCCCGAGTAATAACTTTTTCTTGAAGCCATGGACTCTAACGCCAACAACCCCTGGTATGCTCTTAATAACCTCCTGGATGCAGGATGGCGACAGGGCGTCTATACCGCGGCCGCGGCGGTAGTGGGTTTGCGGGGCGAGAAGCTCTGGGAAGGCGCGGCCGGGCGGGTCTCCCGGGAGCCGGAAGCCCAGGCCGTCACCCTGGACACGGTCTTCGACCTGGCTTCCCTTACCAAACCCCTGGCCACGGCCCTGGCCCTGATGCTCTTGATGGCCCAGGGAAAGATCGCCCCGGAGACCACCCTGGGGGAGGTCCTGCCGGAGGCATGGCTGCCCCCGGACAAGGGGGGCCTCAGCCTCCGGAGCCTCCTGGCCCACCAAGCGGGCTTGCCGGCCTGGCGGCCTTTTTATGAAACGATACTCGCCGCTCCCCAGGAACAGCGTCCCGGCCTGGCTGCCCGGCTGGCCGCGGCTGAGTCCTTGGAATATCCTCCCGGCAGCCAAACCTTATACAGCGATCTGGGCTACATGCTCCTCCAGGCGGTGGTGGAGTCCGCGGCAGGTCTTGATTTGGACAGCTTTTGCCGCCAGGAAATCTACCGGCCCCTGGGGCTGCCGCTCCTGGGTTTTTGCCCCCGCCGGCAACCTGAAGGAGAGGCGCGGGTCTATGGGGCCACCGAAGAGGGCCTCATCCCTGGCCGCCCTATCTTGGGGGAGGTTCACGACGAAAACGCCTGGGCCGCGGGGGGTGTGGCCGGGCATGCGGGACTCTTCGGCACCGCCGGGGAAGTCTGGCAACTCCTGGCGGCCCTTTCTAGGGCTTATCAGGGACAGACGGCAGGGCCTTTTTCCCCGGAAATAGTGCGCCTCTTCCTCACCCCTGTCCCCGGCGGCAGCCGCACCCTGGGATTTGACACACCCGGTGAGGATCAAGCCCAGCGCAGTATGGGCCGCTTCTTTTCCCCCCGGAGCGTGGGCCACCTGGGGTTTACCGGCACTTCTTTTTGGCTGGACCTGGAATCGGGGCAGGTGGTAATCATGCTCACCAACCGGGTGCACCTGGGCCGGGACGATAAAACCAAAATCCAGAGTTTTAGGCCCCGGTTTCACGAAGCCGCGTCGAGGGCGATGGGTTTCGGAACTTGATTATGGGGGCACAAGTTAGCAATTAGCAGTAATATTTTCTCCCTCCCCCTTGATGGGGGAGGGCTGGGGTGGGGGTGGCGTCTTTTGGCTGATTAAAGCAATGTGGCCAAATCGCCCCCCTCCCCCCAACCCCCTCCCACCGAGAGGAGGGGGGGAATAAAAGTAAGAACTTGAAAGGCTAAGCTCTTATAGCAAATCTTTTCTGATAGAGATTATATCGAAATTGAATAACTAATAATTTAGGGAGAAATTAAAATGTCTAAAGACGAGTGGCCGCAACCGCGAATAGTTAATGCCTTCGCACCTAATGTTGCAATGTGGAAAATCAATTATTTATAAAGTGATGATATAACTTGGATTACACCAATTATCTGTATCGCAATAGTTGAGACACCATACAAAAGCACAAACCGTAATAAAGAATATGATCTTGAAACTGAATTACGACCATTAGGTTTCAATGAATTTGAAGGGAATGGCATGGATGCATGGTGGGAAGAACCAGATGCATTAGGTTATGCTCTGTCACCTTTATCTGACATCGAAATCAGAAAGAAATTTGCAAGCGAGATAGATAGGTTGAAGAGCGAGTACAAAGCAAAAAAAGGAAACAAGTCTACTGATAAAGATGAATTAATCGAAAAATGAATTCAACTCAACACATTCACCTCTTGGGCATCTGCGGCACGGGCATGGCCGCGCTGGCGGGCATCCTGAAGGAGCAGGGGTATCTAGTTACCGGCTCCGATGAGCATGCCTACCCCCCCATGAGCACCTTCCTGGAGGGGCTGGGAATCAAGGTGCTGAACGGCTATCAGCCGGAGAACCTGGAGCCGGTGCCGGACCTGGTGGTGGTGGGGAACGTCATCCGCCGGGAGAACCCCGAGGCCCAGGCCGTCCTGGCCCGCAATCTCCCCCGGCTGTCCCTGCCCGAGGCCCTGAACCGCTTCCTGGTGGGGGACCGGCAGAGCATCGTGGTGGCCGGCACCCACGGCAAGTCCACCACCACCGCGCTCATTGCCTGGCTGCTCCAGGCCACGGGCCGGGACCCGGGCTTCATGGTGGGGGGGATCGCCCGCAATTTTAACTCCAACTACCGCACCGGCCAGGGGGGCTACGTGGTTTTGGAGGGGGATGAATACGACACCGCGTTCTTTGATAAGCGCCCCAAGTTCCTGCATTTCCGGCCCCGCCTGGCGGTCCTCACCTCCATTGAGTACGACCACGCGGATATCTACCCGGACCTGGAGCGGGTGATCCAGGCCTTCCAGGGGTTCGTGCAGCAGGTGGGGGAGGGGGGAACCCTGCTGGCCTGGGGGGACGCGGCGCTGGTGCGGCAGGTCTGCGGGCAGGCGGCAGGGAAGTTGCAGTATTATGGCCTTAAGGAGGACGCCACCTGGCGGGCCCTGGAGATCGCCCCTGGGGCCGGGGGGATGGATTTCACGGTCTTGCGGGAAGGGAGGAGGTGGGGCCGGTTTTTCACTCCCCTCCTGGGGACCCACAACGTCTTAAACTCCCTGGCGGCAGTTGCCGCGCTGGGGGAGCTGGGGGAGGAGCCGGAGCCACTACAAAAAACCCTGGCTTCTTTTCAGGGGGTGAAGCGCCGCCTGGAGGCCGCGGGTGAGTACCGGGGGGTGCTGGTGCTGGAGGACTTTGCCCACCATCCCACCGCGGTGGCCGTCACCCTGGAGGCGGTGCGCCAGGGCTACCCGCACCGGCGGCTGGTGGCCATTTTTGAGCCCCGCACCAACACCTCACGCCGCCGGGTCTTCCAGGAGCCCTATGCCCAGGCCTTTAAGGACGCGGACCTGATCCTGGTGCGGGAGCCCCCGGACCTGTGGAAGGTGGAGCCGGAGGAGCAATTCTCCTCCCCACAACTCATCGCCGACCTCAAGGCCCGGGGCCAGGAGGCCTATTATTATCCGGATACCGACCTGCTGTTAACAGGGTTACTGGAAAAACTGCGGCCCGGAGACGTGGCCCTGATCATGTCCAACGGCGACTTCGACCACTTGCTGCCGCGATTGCTTAAGGCTCTGGAGGGGTAGAAAGCGCAAAGTTCAAGGTGCAAAGTTCAAAGTTAAATCCACTACTCCCTAAGCCTGGCCATGATTCATACCGATTCCAATCGAACGTTTTTTTGAAGAGGCGAATTTCGTATTCGCCCTGTGCGGACGGGCGAACACAAGATTCGCCCCTACAAGAAAATAGCCGTGAGATTGCGACTTGAGACCTCTGGGAAAGTCCCTTTTCTGTCATTCTGAACGGAGCGCAGCTTCGTTAAGAATCTCGTATTTAAGGGCTGGAATAATATCAAAGGCGGGATGCGCTCCGCTTTCCCGCCCTACGGACTACGAGATTCTTCGGTCGCTCCGCTCCCTCAGAATGACAAGTTGGAGGACTTTCGCAGAGGTTTCGAATTGGTATCAGAAGTTGGGCCGATAAGCTATACTGGTTGCCAAAAGTTTTTTCCACCCCCCCTCACCCTAACCCTCTCCCCCCGCTGGGGGGAGAGGGGATAAGAGGAAAGAACTTTTGGCAAATG
>JAGVAH010000005.1 GCA_020060385.1 Syntrophobacterales bacterium | reverse complement strand
TAATACGGGCAGATATAAATTTCCAAACAACAATTTTAAGATTTGGCGGATTAGTTGGACCGGGAAGAAATCCAGCCAGATTTTTTGCAGGAAGAAAAGGCCCGCAGAGGAGACCCCGCCCGGGGCGGCTGCCTCCGAGACGGCAGCCGAGCCGGAAGCGGCCGCTCCCGCAAAGGAGCCCGGCCCGGAAAGCGAACCCCCGGCGGAATAGCCCTGGGGTCGGCATAACAAGATGGAAAAACACGCAACCTCCAGGTTGCGGCTAAAGAATGCGGTCAAAAGACTGATTCGCATTGAGGATAAGGAGGAGTAACGATGGCCATTTCCCGTGCTGAGGTAGTGGACTACCTGGCCAACATGACGGTATTGGAGCTCTCCCAGCTCATCAAGGAGCTGGAAGACAAATTCGGGGTATCCGCGGCCGCGCCCATGGCGGTGGCCGCAGTGGCCGCGCCCGGTGCGGCGGCGGCGGGCCCGGCGGAAGAGGAAAAGACCGAATTCGATGTGGTCCTGACGGCTTGTGGCCCCAACAAGATTCAGGTGATCAAGGAAGTGCGGGCCGTCACCAGCCTGGGGCTGAAAGAAGCCAAGGAAGCGGTGGAAAACGCCCCCACCGTGTTGAAGGAAGCCATCTCCAAGGCCGAGGCCGAGGAAATCCAGAAGAAGTTGGAAGCCCAGGGGGCGACCATCGAGGTTAAGTAAGAGGGGAAAAGGCGAAATGGTGAAAAGGGAAAAAGGTGGAAAACCTGGTGACCCTTTATTCTCTTTTCCCCTTTGCCCTTTCCCCCTTTTCCCCCTGGCCGCCGAGGGCCGCGGGGGAAGTTCCAGAAGATAATCGGCCATTTTTTAAGGAGTACCCATGGCCAAAGCACTATCGCAGTTGAGGGTGTACCGCCAGAATTTCGGCAAGATCGAACGGATAGTGGACATCTCCAATCTCATTGAGATGCAGAAGGAGTCCTACCACCGTTTCTTGCAAAAAGATCTCTTCCCCAATGAGCGCCATGATTACGGGCTCCAGGGGGTTTTTAAAAGCGTCTTTCCCATCAAGGACTTCAGCGGCGCCTGTTCCCTGGAGTTCGTGGACTACAGCCTGGGAGACCCCAAGTATGATGTAGACGAATGTCTGCAGCGGGGCATGACCTACGAGGTGCCCATGAAGATCCGGGTGCGCCTGGTGGTCTATGAGGTGGGCCCCGACTCCCAGGCCCAGGCCATCCGGGACATTAAGGAGCAGGAAATCTACTTCGGCACCCTGCCCCTGATGACCGAGCACGGCACATTTATCATCAACGGCACGGAAAGGGTGGTGGTGAGCCAGTTGCACCGCTCCCCGGGGCTGTTTATTGATCACGACCGGGCCAAGATCCACTCCAGCGGCAAGATCATTTATTCCGCGCGTCTCATCCCCTTGCGGGGTTCGTGGATCGATTTCGAATTCGACCCCAAGGACATCCTCTATGTGCGCATCGACCGGCGGCGCAAGTTTCCGGCCACCATCCTCTTAAAAGCCCTGGGTTACACCACCGAACAGCTCCTCAATTTCTTCTACAGAACGGAACAGGTCTATCTGGAGGCGGATACGGTCCGCCGCAAGTTTATCCCCGAACTACTGGTGGACAAGACCTCCACGGATGACATCCTGGACCCGAAAACCGGGGAGGTCATCCACAAGAAAATGAAACGGATCACCCCCGCGGTCATCGCCAAGCTGAAGAAGGCCAAGGTGGAGTACCTGCTGGGCTCCCCCGGGGACCTGGTGGGCAAGGTGGTGGCCCATGACATTCTGGACCCGGAGACCGGGGATGCCCTGGTGCTGTGCAATGAGGTCCTCTCCCAGGACAAGGTGGAATTGCTCCAGAGCCGGGGTGTGAAGGAACTGGACCTCCTCTATATCGACGGGGTCAATGTCAGCCCCTGTCTGCGCAACACCCTGGTGGCGGACAAGACCGCCACCATGGGGGAGGCCATCCTGGAGATTTACCGGCGGCTGCGCCCCAGCAACCGTCCCAACCCGGAAGTGGCGGGCACTTTTTTCCAGAACCTCTTTTTCAATCCCGAATACTACGATCTGTCCCCGGTGGGCCGGCTGAAGCTGAATCTCAAGCTCCGGGCCCAGGGGCAGGGACTGCCCCTGACCCAGACCACCCTGGTGCCCGACGACATCCTCCTGGCGGTGCGGGAACTCATCACCCAAAAAGACCGGGAAGGGCCGGTGGACGACATCGACCACCTGGGGAACCGGCGGGTGCGGGCCGTGGGAGAACTCCTGGAGAATCAGTTCCGGGTGGGGCTGGTGCGCATGGAGAGGGCCATCAAGGAACGCATGGCCATCCAGGACCTGGACACCCTGATGCCCCACGACCTGATCAACGCCAAGCCGGTGCAGGCGGTGATCAAGGAATTTTTCGGCACCTCCCAGCTTTCCCAGTTCATGGACCAGACCAACCCGCTTTCCGAGATCACCCACAAGCGGCGTCTGTCCGCCTTGGGCCCCGGGGGCTTGACCCGGGAGCGGGCCGGTTTCGAAGTCCGGGACGTGCATCCCACCCACTATGGCCGCATCTGCCCCATTGAGACCCCGGAAGGTCCCAACATCGGTCTCATCGTCTCTTTAAGCACCTTCGCCCGGGTCAACGAGTTCGGGTTCATCGAGACCCCCTACCGGGTGGTGGAGAAGGGGCGGGTCACCCGGGAAGTCAGGTATTTGAGCGCCCTGGAGGAAGAGAACAAGATCATCGCCCAGGCCAACGCTCGCCTGGATGAGGAGGGCAGGTTCCTGGACGACCTCAACGAGGCCCGGCAAGGCGATCAATACATTATGGTCAGCCCGGAAAAGATCGATTACCTGGACGTCTCTCCCAACCAGTTGGTGTCGGTGGCCGCCAGCCTGATCCCCTTCCTGGAGCATGACGACGCCAACCGGGCCTTGATGGGCTCCAACATGCAGCGCCAGGCGGTGCCGCTGCTGACCAGCAGCGCGCCCATCGTCGGCACGGGCATGGAGGGAGTGGTGGCCCGGGACTCCGGGGTGACGGTGGTGGCCCGGCGCAGCGGCGTGGTGGAGGACGTGGACTCCACCCGGATCGTCATCCGGGCCGCAGAGCCGGCCCGGGGGGGCAACGGCTCTCCGGTGGATATCTATAAGCTGGTGAAGTTCCAGCGCACCAACCAGAATACCTGTTTCAACCAGCGGCCCATTGTCGCTCAAGGGGACTGGGTGGAAAAGGGCCAGATCATCGCCGACGGCCCGGCCACGGCCACCGGGGAATTGGCCCTGGGCAAGAACGTGGTGGTGGCCTTCATGCCCTGGGGCGGGTACAACTTCGAAGATTCCATCCTGGTCAGCGAACGGCTGATGAAGGAAGACGTCTTCACCTCCATCCACATTGAAGAATTCGAAGTCATGGCCCGGGACACCAAACTGGGCAAGGAAGAGATTACCCGGGACATTCCCAACGTGGGGGAAGAGGCCCTTCGCAATCTGGATGACAGCGGCATTATCCGCATCGGCGCGGAGGTGCGCCCCGGGGACATCCTGGTGGGCAAAATCACCCCCAAAGGGGAGACCCAGCTCACTCCGGAGGAAAAGCTGCTCCGGGCCATCTTCGGGGAGAAGGCCGGGGACGTCAAGGACACTTCCCTAAGAGTGCCCCCGGGGATCGAAGGGGTGGTGATCGACGCCCGGGTCTTTTCCCGGAAAGGCGTGGAAAAAGACGACCGCAGCCGTTCCATTGAGGACGAGGCGGTGGCCAAGCTCCAGAAAGACCAGGCCGATGAAATCGCCATCATTACCCAGAGCTATCGCCAAAAGATGTCGGAACTGGTGGCCGGAAAGAAGGTGGAGGAGTCCCTGGACGATGAGCGCCACGGCACGACCCTCCTGGAGAAAGGCGCGGCAGTGCCCCCGGAGATGGTGAACAGACAATCCCTGGAGTTCTGGCGCCACGTCTCCTTTCAGGAACCCGGCCTGGAAGATCAGGTGGACCTGCTGCTGGATCGCTACCAGGAGCAACTGCACCTGGTGAACATGGTCTTTGAGGCCAAACTGGGCCGCCTCCGGAAGGTGGATGAACTGCCTCCGGGCGTGATCAAAAAGGTCAAGTGCTTTGTGGCCATGAAACGCAAGCTGGCGGTGGGCGATAAAATGGCTGGTCGCCACGGCAACAAAGGTGTAGTTTCCCGTATTCTGCCGGAAGAGGACATGCCCTATTTCGGCGACGGCACCCCGGTGGATATCGTCCTCAACCCCCTGGGGGTCCCCTCCCGCATGAACGTGGGCCAAGTAATGGAGACCCACCTGGGCTGGGCCTCCCACATCTTGGCCAAGCGGGTGCGGGAGATGATCGACCGGTTTTACAGCCCGGAGGCCATCAAGTCCCGGATGAAGCGGGTCTTTAATAACCCGGACCTGGACCCGGAGATCGACGCGCTTTCCTTTGAGGAACTGCGCCCCTTCTGGGAAAAGAATTTCAAAGACGGCATCCCCATGGCCTCCCCGGTATTCGACGGGGCCACCGAAAAGGAAGTGCAGGCCTGCCTGGATGAGGCGGGGCTGCCCTTAGGGGGCCAGTCCAAGTTATACGATGGCCGCAACGGTGAGCCCTTTGACCGGGAGGTGACGGTGGGGGTGATGTACATGATGAAGCTGCATCACCTGGTGGCGGACAAGATCCACGCCCGCTCCATCGGCCCCTACTCCCTGGTGACCCAGCAGCCCCTGGGGGGCAAGGCCCAGTTCGGCGGCCAGCGTCTGGGGGAAATGGAGGTCTGGGCCCTGGAAGCCTATGGCGCGGCCTACACCCTCCAGGAATTCCTCACCGTGAAATCGGACGACGTGGCCGGCCGCACCCGCATGTACGAAAAGATCTTCAAAGGTGAATACGACCTGGAAGCGGGGCTGCCGGAATCCTTCAACGTTTTGGTGCGGGAACTGAAGAGCTTAGCCTTAAACGTGGAACTCCTGAAAAAGGACACCACAAAGGAATAAGATTTTATGGAAAAAATGCGGGAAGTGGCTTTGGAAGATTTAAACAGCCTGTTCGCCCGTCCCGAGGACCCGATCGCCATCGAGGCGGTGCGTCTGGCTTTGGCCTCGCCGGAGATGATCCGTTCCTGGTCCCACGGGGAAGTGAAAAAGCCGGAGACCATCAACTACCGCACCTTCAAGCCGGAGCGGGACGGCTTGTTCTGCGCCAAGATCTTCGGTCCCGCCAAGGACTACGAGTGCAACTGCGGCAAATACAAGCGCATGAAGCACCGGGGTATCACCTGCGAAAAATGCGGGGTGGAGGTCATCCAGTCCAAGGTGCGCCGGGAGCGCATGGGCCACATTGAACTGGCCTGCCCGGTGGTCCATATCTGGTTTCTCAAGAGCCTCCCCAGCAAGATCGGCAATCTGTTGGACCTCACCTTAAAGGAACTGGAGAAGATCCTTTATTTCGAGGCCTTTGTGGTGGTGGACGGCGGGGATACGCCCCTGGTGAAGGGTTCTTTGCTGTCCGAAGAAAAATACCGGCAGTGCCGGGAAGAGTACGGCGACCGGTTTCAGGCGGGCATGGGCGCAGAATCCGTCCGGGAGATGCTCCGGGCCGTGGACCTGGAATCCCTGTCCGCGTCGGTGCGTCTGGAGATGGCCAAGACCAGCTCCGACGCCAAGCGGAAAAAATTGGGCAAACGCCTGAAGATCATCGACGCGTTCCGGGAATCCGGCCAGCGGCCGGAGTGGATGGTCATGGAGGTGATCCCGGTGCTGCCGCCGGACTTGCGCCCCCTGGTGCACCTGGATGGCGGCCGCTTCGCCACCTCCGACTTGAATGACCTCTACCGCCGGGTGATCAACCGCAACAACCGTCTGAAGCGCCTCCTGGAACTGAACGCCCCGGATATCATCATCCGTAACGAAAAACGCATGCTCCAGGAAGCGGTGGACGTCCTCTTTGAGAACGGCCGCCGGGGGCGGACCATCACCGGTCCCAACAAAAGGGCCTTAAAATCCCTCTCCGACATGCTCAAGGGCAAGCAAGGCCGCTTCCGCCAGAACCTGCTGGGGAAACGGGTGGACTACTCCGGCCGCTCGGTCATCGTCATCGGCCCGGAACTGAGGCTGCACCAATGCGGCCTGCCCAAGCAGATGGCCCTGGAGCTTTTCAAGCCCTTTATCTTCCACCGCCTGGTGGCCCAGGGCCACGCCACCACCATCAAGGTGGCCAAGCGCCTGGTGGACCGGGAGACCCCGGAGGTTTGGGACATCCTGGACGAGGTGGTGCGGGAACACCCGGTGATGCTCAACCGGGCCCCCACCTTGCACCGTTTGGGCATCCAGGCCTTTGAGCCCCTGCTCATTGAAGGCAAGGCCATTCAGCTCCATCCCCTGGTGTGCACCGCGTTCAACGCCGACTTCGACGGCGACCAGATGGCCGTGCATGTGCCGCTGTCCATCGAGTCCCAGATCGAGGCCCGGGCCCTGATGATGTCCACCAACAACATCCTCTCCCCGGCCAACGGCGACCCCATTATCGTCCCCACCCAGGATATCGTCCTGGGGCTCTATTACCTCACCCGGGAACGGCCCCTGGCCAAGGGGGAGCGGGTGGCCCGGGACGGGGAAAAGCCCATCCCCTTTGCCTCCCCGGAAGAGGTGCGGGTGGCCTTCGACCAGGGAGAGGTGCATCTCCAGGCCCGCATCCCGGTGCGCATCAATGGCAAGATTTACCAGACCACGGTGGGCCGGGTGCTCTTAAGCGAGATTTTGCCCGCAGGCCTCCCCTTCGATCTGGTGAACGGCACCATGACCAAGAAGGAGATCCGCAAGCTCATTGCCAGTTGCTACCGCAAGTGCGGCATCAAGCAGACGGTGCTCCTGGCGGACCGCTTGAAGGACCTGGGTTACCGCTACGCCACCCAGGCGGGCATTTCCATCGGTATCATGGATATGATCGTGCCCCATCGGAAAACGGACATCCTCAAGCAGTCCCAGGCGGAAGTGAGCCAGGTGGAGGAGCAGTACCAGGAAGGTCTGATCACCGAAGGGGAAAAATACAACAAGGTGGTGGACATCTGGGCCAAGGCCACGGACGAGATCGCCGCGGAGATGATGGCGGAGATGGCCCGGGAAGTGATCTCCGTGGAAGACCAGGAGACCAGCCAGGTGCACCAGGAAGAGATCTCCAGCTTCAACCCGGTCTTCATGATGGCCGACTCCGGAGCCCGGGGCAGCAAAGACCAGATGCGGCAGTTGGCCGGCATGCGGGGCCTGATGGCCAAGCCTTCCGGGGAGATCATCGAGACGCCCATCACCGCCAACTTCCGGGAAGGTCTCACCGTGTTGCAGTACTTCATCTCCACGCACGGCGCCCGGAAAGGTTTGGCGGACACCGCCTTGAAAACGGCCAACTCCGGCTACCTGACCAGGCGGCTGGTGGACGTGGCCCAGGACGCAGTGATCACCGAAGAAGACTGCGGCACCATCGACGGCATTTACGTGACGCCCCTGGTGGAAGGGGGCGAGATCATCGAGCGGGTGGGGGACCGGGTCCTGGGCCGGGTGGCCTTGGAGGACATTGTGGACCCCCATACCGGCGAGGTGCTGGTGGAGGCCAACGAGGAGATCGATGAAGGGGCCTCGGCCCGCATCGAGGACGCGGGTTTGGAAAAGGTGCAGATCCGCTCGGTTCTAACCTGTCAGGCCCGCTGGGGGGTGTGCGCCAAATGCTACGGCCGGGACCTGGGCCACGGCACCTCGGTGTCCATCGGCGAGGCCATCGGCATCCTGGCGGCCCAATCCATCGGCGAGCCCGGCACCCAGTTGACCATGCGCACCTTCCACATCGGCGGCACCGCCTCCAGGCGGGTGGAGCAGAGCTACCACGTGGCCCGGGGCAAAGGCCGGGTGCGCTTCGACAATATGAAGTCGGTGGTGGACCGTTACGGAGAACTGGTGAACCTGAGCCGCCAAGCCGATTTGGTCCTCTTGAGCGAAAAGGGCATCGAACGGGAGCGCTATCCTCTGACCTACGGGGCCCACATCAAGGTGAAGGAGGGCCAGGAGGTGGAGGCCGGCCAGGTGCTGGCGGAATGGGACCCCTTCACCAACGCCATGCTCACGGAAGTGGGGGGCCGCATCAAGTTCGGGGACATCCTGGACAACATCACCGTCCAGGAACGGGTGGACCCCGTGACCCAAAAGGCCTCCCGCCTCATCGTCGAGTCCCGGGACCAGGAGCTCAAACCCCGCATCTCCATTAAGGATGAAGCGGGCCAGACCGCCCGTATTCCCGGTTCCCCGGCCTCGGCCCGCTACTTCATGCCCGTGGGGGCCATCCTCATGGTGGCGGAAGGGGATGAGGTCTCCCCCGGCGACGTCATCGCCAAGATCCCCCGGGAAACCACCAAGACCAAGGACATCACCGGCGGTCTGCCCCGGGTGGCGGAGCTCTTCGAGGTGCGCAAGCCCAAGGAGACGGCCATCATCAGCGAAATCAGCGGGGTGGTCTCCTTCGGCCGCCACATCAAGGGCAAACGCAAGATCGTGGTCACCCCGGAAGTGGGCAAGCCCAAGGAATATCTGATTCCCAAGGGCAAACACGTGGCCGTGCAGGAAGGGGACTTTGTCCGGGCCGGCGAGCCCCTGATGGACGGGTCCGCCAACCCCCACGACATCCTCAATATCAGCGGCCTCAAAGAATTGGCCCGCTACCTGGTGGACGAGGTCCAGGAGGTTTACCGCCTCCAGGGGGTGAAGATCAACGACAAGCACATCGAAGTGATCGTGCGGCAGATGCTGCGGCGCATCAAGGTGGTGGACCCCGGGGACACCGAGTTCCTCATGGGCGAGCAGGTGGAAAAGTGGGTCTTCGAAGAACGGAACGAAGAGGCCCTGGCCCAGGGCAAGAGGGCGGCCACAGGTGAGCTCATGCTCCTGGGGATCACCAAGGCCTCCTTGACCACGGAGTCCTGGATCTCCGCGGCCTCCTTCCAGGAGACCACCAAGGTGCTGGCCGACGCTGCGGTCCTGGGCAAGGTGGATCATCTCCGGGGCCTCAAAGAAAACGTGATCATGGGGCGGCTGATCCCCGCGGGCACCGGGTTGGATCAATACCGGGAACTGGACATGCAAATTGTGGGAGAAGAAGAGGAAGCGCTGCCGCCGCCGGCAGAGGCCTTGCCGGAAGTTTTACCTGAGGACGCGGCGCTTTCCAGTCAATAAATGATTGACAGATACCGGAGAAATTTTCTAAAATAATTAGATTTGAGCAGCTCCCCAAAACGGGGTGACGGCAGGAGAGGCTATGCCTACCATCAGTCAATTGATTCGTAAGGGCCGGGAGAAGATGCGCAGGCGCACGGCCTCCCCGGCTTTGCAAAGTTGTCCCCAAAAGCGGGGAGTATGCGTCCGGGTCTATACCACCACGCCCAAGAAACCCAACTCCGCGTTGCGGAAGGTGGCCCGGGTGCGCCTCACCAACGGCATCGAAGTCACCACCTACATTCCCGGAGTAGGGCATAATTTGCAGGAACACTCCGTGGTCCTCATCCGGGGGGGCCGGGTGAAGGATCTCCCGGGTGTGCGCTACCACGTGGTGCGGGGCACCCTGGACGCCTCCGGGGTCCAGGACCGCCGCCGGGGCCGCTCCAAGTACGGGGCCAAGAGACCCAAGTAAGGACGGTTTTCTGTTTTCGGTTTTCTGTTCTCGGTAAAAGCAAGAGCTCACGGCAGAAAATCGGAAATAGGAGAAAACCCCACAGAAAACAGTAAACAGAAAACAGGTACTGAACATGCCAAGAAAAGGTGGAGTGAGCAAAAGGGCCATTATTCCGGACCTGAAATATAACGATGCCCTGGTGAGCAGGTTTATCAACGGTTTGATGAAGAAGGGGAAGAAGTCCGTGGCCCAGCGCATTTTCTATCAGGCCCTGGACATCGTCGGCCAGAAGTCCCAGGATGAGCCCCTCAAGGTCTTCCACCAGGCCATGGACAACGTTAAACCCCTGATCGAGGTAAAATCCCGGCGGGTGGGGGGCGCCACTTACCAGGTGCCCGTGGAAGTGCGGGCCGACCGGCGCATCTCCCTGGCCATCCGCTGGCTCATTGCCTTTTCCAAGGCCCGGGGCGAAAAATCCATGGGGGCCAAATTGGCCGGAGAATTTTTAGAAGCGGCCCAGAACCGGGGCGCCACCATTAAGAAAAGGGAAGATACGCATAAGATGGCGGAGGCCAACAAGGCCTTTGCACATTATCGTTGGTAAATTGATGTGCCACGTGCAACACCACTAACCCGGGTACGGAATATTGGGTTTATGGCCCACATCGACGCCGGTAAGACCACAACCACGGAACGCATCCTCTACTACACCGGGGTGACCCACAAGATGGGCGAGGTGCATGAAGGACAGGCGGTGATGGATTGGATGGCCCAGGAGCAGGAAAGGGGCATCACCATTACCTCCGCGGCCACCACCTGCCACTGGCGGGATCATCGCATCAATATCATCGACACCCCGGGGCACGTGGATTTCACCATCGAGGTGGAACGGAGCCTGAGGGTGCTGGACGGGGTGGTGGCGGTCTTTGACGCGGTGGCCGGGGTGGAGCCCCAATCCGAGACCGTCTGGCGCCAGGCGGACCGCTACGGCGTGCCTAGGCTGGCCTTCATCAACAAGATGGACCGGGTGGGCGCGGATTATTTCCGCTGCGAGAAGATGATGCGGGAGCGCCTCAAGGCCAATCCGGTGCTGGTGCAGCTGCCCCTGGGAGAGGAGGAGCGCTTCCGGGGGGTGATCGACCTGATGGCCATGCAGGCCCTGGTCTATGATGAAGCGGCCCTGGGCACCGAATTCGCGGTGGAAGAGATCCCCGCTGATTACCAGGAACTGGCCCAGGAATACCGGAGCCGGCTGGTGGAGAGCCTGGGGGAGCTGGACGAAGGGATTATGGAGCTGTACTTGCAAGATGAACCGGTGTCCCCGGAAGAGTTGAAAGCTGCCTTGCGGCGGGCCACCGTGGGCTTGCAGGCGGTGCCGGTGCTCTGCGGTTCGGCCTTCAAGAATAAAGGCATCCAGCCCGTCCTGGACGCGGTCCTGGATTACCTGCCGTCGCCCGCGGATATTCCCCCCATTCAGGGGGAGGATTCCCAGGGCCGCATCGTCGAGCGGCCCGCGGCGGATGACGCGCCCCTGGCGGCCCTGGCCTTCAAGCTCCTGTCCGACCCCTTCGTGGGCCACCTCACTTTTTTAAGGGTCTATTCCGGGGTGCTGGCCTCGGGTTCCGCGGTCTTTAACAGCACCAAAGGGGTGAAGGAGCGCATCGGCCGCCTTTTAAAGATGCACGCCAACAAGCGGGAAGAGATCAACGCGGCCTATGCCGGGGATATCGTCGCCGCAGTGGGGTTGAAGAACACCACCACCGGGGACACCCTGGCGGATGACCGCCAGCCGGTGCTCTTAGAGGCCCTGCACATCCCCCAGCCGGTAATCGACATCGCCATCGAACCCAAGACCAAGGCGGACCAGGACCGGTTGGGACAGGCCCTGGGCAAGATCGCTGCGGAAGACCCCTCTTTCCGGGTGCACACCGATACGGAGACGGCCCAAACCATCATCTCCGGCATGGGGGAGCTGCACCTGGAGATCATCGTCGACCGGCTGATGCGGGAATTCAAGGTGGACGCCCAGGTGGGCAAACCCCAGGTGGCCTATCGGGAAACCATCACCCAGGCGGTCAAGGCGGAAGGCAAGTTTGTGCGCCAGACCGGGGGCCGGGGCCAGTACGGCCACGTCCTCCTGGAGGTCAAGCCCCTGGAGATGGGCAGCGGCGTGGTCTTTGAAAATAAAATCATCGGCGGCGTGGTCCCCCGGGAATACATCCCCGCGGTGGAAAAGGGGGTCAAAGAAGCCGCGGCCACCGGCATCATGGGTTATCCCATGGTGGACCTGGAAGTGGCCCTGGTGGACGGCTCCTACCATGAAGTGGACTCCTCGGAGCGCGCTTTTCACATCGCCGGGTCCATGGGTTTCAAAGAGGCCGCCAAAAAGGCCCACCCCGTACTTTTAGAGCCCATCATGGCCCTGGAGGTGGTGACGCCGGAAGAATTTGTGGGAGAGGTCATGGGGGAAGTAAACGCCCGCCGGGGCCGGATTACCGGCATGGAGACCCGGGGGGCCACCCAGATCGTCCAGGCCCAGGTGCCCCTGGCCACCATGTTCGGCTATGCCACGGTGCTTAGGAGCGCCACCCAGGGCCGGGCCACTTTTACCATGCAGTTCGATCATTATGAGCCGGTCTCCGCTTCCTTGGCGGAGGAAATTTTGGGGCGGCGTCAAGCCCGGGCATGACCCCTTTTCAGTTCAGGAGGAATTCCTAATGGCCAAGAAGAAGTTTGAGCGTAAGAAGCCGCATGTGAACGTAGGCACCATTGGGCATATCGACCACGGGAAGACCACCTTGACCGCGGCCATTACC
>JAGVAH010000074.1 GCA_020060385.1 Syntrophobacterales bacterium | reverse complement strand
TGCCACGGCATGATCGTTCTCCTGGTAAACGATCTGCCATCTTAAACTGTTACCCATGTCTCCGAACAACTGTTACCTATGTCCCCGGTCTATACAGGGGTTTGGGGGAGGGGGTACGGGCCCCCGGCCCTTGGCCCCCTCCCCCAAAAAATCACTTCCCTAAATTCTCTTTAGCCAGTTGCTCTCCCAGCTTCCGGGCCGCGGCCAGTTCTTCCGGGTCGGGGATGTATTTGACCTTGAGGCCTTCGTGGGCGAGTTTCAGCTTCATGGCCTCCAGTTCCTGGTTGATGAGCTTCACGGCTTCGCCGCTCCAGCCGAAGGAGCCGAAGGCCGCGGCCGCCTTGTTCCGGGGCCGCAGGCCCTTGAGGTAAGTGAGGAACTGGCTCACGGTGGGGAAGAGGTTGTTGTTGAGGGTGGGGGAGCCGATGAGGAGCAGGCCCGCGTCCAGGACCTCGGTGATGATGTCGCTGATATGGGTGCTCCTTAAGTGATGGAGCTGGGCCTCCACGCCCGCGTCCATCAGCCCTTCCATCAGGGCGGTGGCCAGCATCTCGGTGCTGTGCCACATGGTGTCGTAGATGACCAGGGCCTTGGCCTCCGGCACGGCTGCGGCCCATTTTTGATACAGGGAGAGCACCCAGGCCGGGTCCCGGCGGTAGATCAGCCCGTGGTCCGGGGCGATGATCTTGAAGGACAAGCCGATCTTGGCGATTTTGTCGAAGAGCTGGGTGACCAGAGGGCCGTAGGGCATGAGGATGTTGGCGTAATATTTTTTCAGCTGGTGGGCGTAGTCCTCGGGGTGGTCCGGGAGCCGGTCGTCGAAGCGCTCGCTGGAGGCCAGGTGGGCCCCGAACGCGTCGCTGGAAAAGAGGAGCTCCTCCTCTTGCAGGTAGGTCATCATGGAGTCCGGCCAGTGGAGCATGGGGGTCTCCAGGAAGGTGAGGGTGCGCCGCCCCAAGGAGAGCTCATCCCCGGTCTTCACCTCCACGAAGGGCCAGTCCTCTTTATAGTGGCGGCTGAGGCCCGCCTTCCCCTGGGGGGAGCAGAAGACCTTCTCCGGCTTCACCCGGGCCATGGTCTCCGGCAGCCCCCCGGAATGATCCATCTCCACGTGGTTGGAGACGATATAATCGATTTTCTCCAGGTCCACGATCTCCGCCACCCGGGCCAGCATCTCCGGCACCAGTTCCTTTTTCACCGTGTCGATGAGGGTGATCTTCTCGTCCAGGATCAGGTAGGCGTTATAAGTGGAGCCCGCTTCGGTGAGATAGCCATGGAAGTCCCTGAGGTTCCAATCGATGACGCCCACCCAATGGACTCCCGGCGCCAGTTGCACAGTCATGGTTGCCTCCGCCTAAATATTTAGGGGGCCAGGGTTCAGGGACCAGGGGGCAGAAAACAGGAAGTTCTCTCTTCTGGCCCCTGGCCCCTGATCCCTGACCCCTATTACAGGCCCTCTTTGGTCAGTTCTTCCAAAAGGGTTTTTTGTTTTTTGGTCAGGTTGGTGGGGGTGTCCACAATGATGCGCACGTATTGGTCCCCCCGGCTCTTGCCGTGGGGGTGGGGGATGCCGTAGTTTTTCAGGCGCATCTTGGTATGGCTCTGGGTGCCCGGGGGCACCTTGAGGCTCATGGTCTTGCCGTCCAGGGTGGGGGCGGTCACCTTCGTGCCCAAAGTGGCCTCGGTGAAGCGGATGTGCCGGTCCACGTAAAGGTCGTTGCCGTCCCTTTTAAAGACCGGATGTTCCTGTTCCTTGAGTTTGATGTACAAATCCCCGGGCGGCCCCCCCATGGGACCGGGCTGGCCCTTGCCGGCCAGGCGCAGCTTCTTGCCCGGCAGGGTGCCGGCGGGGATCTTCACCGACACCTTCACCGCCTGGCCGTTATGGGTGAAGCTCACCAGCTTTTCCGTGCCGAAGGCCATCTCGTGGAGGGTGATGGGCATTTCCACCTGCAGATCGACGCCTTGCGGTGGAGGGTGCGCCTGGTGTTGAAAATCCTCACCGCCCCCGTAGCGGAAAATGCGGGTGCGGCCCCCCCGGCCGGCGGTGCGGCCCCCCAGCCCCCCGAAGATGCGGCTGAAGATGCTGTCGGAGATGCCGGTGTCAAAGATTTCGCTGAAATCGAAGCCCTTGAAAATATCTTCCTGGCTGTATTTGGCCTGGAAGGCCTGGGAGCCGAACTCGTCGTAGGCCTTGCGCTTTTCCGCATTGCTCAAGACCGCGTAGGCCTCGCTGATTTTCTTGAACTGCTCTTCGGCCTGACGCGTGTCTCCCTTGACCTTATCGGGATGATATTTTTGGGCCAGCTTGCGGTAGGCCTTCTTGATCTCCTCCGGAGAGGCTTCCCGCTTAACTCCCAAAGTCTGGTAATAATCTTCAGCCATAGCCCCACTCGCGATTGTAATTATAAGATGGAAAAAGATTTTGTCAAGACGATATAAAGGTTAACCTTCCTATTTTACTGGCAAAATCTCTGAAGTCAGGTGGTCGGGGATAAATAAGAAGTTTTCAAGGGATTTGGGGGGGATAAAAGAATAGTGACCCCTGATACTCATAGCGTCAAGCTATTAAAGGGGACTTATTGAGATTGCAGAGGAGCTTTCGGGGCTTGAGGTTGAGTGACGGCCTTAACGTACTCGGAGAAAACCTGGAATTGGGACTGCATCACCATGGTGTGATAACCAACGACGGCAAAGAAAAGAGTAGCCAGGGCGATAACTGCGCCGATAATCCAAAGCTTCAGACCCTTAAGGTCACCACGCATTTCACGGATGTCGGTGCGGACCTCTTTGATATTATCATCAATATGGGCAAAGCGGGCGTCTAAATATTTTTCGAAATCTGTATTCATTGGTGGCCCCCCTGAAGAGCGATCCAAAGACACCTTTGCCGCTTCGTCCCTCGCCACTTTTCTAATTTGCTCTTCATATAGAAACGATAATTTAGGTTCGGTCATTAATCAAGTCCTCTTGGAAATGATGTCAATCAATTTGGACACTTCCCGACCTAAATCCTCATTACTGATAAGTTCCATGTCGCGAAGAATGGCTGCTTTAAGGGAATATAGATAGATTCGACCGCATCCTAGGCATTCGAGATAAGCATGGGGCATAAAACCAGTTTCCAGATAATGAAGAACCGGGGCATTGATGTCGATTTGGTTTTTTGTTAACTCGGATTCGTCAAAAGGCGGAATATAGGATGCAAAAACGCGATATTTATCTATGTTTTGACCGCATTCGCAGGTTTTCATCTAATCCTCCAAAGCTTAAATTTTTCAATAGCATGGATAACCTACATACTCAACAAAAAAAACGCCAGCCCATGCCCACCATTTTCTTGATTAATTCCCGCACCTGTGTTTATAATCACAATTTGTGAGCTTTTGGTAAAGTACCGACCCGGCGCGTAGCTGGACATTTTTTTCAAGGAGGTTGGGCATGACGGCTTTGATCGGCGGACTAGTGGCAGTAGCACTAGGATTAATCGGCCTGGGCTTATGGTGGCGAGATTTCCTCAGTTTGCTGGCCGGGGCAATCCCTCTGTTGCTTCTTTTGGGTGGCGCGTTAGCCGTGTATCTGGGGTTCGAAGAGGCCAAGGACAAGATTTTGAAGAAGGAAGAACCCGCCTCCTTTGAAGCTCCCCCGGTATCCGAGGCCGAAGTGGAAAAATATAAGGCCGAAGTGGAAACCCTGAAATCCGAAATTGAGACCCTGAAAAAGAAGAAGAAGTAAGCTATAAGCTTTCCCCCCCTGGCCCCATCCCGGGGCCGGGGGCAATCTCCCCCGAGGTCACCCGGATGACCTCCCCATCCCTTTGCCTGAGCAGCAAAGCCCCGTCCCCGGCCACCTCCAAGGCGAAACCGGAAATTTCCCGGGCTCCCTGGCGTACCGTGACCTTCTTCCCCAAAGTGACGTTGTATTGCCGCCATTCCTCCAGAATCCTCCCAAAGTTCCGGTTCAGAAAGAGCTCGTAGAGGTCCTCGAATTCTTCCAGCCAGGCCCGGAGAATCTCCGGACGGTGGAAGGTCGCCCCGGCCGCCAGGGCCAGGGAGGTGGCGGTGAGATTAAGGGGCGGCGGGAACTCCCGGTTATTGACGTTCAGCCCCAGACCCACCACCAGGTAGCGGATCTGGTCGGACTCCGTCTCCATCTCCGTGAGAATGCCCCCCACCTTCTTCCCCTCCACCAAGAGATCGTTGGGCCATTTGATGCCCAGGGCCAAACCGGTGGCCCGGCCCACGGCCCGGACCACCGCCACCGCGGTAGTGAGGGTGATCTGGGGCAGCTCCGTGGGGGGGAGCTCCGGCCGCAGCAGCAGGGAGGCGTACAGGCCCACCCCGGGGGGAGACTCCCATTCCCGGCCCAACCGGCCCCGGCCCCGGGTCTGGCTCTCCGCCACCACCAGGGTGCCTTCCGGGGCCCCTTGGCTTCCCAACTCCTTGGCCAAATCATTGGTGGAGGGCAGGGTCTCGAAATGATGGATGGGGCCCTGAAAATAACGGGTCTTTAAGCCCTGGGTGATCTCCGGGGGCAGGAGTTTGTCCGGGACCCCCAGGAGCCGGTAACCCCGCCGGGGAGAGCCCTCGATGGCATAGCCCAGGGCCTTGAGGCGATTGATCTGCTTCCAGATGGCGGCCCGGCTGCGGCCCAGCTGCGCGGCCAGGGCTTCGCCGGAGAGAGGCGCGGCGGCCTCCTTCAGGGCTCCCAGGATGGTGGCCGCGGCTGCTTCTCGGTCCTTGGGGTCAGGTTTCATGGGTTAGGGAGATGATGGTCCCGTTGCCGGTGGCCGCGGCTGCCGTTCCAGCAATTGGCGCTTCAAGGAGTTGTTATAGACCATGGCGCCGATGAGCCCCCCCGCCACCAGCCCCACGATGGCCGCGGCATAGGTGGGGGAGATCAGCAGGGCCACGCACAGGCCGGTGCACGCATAGGCCAGGGGGATGTAGATCTGGGCCGGGTTGACGATACAGGCCGGCGCCAGCACGAGGAGGAGGACCAGGGCCACGGCCCGGTGCCAACTCCTCCGGGGGTGCCGGTATTTAAGGTTCACGAAGACTTACCCTGTAAGATCGGCATAGTTCCCGCGCGCGTTACCACTTCCCTGGCTACAGGTTATCCTGCTGATAATGATATACTTTTTTTACCACCTTGGCCACAAGGATATTACAAAAACCAGGCCCATGGCCAGTTGTTGAATCAGGGTGAGGCGGCACAAGAGTCTGATGCCCGCGTCCCGGCGATAGACCTGCTTTTTGATGAGCTCCTGGTTGACCACCGCCAGGATAATCAACAGGACGAAGCCGATGCGAAAAGGCAGGGGATTGGCGGGAAAGAGGAGGTCAAAGACCAGCCCGGCGATGGTCAGGATGTTCACCAGGGTAAAAACCAGGGCCGCGGCCACCGGCCCCAGCCTCGCGGCCAGGCTCCGGCCCGGTTTCGGTTCTGCTGCATCCGCCGGGGGAAGGCCGTGGATCAGGAGCAAATTGAACCCGGCAAAGGTCAGGGGCAGGCCGTAGAGGAGCACCTCCGTCACCAGGTGGCCGCATTGGAGATAAAAACCGAAGATCACCGGCAGCAGCCCCAGGCAGATGGCCCCCAGACCTTCCCCCCAACCCCGGCGGTACCCATTTATGGGCGGGGCAAAATAAAAATATCCTCCCAACAGGCCCAGGGCACCCAGGGGAATGGTCAGGTCGCCGGTACTAAAGAGGAACTGGAGGATGAGGCCCAGCAAGGCGGCCAGGAGCAAAAGGCCGGTTCCCAGTCTTGGGGCCACCCCCGGCGGCAACGGCCCCCAGGTGGGATAACGGCCCGCGCCGGGGGCAAAGGCCTCCCGGCTGGCGCTGGCCGCCAGGACCAGGACGGCCAGGGCCGCGGTCCCCAAGAGGAAAACCGCCAGCCGTACGGGGAATCCCGCCACCCCGGCCAAAATCGTGCCGGCCCCGAAGGGCAGCAGGGCGGTGAGCAGATAAGGCAGGGGGGCGAAGAGGCTGCTGCGCGTTTCGGGGTAGGGGGTGGCCATGGCAGTCTTATTGGAAGAGTTCAAGGTGCAAGGTGCAAAGTTCAAGTTTAATGCGAACTGCCTACCGATTCCCTAGTTTGGCGGCGGCTGCCGGAAAACCTTGCCCCCTATTTATGCCATCAGCCCCGGCAGGTCAAGGAAATTCACCACATCGACCTTGGTCCGCCCCTACAGAAAAATTGCCGTTAGATTGCGACTTGGTCTCAAATTGCCATCTATCAGGTAGGAACGGAGGAACCCTGCCCCTACAACCCCGATGAACAATATTCTCTGTTTTCGGGAACCCTGGTCTTAGGCCAGAACCTCTTCCCGTTTCTCCAGGTCCTGCATTCCTTTTTCTTTCAAGGCTTCCCCTTCCCCCCGGAGGAATTGTTCCACCACTGACACCAGGTGTCTTCCCGCTTGCAGGTTGGGACGAAGCACATAATCCGCGCCCTCCTGGTACATCTTCAGGGCGGCCTTCGGGCTTTCCGCGGTGACAATGATCTTGGCCTGGGGGCAGAGATTCTTCATCTGTTTGATGAGCCTGCGATTATCGGTCCCCACCAGGATGGTGTCGGGAATGGTGGAGAGCACCAGCTTGACCCCCTCGATGCCCGCGTGGTGCAAGGTCTCCGGGTTGCTGATATCCCCATAGACCACTTTCACCCCCTGGGCCCGCAGTCTTTCATAGACTTCGGGATTGAAATCCACCACCACCATGTGCTCTTGCATTTCCGGATGCATTTCCTGGATGGCCCGCAGGAATGAGGAGGCAATCCGGAAGAAGCCCAGTACCGCCAAGGCCTTGGGGGCCTCCCCGGCCTCCTCCGGGTGGGCCTCCCGGATACTCTTGAACCCCACCAGGTTCATGACCTTGCTCAAGAAGCCCTGTAAGGCGTGGCTGGATTTGATCATATAGGTGGAGGCAATGGAGGTCATCACGAAGATATAGATGACCAGGGTCTGAATATCGGCGACGATGTGCTTATATTTGATGCCGATGGCGGTGATCACCAGGGAAAATTCGCTGATCTGGGAGAGATTGATGGAAGCCAGCAGGCTGACCCGGTTGCCATTTCCCAGGAAGTAGAGGAGGGGATATACGGACAAAAACCGGGTGGCGATGACAAAGAGGGCCGCCACCCCGGCAACCTTCAACATGCCCAGGTTGGCCAGGGGATTGGGGATGGCCATTCCCAAGGCCACAAAAAAGAGGGTGATGAAAAAGTCCCGGATACTGACGATCTTGGCGATAATATCCAGGTTATAGGGAAAGGTGGAAATGGCCACCCCCGCCACCAGGGCCCCCATCTCCAGGGACAGGTTAAAATAACCGGCCAGGCCGCAGATGAAGAAGCACCAGGCCAGGGAGGCCACCAGCACCAATTCCGGCAGTTTGGCGATCTTCCGGAAGATATATCCCAGCAGGTATTTGCTCAAGGCGAAGCTGATGCCCACCAGGAGGGCCGCCTCGGCAAAGTCCCTGAAAATGTTGAGCAGCCGGGGGTCGGCCAGGGTGGGCTGCACGCTCAGGAGGATAATGGCCCAAAGATCCTGGAACACCAGGATACCGATGGTGAGCCGGCCGGCCAGGGTGTCCAGCTCAAATTTTTCGTGGAGTAATTTAATGACAATGGCCGTGCTGCTCAGGGATATACACGCGGCCAGGTACAGCAGGTCGTATTCGCCGCCCAGGACCTTGACCCCGAAAATCCGGTATTCATAGGGCTCGCCGATGGTAAAACCCAGGAGGAGGAAAAAACCCAGGCCCATCAGGGCGCAGAGCACAAACTGGAAGACCCCGGTGATGATCAGGGACTTGCCGGCTTCCCTAATTTTCTTCAGGTCCAGTTCCAGGCCGATCATGAAGAGGAGCAGGATCAGGCCGATCTCGGCAATGATGACGATATCTTCCTTGCTGCGGACCAGGCCGAACCCGAACTGGGGGCCGATGGCCGCGCCCGCGGCAATGTAGGCCAGCAGCAAGGGCTGCTTGAGCAAGTTGGCCAGGTAGGCCAAGATGGTGGCGGCAATGATGCTGACGCCGATGCCGGTAAGCAGATGGTGGCCGCCTTCGCCGCCCCCGGCCCAGGCGCTTGCAGGGGCCCACAGAGCCGCGGCCAGCAACCACCCGGCCAGCAACCTCATCCTGGAGGGAATCTTGGGGAGGGTCATGGTTTTTGGGATTCCTTCTTGAGGGCAGATTCTGGGAATCGCCCTTATCATAGCTTAACTTAACCCAAAGGCCAAAGGAACTGGGAAAAAAGGAGGCCAGCAGCCCGGGACCATGAAAATTAACCTCTTCTCATCCCCGGGGGCTTGTCAAAAAAGACTTTTTTTGATTATATGTTATTTGTAGAGCAGCGGGCGGTTAACTCAGTGGTAGAGTGCCATCCTCACACGGTGGAAGTCACTGGTTCAAATCCAGTACCGCCTACCAGGAAAATTCAAGGGGTTGCGGCAATTGGCCGTGACCCCTTTTCAGTTTTTGTGACCATTTTGTGACCGGTAGGTCCAAAAATGGCATTTTCAAGTCGGCAGGCTGCTTCCTGATTGGCGGGTTTCATGAGGTGGGCATGGACGTTCAAGGTGACCGTGGGGCTTGAGTGCCCAAGTTGAGTTTATCTATATTTGATGTTCTCGCCCTGGTTAATCATGAGGCTGGCGTAGGTATGGCGCAGACCGTGAAAACGAGTCCTGGGGAGGTCTGCGGCTTTTAATGCCGGAGGAAATTGGCGCTGTACCATATTGCTGTAGTTGATCGGCTCTCCGGCCTTGTTAGGGAACACGAGGCCAAGGCTGTTCTGGGGACAGGCCGGCTTCCATTTCTTCAACGCGGTTAGGACCGTAGGCCCCAGGTCAATTTTCCGTTTTGAGGCCCTGGTTTTGGTAGTGAAAAACCGGCCCTTATTACAGGTCCGTTGTCTGTGGATTTGGCTGTTCTGCCAGTCGATATCAGACCACTTTAGGCCTAAGAGTTCGCCTTGGCGCGCGCCACTGAAAATCGCCGGCATGAACAGGGTTCGATATTTCGAGTCCGTCACTTGGGCCATGAGGTCCGCAATCTGGCAGGTCACGGGCAAGCCCCGGTTCTTATCTCTTAAATATTCTCCAGCAAAAGCGCCTCCTCCAGAAGGTTGGCGTTGCCCTCAAAATAATGCTCCAGAATATTGTTAGTCGATCGCCGCCCCTATTGACCTTTAGCCGAAGCGGCCGGTGATGTAGTCTTCCGTTTGTTTCTGGGCGGGTTTGGTGAAGAGCTGTTGCGTCTCCCCAAACTCGACGATGTGTCCCTGGAAGAAGAACGCGGTGAAGTCGGAGATGCGCGCGGCCTGCTGCATGTTGTGGGTGACGATGACAATGGCGTAGTGATCTTTGAGATCGTTGATCAGCTCCTCGATCTTGGCGGTGGCGATGGGGTCGATGGCCGAGGTGGGCTCGTCCATGAGGAGCACCTCCGGCTCCACCGCCAGGGCCCGGGCGATGCACAGCCGCTGCTGCTGGCCCCCGGAGAGCGCGGTGCCCGGGCGGTGCAAAGAGTCTTTCACTTCGTCCCACAGGGCCGCGCGGCTCAAGGCCTCTTCCACCCGCTCCGCCATTTCCCTCTTTTTCATGGTGTAATGCAGCTTCAAGCCATAGGCCACGTTATCGTAGACGCTCATGGGAAAGGGGGTGGGCTTCTGGAAGATCATGCCGATCTTGCGCCTGAGTTCCATGAGGTCATAACTGGGGTCCAGGATGTTTCTGCCGTCCAAGAGCACTTCCCCGGTGGCCTGCTGCTCCCGGTAGAGCTCGTAAATCCGGTTGTAAATCCGCAGGTGGGTGGATTTGCCGCACCCGGAGGGGCCGATGATGGCTGTCACCCGCTGGGCGGCGATATCCAGATGGTTGTCGAATAAGGCCTGGGTCTGCCCATAGAAGAAATTGAGATCCCGGGTGGCCACTTTGTTGGTCAGGCCCAGCCGCGCCAGCACCGCCGCGGATTCCGGCAGACTCTCTTCTCCCGTTGCGGCCCTGGCCACTCTTTCCACCACCTCCAGGGCGGCTGGTGGTTTTACCTCGGTCCGGGGAACTGTCTCCTCCCGGGAGGCGAGATTCGACTTGCGTTTAAATAGGGCCCAACGCCCGAGCCGCGGAAAGGTCAGGTTATAAGATGACATGATGCTGGTTCTCCGTTTAGTCACACTTTTTTCTCCCGTAGGAGAAAGCGGGTCAGGACGGTGGTCAAGAGGACGCCCAGGGTGATGAGCAGGGAGGCGCCCCAGGCCTTTTGCTGCCAGTCCGGGTAAGGGGACATGGCGTAGTTGAAGATGGTGACCGTGAGGTTGGGGGTGGGTTCCCCCAGGGAATGAAACCAGTAGGGGCTGTTCAAGGCAGTAAACAGCAAAGGCGCGGTCTCCCCACTCACCCGGGCCACGGCCAGCAAGATGCCGGTGATCAGACCGCCCTTGGCAGCCCGAAAGACTATGGCCAGGGTGACTTTCCACCGGGGCGCGCCCAGGGCCAGGGCCGATTCCCGTAAGGTATTGGGCACCAGCCGCAGCATGTCTTCGGTGGTGCGGGTGATCACCGGCAGCATGAGGATGGCCAGGGCCAGGGCCCCGGCGTAGCCGGAGAAGTGGCCCAGGGGCACCACCACCAGGGTGTAGGCAAAGATGCCGACGATGATGGAGGGCATGCCCATAAGGACATTGGCGGAGAAGCGGCTGTAGTCCCCGGCCTTGGATTCCTCGCTGAATTCCGCCAGGTAGACTCCGGCCAGCAGCCCCAGGGGCACGGCGATGACGGTGGCCCCGGCGGTGAGGGCCAGGGTGCCGGCAATGGCGTTGGCCAGGCCGCCCCCCCCCATGCCCGGCGGGGTGGGCAGGTGAGTGAAGAAAGAGAGGTTGAGGGCCCCTATCCCCCGGATAATCACCACATAGAGGATCCAGAAGAGGATGGCGATGCCCGTGAGCGCGGAGGCTCCGGCCCAGATGGACACCGCCAAATTCGCCAGGCGGCGGCCGGTGGGGGGCCGCAGCTTCACAGGCCCACGCTCCAGGAGCGATACATGCGCCTAAGCAGCATCTGGGAGACGACCTGCACCAGGTAGGTGATCAGATAGAGCACCAGCCCCAAGGCCACCAGGGAGCCGATGTAGAGGGGCTCCGTGGCCTCGCTGAATTCATTGGCCAGGGTGGAGGCGATGGAATTGCCGGGCGCAAACAGGGACGCGGAGATGCGGTGGGCGTTGCCGATGACGAAGGTGACCGCCATGGTCTCCCCCAGGGCCCGGCCCAGGCCCAGGAAGACCGCGCCGATGATGCCCACCAGGCCGTAAGGGATGGTGACCTTGTAGGTCACCTCCCAGGTGGTGGCCCCCAGGCCGAAGGCCGATTCCTTGACCACCGGGGGCACCAGCTGAAAGACGTCCCGGGCGATGGCGCTGATGAAGGGCAGCACCATGAAGGCCAGGATGATGCCTGCGGTGAGCATGCCGATGCCCAGGGGCGGGCCTTGAAACAGGGGCAGAAAACCCAGGGTCCGCCCCATGAGGGGCTGGATGTGGTTGGCCATGAAGGGGGCAAAGACAAAGAGACCCCACATGCCGAAGATGATGCTGGGCACCGCGGCCAGGAGCTCAATCAAGGAGCCCACGGTGCGGCTGACCTTGGGGGGGGCCAACTCCACCAGGAAGAGGGCGATGGCCAGGCTTAAGGGCACGGCGATGCACATGGCGATGAGGGTGGAGACCAGGGTGCCGTAGATGCTGCTGGCCGCGCCGAATTCCTGGAGCACCGGGTTCCACTCCTGGGAAAAGAAAAAACGCCAGCCGAATTGCCGCAGCGCCGGCCAGGAGGACTGGAGCAACTGCAGGCCGATGGCCAGCATGACCAGGGGCACCAGCAGGGAGCAGGCAAGACTCAGCCACCGGAAGGCCTGGTCGCCCCGGTCGGAGGCACTGACCCGGCGACCGGCCGCCACCACCCGTAAGTTGGGTGGGCTGGGGTCTTCCGGGTCGTTTTGCGGTGCAGGTTTCAGCATAACCTCGGGTGGTCCTTAAAAACTAATTCCAAAAACAAATTTAAGGCTGAAAGACATTTTCAGCACGTAAAAAGTTGGGGGGTCGGTTGTAAGTCCCCCTTTTCTAAAGGGGGATTTAGGGGGATTTCGCAGCGCTTATTAAGATCCACCTTACTGATTATCCAATTGATTTCTAAGTTTTTTCCCTCTCCACCCATGGGGGGGAGAGGGCAGGGTGAGGGGGGGAGCCAAAGACGCCACCCCCACCCCGACCCTCCCCCCTCAAGGGGGAGGGAGAAAAGACTGCGCTGCTTTTGCCAGGTATTTCCGGGAGCCGACACCGGGTTAAGGCCACAGGGCCTTGCCGCTGGATTTTACCTCCTTGGCCCACTCCGCCTCAATCAGTTTCACCAGATTTTCCGGCAAGGGGACGTAATGGAGGTTTTTGGCCATGTCGCCCCCGTGTTTGTAAGCCCAATCAAAGAATTTGAGGATGCCTTGGCCCTTCTTGGCATCGGCATAATTCTTATAGGCCATGATGTAAGTGGCGCCGACGATGGGCCAGCTCTGCTCCCCGGGCTGGTTGTTGAGCATCAGGGAGAAACCCTTGGGGGCCTTGCTCCAGTCGGCGTTGGCGGCTGCGGCCTGGAAGGTCTCGATGCTGGGGGCCACAAACTTGCCGGCCTGGTTTTTTAGCAGGGCGTAAGGAATCTTGTTCTGGAAGGCGTAGGCGTACTCCACGTAGCCGATGGCGCCGTTTATTGCCTTCACCTGTCCGGCCACCCCTTCATTGCCCTTGCCGCCGATGCTGTTGGCAGCCGGCCACTTCACGGCCTTGCCCGCGCCCACCTTGGCTTTCCATTCCGGGGAAACCGCGGCCAAATAACTGGTGAAGATGAAGGTGGTGCCGGAGCCGTCGGTGCGGTGGGCCACCACAATGGCCTGGGCCGGCAGCTTCACCTCCGGGTTCAGCTTCTTGATGGCCCCGTCGTCCCATTTGCTGATCTTGCCCAGGAAAATGGCGGCCAGGGTGGGGCCGTCCAGTTTCAGTTTGCCTGCTTCAATACCCGGAGCATTGAGCACCGGCACCACGCCCCCCATGACCGTGGGAAACTGCACCAGGCCGTGTTTGTCCATGTCCGCTGGCTTCAAGGGCTCGTCCGTGCCCCCGAAATCCACGGTCTTGGCCTTGATCTGGGCAATGCCGCCACCGGAGCCGATGGCCTGATAATTGATCTTCACCTTGTTGAGGTCATAGTATTTATGAGCCCACTGGGAATAGACGGGGTAGGGAAAGGTGGCCCCCGCGCCATTGATGGCCAGTTCCTGGGCCTGGCTGAAGGCCGCCAGGCTTAGCACAATTAATCCCCCTACTAATAAGCCCCACAATTTTTTCATCTTTTCTCTCCCTTATGCGGAGATTTAACGACCTTGTCATTAACCAACTATAAAGGCTGATTGTTAGCATTCCGTTAGGACCAAGTTAATTTTCCCTTAATTTTTGGCCCATTCCCCCAATAACGGAAGAAGTTTAAACAGCTGCTGAGTGGGAGTACCGGCAGCCGTGACCCTTCTCCCGAGGGCGAGGGTGGCAGGTTGGACCAGAGGGCCCCACCCCCAGCCGCCGGCCAGATAGGAGGTAATAAGAGTCAGAATGGAGCAGGGAAAGTCGCCCTGGCAGTCTTTCTCGGGCCTGGAGCTATTATTTATAGCGATAACCTATGCCCCGGATGGTCTCCAGGTGGCTGCCGAACTCCCCCAGTTTTTTCCGGAGGCTGACGATCTGCACATCAATGGACCGGTCCGACACCGGGTAATCATTGCCATGGATTTCATTGACAATCTGGCTCCGGGTAAAGACCCATCCCGGCTTGCGGACCAGGAGGTGCAGCAGGCGAAACTCGGTGACCGTGAGGTGCACGGGCTCTCCTTGAAGCAATACCTCATGGCGGCCGGGGTGAATGACCAGTTCCCCGGTTTTTAAGGGGGCGTTTTCCGGAGGCAGCGGCAGGCTGCGGCGCCTCAAGGCGGCTCGCAAGCGGGCCAGGAGCACCCGTGGGCTGAAAGGTTTGGTAATGTAATCATCCGCTCCCAATTCCAGGCCGGCGACAATATCCGCTTCTTCCCCCTTGGCGGTAAGCATGACAATGGGCAAGTGCCGGGTCTCCGGTGCACCTTTGATTATGCGGCATACTTCCAAGCCGTCAATGCCGGGCAGCATGAGGTCCAGGAGGATGAGGTCGGGTAAGCGGCCCTGCACGGCCTGCAGGGCTTCTTCCCCCGTGGCGGCCCCGATCACCTGCAACCCTTCTTTTGCTAGGTTGTACCTTAGCAATTCCCGGATATCATCCTCATCTTCCACCACCAAAATGCTCTCTTTGGCCATAAGGTTGCCCGCCCTTTAATATTTTTCCCCTCTAAAAAAGACCCGTCTAAGTCAATCCCGCCCTCAGGCAGTTATCCAGCAACCCATGCAGCCGGGACCAGCCACAAGGCATGGATAAATAACTATCGCCTTTAAACACATAGGCATCGAGAGGGGAGCAGAATTCATGCTCAACCCGCAAGATGATCACGGTAATCTCCTGGTTCAAGTCTCTTACTGCCTTCAGAAAGGGTCTGGTGTCGGTCCAATCATTGGTCAGACAGGTGATCACCAGGGGGTAGTTGCCGGTGCGCAAGGCCTGGAAGGCTTCCAGGGTATAGTGGGCGGTAGCCACTTGATACCCAGCCTCGGTCAAAGCTTGATATAAGGCCGAAAAAATCGGTGACTCGTCACTGATCAAGAGAATATTGCCTTGGCGCATGACCTTTCCTCCTCAAGGAGCGGCAGAAGGGGCTACCCCTTCTCCGCCTGCTGGTCTCGGGGCCAGGGACCCCTGGCCATTTTTGAGCCGCCCAGCTTCCTGTATGGCGGGTGCAGATATAATTCTTTGCACCATGTCCAGACATCCCGCCAGGACTTGACAGGAAGTTCCATATACCTCCGGAACATTGAGCCGCCATCCTCCTTTTAGAAAGGGCTGCTATCTTTGTTAACAGACGATTGTTAGGGGGAGATTAGTTTTCAGTTAATTTTTGATAATGAGGTGCTTATGAGCCAGGGATAGGTTGGCCGGGGATAAGCCCTATGTTCAAAATTGACGCTTGAGGCCCTGATGGATGATCCCTGAGGAGATGGTAACGTCAAGGTCATCGGCCTGTTGGCCAATAACTTCCTTCAGTACGTGACTTATCTCGTTTATTTTATAAGGCTTGGCAATAACCCCCCTGAACCCGTATTTCCGGTAATCCGCCATGGCCGGATCATCGGAGTAGCCGCTGGAGACGATGGCCTTGATCTGGGGATCGATGGTTATTAGTTCCCGGATGGCTTCTTTGCCGCCCATGCCCCCCCGGATGGTCAAATCAAAGATTACCGCGGAAAAAGGCCGGCAGGACTCTTTGGCCTTGGTGTAGGCCTCCACCGCCTCGGAGCCGTCCCGGGCGAAACTGGCTTCGTATCCCATGCGGTGGAGGATCTTATCCAGGAGAATCCGGATACTCTCTTCATCGTCCATGACCAAAATTCTGCCGTTTCCCAGGCTGGGAAAGAGGGGGGCCTGGCTGCTAACCGGGCATTGGGCCTCGGTGGCCGGCGGGAAAATGGTGAAAGTGGTGCCCAGCCCCGGCTCGGAGATGACTCTGATAATGCCCCAGGTGTTTGGAATAATCAATGGAGGATTCTTTTCTCGCCGGTGCGGAGATCTCCTCTACCCAATTTTTTCTTGGGTATATAATTCACGAATCACCACCACCTAAATGGTGGTGTCCTTTTCATAATCTGCAATTTTTTAGGGTTCCTTCATCCTCCCTCTTACTCCCCCAGGTCCTGCAAAAGCAGGCGGTATAAAAAATCCCGGGTCTGCCGGTAGTCCTCCAGGCTGCCGCCGTAAGGGTCCGGCGCGGGCCGGTGCAGCAACCTCCCGGAGAAAGGAGCGGGCAGGAGATTTTTTAGGGAGTAATCCGTCAGGTTGACGGCCAGGTGGCAGGCGGAGAAGTCTATTTCCTCCAGTCCCTTGGAGCGCAGCCCCAGGGTGGACACCCCCATTTCCGCCAGCACCTTCAGGGTCAGGGGCGCGATAAAGCCCAGGGGGCTGATCCCCGCGGACGCGGCCGCCACCTCCTCCCCCCACAGATGGCGGGCCAGGGCCTCGGCCATGATGCTGCGGCAGGAATTCCCCAGGCAGATAAAGACTACTCCCCTTGGTTCAATTTTTTTCCTCATATGGAGCGTTTCTTCTTTAGTTGGACCTGAAATCAGGTCCGGAGCGCCGGATTTTGCTGGTTAAGTCCCCCTTTGAGAAAGGGGGGTAAAAGACCTGCCTTTTCAAGGTCACGTTAATTTTACGACATACCTCTATTTATGAATCTAACCAGTGGCCCAGGCTTTCCAGCCTGGGCGGAGCAAGCTATCTTTAGTACTGGAAATTTGAATATACTATAATAATAAAGCAGTGGAAATTTCTATAAATCCCATACCAACCGCCGCGCGGCACCCTTTGCAGATAACGACCATCACCGCCAGGACCGCGCTGGTCCGCTCCAAGATCCCGGGGGTGGATTATGTGATCAACCCCTACCTGGGGTGCGGCCATGGCTGCCGCTATTGCTACGCGGTCTTCATGCGCAAATACGCCCGCCACCACCGTGAGTCCCCCTGGGGCGCGTTTGTGGAGGTGAAGATCAACCTGCCGGAGGTCCTTAAGGCCGAACTCCACCGCAAAAAAAGGCCCGGCCGGGCCCTTTTGGCCAGTGTCTGCGATCCCTACCAGCCGGTGGAGGCCAGATACCGCCTGACCCGGCAATGCCTGGAAATTTTGGGGGAGTACGGCTGGGGCGTGGACATCCTCACCAGGTCCCCCCTGGTCTGCCGGGACCTGGACCTCCTCACGGCGATGCCGGAGGTCAGCGTCGGCCTCTCCATGCCCACGGACGACGACCGGGTCCGGAAGATCCTGGAGCCTAACGCTCCGCCCCTCGGCGCCCGGGTGGCCGCGCTGCAACGGCTTAAGGAAGCGGGCCTCACCCCCTGGGTCTTCATTGCCCCCATGCTGCCCCTGAATCCCGAAAGACTCTATGAGCTCCTTAAGCCTTACGTCAGCCGGGTGATGCTGGACCCCTTGAACTACCGGGGCCAGGTGCGGGACATATTCCACCGGCAGGGCTGGGATTATGCCTTGACCGACGCCTACGCCGCCCAAACCCGGGAGACCTTGACACGGCTGTTCGGGAACAAAGCCCGTTGACCAATGGCCGATAAGGTCACCTTCCCTAAATAGGGTGATATGAACTGGGTCTCCTGCGGCTGCAGGTAATTAAAGTCCCCCTTTCCTAAAGGGGGATTTAGGGGGATTATCAAGCTCTTATCTAATCACCCCTGCCCCCCTTTAGAAAAAGGGGGCATAGAAGCCATAATTAGATACTCTAGAAATTGGGGAACACCCCATTAGCCGGATTTGACAATGGTCAACAAGCTCTTATGTTAATGGCTCAGGAGGATAGACGGTCAGCATGGGCCACGCCGTGCCGGGCCTCTTTGCAGAGGCCAGCCCAGGAAGCCCGGAAACGCTGCCACCCCGCACCTGGCGGTGGCTGGATGGGGGGCTCAAGTTGCTGGTTCCGGTCTTCTTGGCGGCGCTTTTGGCTGCGGCTTACCAGTTCGGTTCTTGCCAGGATTACCTGCAGCTTCTCAGCAGCAGCAGCTATGTTTCCTTTTTGCCGGCCCTGGGGGCCAGCTATGCCCTGGCCATGCTCCTCTTCCAGGTGCTGCGCACCATTCTCTGGGCCTGCTACCGGCCCTACCCCCTGACTGAAGGCCCCTGGCCCACGGTGACCGTGATCATTTCCGCGTATAATGAGGGGGCCATGGTGGCCAAGACCATCGACTCGGTGGCGGCCGCGGATTACCCCGGGGAGCTCCTGGAAATTTTTTGTATTGACGACGGCTCCACGGATGACACCTGGAGATTTATCGCCCAGGCCCGGGAGCGCTACCCCCGTCTCCTTAAAACCCTTCGCTTTCCCGCCAACCGGGGCAAAAAGGAGGCCCTCTACGCCGGTTTTACCCGGGCTCGGGGGGAAATCCTGGTGACCCTGGATTCCGACAGCGTCATTGCCCCAGACGCCCTCCGCCACCTGGTGGCCCCCCTGTTGGCCGAGGCGCAGATGGGCGCGGTGGCGGGCAACGTCAAGGTCTATAACCGCCACCAAAGCCTGATGGGCAAGATGCAGGCCGTGCGCTTCGTCAATCTGGACTACCTCCGGGCCTCCCAGTCCCTCTACCGGGCCGTGGTCTGCACCCCCGGGTCCCTCTCCGCCTACCGGCGAGAAGCCCTCCTGCCCATCCTTACCGCCTGGCGGCGCCAGACCTTTTTAGGGGCGCCCTGCCACCACAGCGAAGACCGGGCTCTGACCAATTTCGTCCTCAGGAGCGGCTACTACACCTATTACCAGCGGAGCGCGGTGGTCCATACCCTGGTGCCGGAGACCTACGCCGGGATCTGCCGCATGTACCTGCGCTGGGAACGGGGCAACGTCCGGGAATCCTGGGTGCAGTTGGGCTATCTCTTTACCCGCTACCGCTCCCAATACCGCCTGATGCCCATCCTCGAATTCTTCCTGGCCCAACTGGAATACCCCCTGACCCTCCTCTTTTTCGGGGCGCTGGCGGCCTCCCTGGTGGTTTACCCCTCCATGCTCTTTAAGTTCCTCACCGCCCTGGGGCTCGCCTCCCTCCTCAACCTCCTCTATTATCTCTGGCTGGAGCGGGACCTGGACTTCATCTACGGGGTGATCTACAGCTACTACGCCTTCTTCCTCCTGCAATGGATCTACCCCTATGCCCTGGTCACCGTCCGGGACCGCCGCTGGTTGACGCGCTAGAATAAAAGGCGGGATGCGCTGCGCTTTCCCGCCCTACGCGCTACGCGCTATGCGTTAGGCAAAAGAACAGACCCCTCCCTGCATTCATGCCTTTATTAAAGGGGTCACCCGCATGTGCGAGCCTCCAGGGCGGACACGGGGGTCCGCCCCTACGAGTTGTCCCTGGAAGAATTTTATATTTTGTTGGGGCTCGTTCGTATCAACCAATTTTTGTCATTCTGAACGGAGCGCAGCGGAGTGAAGAATCTCTCTTGGCGGTTCTAAGGAATTGGTGGGCAGTGCCCACCCTACAAATAGGGGAGGCGGGCAGGAAGTTGCGGGAGGGGCAGGGATTTGCATCCCCGACCCCTCCCTTGTTGTTCTTTAACGGGATTGGCCGCTCAACTCCGACTTGTAGATGGGCAGCAGTTTTCGCCCCAGGTCGAAGATGACGATGCCCAGGGCCACCAAAGCCGCGGTGAGGATGATCTCAATGATGGAGGGGAAGTAGCTGAAGGAGCGGTAGCCCCCGTAGCTGGTGAGGCTGACGTTGAAGCGGTTCAGCACCACCCCGAAGGCCGAGAGGCCCGCGGCCCAGAAGAGGCCCGTGGTGCTCTGGCGCACCTTTTGATAGACCAGCAGCAGGGCCGGCAAGGCCACCGTTCCCAAGAGTTCCAGGAAGAAGAAGAAGTGGGCCTTATCCCATACCCAGACCGAGACTCCCCGGGCATAGAGGTCGGTCACCTTCATGGCGAAATAGACCAGCAGGGCGATGCCCAGACCCTTGGCAAAGTCCGGGAGGATGTCCATCTCCGGTTGGCGTTTATATGCCCGGGCGCTGATCAGGCTCTCCAGGATGACCACGCTCATGCCGCCGATGACCGCGCTGGTGAAGAACAGGGGCCCCAGGGCCTGGGTGGCCCAAAGGTTGCTCATCTTCTCGGGCAGCAGCAGATAGAGGGCCCCCAGGGAGGACTGGTGCAGGGTGGAGAGCATGATGCCGGCCACCACCAGGACCAGGTAAATATCCCGGAAGAATCTGACCCAGCTCTCTTTGCCGTAGCGCTCCAGGCCGATGATGAACAGGTCGATGGCCAGGACCGCGGTGTAGAGCATGACGCACCAGGACACCTCGAAGAGCACCGAATGGGGGTTCCACATGACCATGGGGTGCCAGATGCGCCAGGGCTGGCCCAGGTCAAAGAAGAGGCCGATGATGAACATCAGGTAGCCCAGGAAGGCCGAGAGCTTGGCCGGCCGCAGCAGGGGCTCGAACTTCTTCAGGTTGAAGATGTAGATGGCGGCCGCCATGGTGAAGCCGCCACCGGCCAGGGCCACCCCGGCCAGGATGTCGAAACTGACCCACAGGCCCCAGGGATAGCCGTCACTCAGGTTGGTGGTGGCCCCCAATCCCAGATACAACCGGGCGCAGGCGGCCACGAATCCCAACATCAGGAGGATATAAATGATGGTCCAGCCAGGGGTCAGCTTGCCTTCGCCGGGATACCATTTTTCCACTTTTTGCGCCATGGCTCAATCCTCCTTGCGCTCTTCGGCCTGGACTTCGGCCCGGCGCTGGTGGAAATAATGGAGGCCCACCGCCAAGGCGCCCACGGCCACGCCCACATAGGGCACCTTGGACATCCACTCCCGGCCGTAGAGGCCCTGGGGCACATCCCCCAGGTCGGTGCGGAAGCCCCTGTGATTCAGACCCAATTCCTCGAAGGAGACCGCGGTGAGATAGAGGCTGGAGGTGCCCCCCGCGGTCTTCTCCCCGTAAACCTGGGGATAATAACGCTGGGGCGCGGCGCCGATGCGCCGGTGCGCTTCCTTAAGGAGGGCCGGACGCTCCCCGAACAGCAGGGTGCCGGTGGGGCAGGTGGCGACACAGGACGGCGTCAGCCCCTCGGCCAGCCGGTCCGCGCAAAAGGTGCATTTGCGGATCAGGGGCACCGCGGATTCCCATTCAAACTTGGGAATCTGGAAGGGACAGGCCATCATGCAATAACGGCAGCCGATGCATTTAACGTCATCATAGACCACCGGCCCCTCCGGCATCTTCACCAGGGCCCCCACCGGACAGGCGCTGGCGCAGGCCGGGTCATGGCAATGCAGACAACGCCGGGCAATAAAATACCAATCCAGGCGCCCGTCCGGGTGGGAAATCTCCCGGAAGATGATGCGGTTGTAATCGTAACTGCTCAGAAATCTCGGGTTGGACCAGGTCTCGCTGAAGGTGGCCTTTTTGCCTTTCAGGTCATTCCAGCTCTTGCACGCCACCTGGCAGGCCCGGCAGCCGATACACTTGGTGGTATCGATCAAGACGGCTTTGCTCATCGAAGCTCTCCCTTAGGCCTGCAGCTTAGACCTTTTCGATATTCACCAGGAATGCCTTGTATTCCGGGATCATGGTGTTGGCGTCCCCCACCTCGGGGGCCAATTGATTGGCCGCGTAATTATTGCCGGCGGGGCCGCCGGTGATCAGACCGTCAAAGCCGAAGTGCCAGGGCAGGGCCACCATTTCCACGGTGTTTTGGAAATTCCCGGTACCGCAGCAGAATGCCCCCACCCGGGGGGTGACGTTGGCCCGGGCCAACACCTCCCCCCGGATGCTCTTGACCTTCACCCAATCCCCGGCCTTGATCCCCTTGGCCTGAGCCAGGGCGGGGCTCATTTCCACGAACATCTCCGGGAACAGCTCCGCCTGCCAGTCCAGGTTCCGGGTCATGGCCCCGGCCTGCCAATGTTCGGTGACCCGGAAGGTGGTGGCGATGATGGGGAAGCGGGGGTCGCAGACCTCCGCGAATTTGCTCAAGGCCGATTTCCAGATCTTCACCACCGGGTTGTGCTGCTGCCGGGACATGGGGTTGTGGAAGGGACACTCCAGGGCCTCGTAATGCTCCGGGAAAGGCCCGTCTTTACAAAGTCCCTGGGGGACGAAGAGACGGCTCTTGCCTTCCGGCAGCATGATGAAGGGGGTCCTGGCGGAGACCTCCGGGGGTATCTGCTCCTTGGTCTTGGGGTTGAGCCAGCCGAAATCCGGCACATCGTTCTTCATCCAGGTCTTAGCGGCCGGGTCCCAGCGGCACAGGGCCTTGTCCCGGCTCCAGGGCTGGCCCTGGGGATCCGCGGAGCAGCGGTTGTAGATGATGCGGCGGTTCACCGGCCAGGCCCAGGTCCAGTTGGGGTAGAGCCCCAAGCCGCTGGGGTCCTTCTTGTCCCGGCGGGTCATGAGGTTGTCTTTCTTATCCGGGCCGGGATAGGAGCCGGAGTAGATCCAGTTGCCGCAGGCCGTGGAGCCGTCGTCCATCAACTTGGTGAAATTGGCCACCTGTTTCTTGTCGGCCACGGTGTAGCCGTTGACTTCCTTGGCCACCAGGTGGACATCGGGGTCGGCCCCGTAGTTCCAGGTCAAATTGACGATGGGGTCCGAAAAGACCGCCTGGGGCTCGGCTTTATAAAGCTTTTGCAGCTCCAGGCCCAGGCGGTTGGCGTACCAGAGATCGCTCCGGGCGTCGCCGTGGGGCTGCACTGCCTGGTAGCGCCATTGCAGCCAGCGGCCGCTGTTGGAGGCGCTGCCCTCCTTCTCCAGGGAGTCCGCCGCGGGCAAGAGGAAGACCTCGGTCTTGATCTTCTTGGGGTCCGCGCCGGGCCGCTTCCAGAAGACCGAGGTGTCGGTCTCCCAGAGGTCGAACGCGGCCAGCCAATCCAACTGGTCCAGGGCGTGGTAGGTCTGGTTGAGGTTGGGGGAACTCACCGCCGGGTTCATGCCCCAGACCAGCATCCCCTTGACGGTGCCCGCGCCCATGGCCTCGAACAGAGGAATCCAGGAGTAGCCCGCGCCCTGGAAGCCCTTGCCGATCTTGGGCAGATAGTCATAGGCAAAGTCACTCTCTTTTTTGGCCGCGTCCCCCCAGAAGGCCTTGAGGAGGCTGACGAAGAACTTGGGTTTGTTGCTCCAGTAGCCGGCCTTGGGGGTTTCCTTCTCCAGGTAGTCCTTGAGGGTGGGGTGCTTGGCCTCGCTGGGAATGGCCATGTACCCCGGGACGATATGGAAGAGGATGGCCATATCCGTGGAGCCCTGGACGTTGTTCTCTCCCCGGAGGGCATTGATGCCGCCCCCGGGCAGGCCCATGTTGCCCAGCAACTGCTGGAGGATGGTGTAGGAGCGGATGATCTGCACCCCGGTGGAGTGCTGGGTGCCCCCCATGGCGTACATGATGGTGCCGGACTTCCCGGGTTGGCCGGTGGCCGTGTAGAGGGCCGCCATCTTCAGGAAAGTCTCCTGGGGCACCCCGGTGGTGGCGGCCACCATCGCCGGGGTATAGCGGGCGTATTGGGCCTTCAGGAGCTGAAAGACGCAGCGGGGGTCAGCCAGGGTCGGGTCGGTGACGGGTTTGCCGTCCGGGCCGGTTAAGTAATCCCAGGTGGCCGTGTCGTAGCTTTGCTTCTCTTTATGGTAACCGGTGAAAAGTCCTTCATGAAAGCTGAAACCCGGGTCAACCACGAAAGAGGCGTTAGTATAATTGACTACATATTCTTGGTGAAACAGGTTGTGGGCCAGGACGTAATTAATCAGGCCGCCCATGAGGGCGACGTCGGTGCCGGGGCGCAGGCGCACAAAAAGGTCGGCCTTGGACGCGGACCGGGTGAAGCGGGGGTCGACGACAATGAGCTTGGCCCCCTGGTCCATGGCCTTGGTGATCCATTTAAAACTGATGGGATGGTTCTCGGCGGGATTGCAGCCGATGATCATGATACAGTCGCTGTTGGCGATGTCGTTCCAGTGGTTGGTCATGGCACCCCGGCCGAAGGTGGGCCCCAACGAGGCCACCGTGGAGGAGTGTCAGAGGCGGGCTTGATGTTCTAGATAGACGATGCCCAGGGCCCGGGTGAGCTTGGCGATGAGGTAGCACTCTTCATTGTTCAGGGCGGCCCCGCCGATGGAAGCCAGGGCCTCGGTGCGGTTCACCGGGATGCCGCTGGGGGACTTGGTGATGAAGGAGGCGTCCCGGGTGGCCTTGATCCTTTGGGCCAGGGTCTCCATGGCCCAGTCCAGGGGTTTTTCCTCCCAGTGGTCGCGGCCCGGGGCCCGGTAGCGCACTTTTTTCAGGCGCCGGGGGCTGGTGACCACCTCCATCACCGCCTGCCCCTTACTGCACAGGGCCCCCTCATTGATGGGATGATCCGGGTCCCCGGCCACGTTGATCAACTTCCCGCCCTTGGTGTAGGCCACCAGACCACAGCCCACCCCACAGAAAGGGCAGATGGAATGAGTGATTTGAGCTCCCTTGATTTTTGCCGGTGGGATGAGGGCGGCCCAACCGGAGCGTTTGCAGACGACCCCGGACAGCCCCGCCGCGGTAACGCCACTCCCCAAAACCTTCAGAAAAGTCCTTCGAGAAATGGACATATTTCTTCCCCATTTTAAGTTGTTGAGAGTAATAGAGTTTATACACTATCTCTGATTGTTAATTATCGCCCCACCCCCTTTGTGCCCATGCATAAATATGCCCACATGATAATATAGTAAATTTTTTATTTCTACTTAATTTTTTTTTACAGCATGCTTGTTGTCAAGTTAATTCACTATTGCACTATTTTGCTTTAACATTTTCTATTCCAGAAATAAAAAGGTTAACAAAGTATGAGCCGCGTTTTCCATACATGATACAGGCAATAGGAGTCTATTTTTATGAGAGTTTGACTGGAAGAAATGAGAAATCTGTGGATATTCTTATAATAATATTACGAGATAATCCTAAATATAGCACTTGCCGAAAATTCTTTCCTCAATTGGGGGGAGTAGGTATCACGTAAATCGTTCCAGGGAGCAAGTTCTTTGATTATCGCCGGGCCGATGCA
>JAGVAH010000098.1 GCA_020060385.1 Syntrophobacterales bacterium | reverse complement strand
TTGCCAAAAGTTCTTTCCTCTTATCCCCTCTCCCCCCAGCGGGGGGAGAGGGTTAGGGTGAGGGGGGGCGGAAAAAACTTTTGGCAACCAGTATAAAAAGTATTCTAAACAAAAAATTTTTACGCCTAGAAGATGCTGTAAATTTTTCGAGGAAAATTTGTATTAAGTCCTTATACCGGGGTAGAGCAGGACATGAAATTGATGTGAAATTCTGAAAGTCCTGGCTTTGAGATGGGCATATTTTTTTTAGGGTCTATCTTTAATTGATCTAGGCCTAGTTCAAGCGAAAATCAGACAGTTACCACCTGCGTTCCAGGAAAAAGGAATGCCTTTCTATCCGGACAAATACTCTTTAGGGATTCCCCCGCCCCGAAAATACCTTTCAGACTTACCCGATTCTTGGAAGTACCCTCTTGTCCACCTGTCCGTAGCCGTCAATAAGCCCTTTCTTTTTGCGCATCGACCCCGATTACCCCTGATTGGGACCGGGAAAGCGGGAGTGGGGGGAGACAAGGGCGGGCCTGTCCCATTTACCAGGTTAGCAAGGCAGCCAATAAGGAGAAATTTCATGGGTTATAGGATTAGAGCAGCAGTCCTGGCGATCTTGGTCTCTGCAAGCTGTTGGGCCTGCGTTGAGGCCATGCTGGGGGTATCTGGTTCAAATATTTATCTGGGTTCTGACGGTAAGATTTACAAGACTCAGGAGGAAGCGGACCAGACTTTCCAGAAGGCCCTGGCGGAAATCCCGGCAAGAGGAAAGCCCTTGCCCTGCCGGGCCCTGGTGGTATTACCTTCGGCTACCGCCATCGGCCTGCATCAACTGAAATGGCAGGAAAAAATGATGGCCCAGATGAATGCCATGAGCACAAGTTTATGGTCCGATGGAGGTAAGGACGTCGGCCGATACATGGAAAGAAGTGCAGAGATGATGAAGAATTATAGGGAAAAGAATTACGCTTTGTTTGTGGAAGCGCTCAAAAAGCGCCAGGCTTTCCAGCAGTTAGTCGTAGAAAAGAGTGACCGGCCCGGGCTGGTGCAGCGGCCGGAATATGACGTCAACATCCTCTTTTTGTTAAGCGATTCCGGGCAAGAAGAATGTCTAGTAAAAACATCCCCTTTGAACTTCTGCTTAGTCATTATGCCGGGATCTATGACTGGTGGCAAGGTCAGTCTCCTGCAGTGGTTGGAGGAACTGGAAAAAGAGACCCCTAGGCTGATAGCAAGACAGAAGCGAATTTCAGGGACTAGGTAGTCGGTCTCCTGTCCTTCGCTTGGCTTGGACACTGCTTTAATGACGGGGCCTTCTGTGCAGTTAGCCCCCTTTATTTTGATGAAGTAATTAGCTCGGCAAAGCGCCTATTAATTAAGTCAATGCCTTGCTGGAACTGCTGCAAAAGAAGGCTCGAGTTCAATTCCATGAGAGGGGAAAGACAAAATGAAGGGTAGGACCAAACTGGCGATGGTGGGGGCCTTGGCAGCCATGCTCCTGTTTTCGGGAACAATTGGCGCCAAGAGCGATTCCCAAGGGGAAAAACTGCTCCAGGCCGGGGAAAAATTATTCCAGGACTTCAAGTTCTCCGAGGCGGACGTCAAATTTAAGGAGGCGGTGAAGGCCTTCCAAGAGGCCGGTGATAAGGCCGGCATGGCCCGGGCCATGGAAAGGCTGGGAATGTTGTCCTACGATGTGGGCAACTATACTGGGGCCTTGGAGGCCTATCGGGAGGCTCAGAAAATCTATCGAGAAGCCAAGCAACCGGCAGCGGAGGCCCGGACCCTGGGGGCCATCGGCCTTACCTATGACGACTGGGGCGATTTTCCGGGAGCGATTCACTATTACAAGCAGGCCTTGAGGGGCGGCCTCTCTCCTTTGGATAAGGTCAAGATCGAGCTAAGTATGGGGGATATTTATTTACGTCTCGGTGATAGCGAGGAGAGCGCTCGCCACCTCCGGGCAGCCCTGCAGGCGGCCCAGGGGGCCAAGGCTGAAAAAGGCTTGGGCGCGGTTTTCCTGAATATTGGCGGAGCCTTTCAGAAAGCCGGCCGTTTAGAAGAAGCCAAGACCGCCTACCAGGAAGCTTCCCAGATCAGCAAGGAGGCCGGGGTAAAACGAGAGGCCCTTTATTGCCTGGGTGACGTGGCCTTTTCTCAAAAGGATATAGGGCAGGCTGCCAACTACTATCGCCAGGCCCAATACAGCATTGGTCTAGGGCGATTGGCACTGGAGTCGAAAAAATATGACGAAGCCCTCCAGGAATTTAGTAAGGCCCTGACGGGTGCCGACCGCCAAAAAACGCCGCAGATGATTTTTGGGGTCCAGACAGGGCTGGGCTTGAGCTATCTGGGAAAGAACGAATACAGCCAGGCCGAGAATCATTTTAAACAAGCGGTTAAGGCTCTTGAAGAGGTGCGAGAACTCCTGCCCGAGGGGAAACGCACCTATTTTCTTTCCGGCTCTACCCAAGGATTTCGCCACCTGGCCACTTATGAGGCCCTGATTATGACTCTGGTAATGCAAGGCAAGAAAGACGAGGCCTTCAAGATGGCGGAATACACCCGGAGTCGGGTGCTCACTGAAGTCCTGAGCGGCAAAGAAGCTCTGGCCCAGGAGGCCGCGGCCACCGCCTCCAAACCGGTGGATAAGGGCGGCAAGACGGCCGAAGCACCACCACCTCCCTCCCAAGCCATCGAGGTCATGCCCTTCGGAAAACTGGAGATGTTCATGAAGACTCAAGGGTCCTATGAGCACGCCGCTCTATGTTCTTTGTTTATTAAGGCGGTATTGCAGGATTTTGAAGGAGAAAAGCAGGCCGAAGCCGGGAGAAAGGCCTTGGCTATTTTCCGTGGGGCCGGCTTTAGCGATGCGGCAGCGGAAAATGCCAAACGGAAAGTAGAAAGTCTCAAACAGCGTGGCTTAAAGAACCACCTCACCTCCTTGGTGGAGGTTCCGGAAAAGAAACAGTAACCCGGGGGCCGGACCGTCTTGACCCACTAACCAGTAGGGAGAATGCTGAGATGAAAAAGATTTTGACCTTGGCAATGTTATTGATCTTTATCCCCATGATATCGGGTTGCATAGGAATGGCCGTCGTCGCCATGAAGCAAAAAGAGATTAAGGATCAGATGAAGCAGATGGAAGAAGTGAAATCTAAGGTGGCAACTACCGGCCCGGAAACTTTCAAACAGACAGAAATAAAAACGGTCGTACAAAAACCTCTGGCAGAAGTTTATCAGGCCACTTTGCTGGTCACAGGGGCGGAAGCCTTGAGGAATCAGGGCCTTGTCAGCCGCGATCGGGCCCAGGTTGATTATAACGATACGGAGCCCATCTATCACAGTGGTAAGGCCATCTTCGGCGGCGGCCTCGTCAATACAGGGATTATGGTAACTATTTATTTGGAATCCCAGGGGCCCAAATCCACGGCGGTGTTCTTCTATCCCCATAACAAACTTTATGAAAAGATCCCCCCGGAGCAGCAGCAGATCGTGGCCGCCAACATGCAGTACCGGGGCCGGCAGTTTGTCTATCGGTTGGATACCCAAGTGAACAGCAAGCAGAAATGGGCCTGGCTCAGAAGGTAAGGAGGGGGAACAGTTATGTCGCGCAAGAGCAAAACTACTGCATGGATAGCCATCTTTCTGCTGATATGGACCTGGCCCGCCAGCCTGTCGGCCCAGAACTCGGGGGAGAAAGCCGCCGCGGCGCCGACCTCAGCTCCGCCCCCGGCTCCGGCCGCCCCAGAAAGCCGCACCGAGGCAGAAAAGCTGAGCAGCCAATGTGATCTCTTGATCAAGAAACAATATTACGTTTTAGAAGACGAAGGTTTGAACCGGATCCTGCAAAAGATAGTGAATTCTTTGGCTGCATCCGCGGAAAAGCCTTTGCCTGAGCTGAAAGTCACTGTCTTGAATGATCCCATGCCTAATGTGTTTTCCTTTCCGGGAAATGTCTATGTAACCACTGGGTTGCTGGATGTCCTGGAAAGAAAGGATGAACTGGCCTATGTATTGGCCAAGGAAATCGCTTACTTGGCCAGCAATACACACACCGATTTTTTTGTGTCTGAACGCAACAGAAAAAGGGCCATCGGAACTGGCTTAACCATCCTCAAATGGGGATTAGTTGTGGGCGGAGCCGTTGTCCCGATGGCAAGCGTTGGTGGCGATATTGCAAGATCGGCCACTGATATGGCGGCAAGGGTCACCCTGATGACGGCGGGTTTTTTAGCCGGCGCGGCCCTGGTGGACCATTTTTCCAAGGTACCCCTCACCAGCCACATGCAGGCGCTGAAGACCGAAACGGTCATCGAAAACCAGCTGTCAGCCTTGAAACGGCATAGCCTCCGAGCTCAGCAACGGGGCCAGGCTGAGGCCTATCATCGCCTGAATACGGAAGTGAAGAAACTGGCGGGCCAGCGGGATAAGTTTATCGCCGAACTGCGTCAGAAGAACCCCGCTTACGCCGACCTGTGGTACCCCCAGCCGGTGACCCCGCAACAAGTGCCCCTGGCCGGAGGGGAATACCTGCTGCGTTATAAGGTAACGAATAACGGGGTGCTGATCTGGCTGGTAAAAAATGGGACCCTGGTGCAGATGGCTAAGGCACCCGTCAGCCGGGAAGCGCTACGCCAAAAAGTGCAGCAATATTTGGCACCCTTCCAGGATCTCAGATCAGTGGCCCAACTGGAGCGGTACGACCCCAAGCAGGCCAAGGAGCTCTATGACCTTTTGATGAAACCGGCGCTGGGGCAGTTGGCCCCGGGCACACACCTGGTTATCATTCCTGACGACGTTCTGGAGGTCTTGCCCTTTGAGAGTCTGGTGGTGGAGGCTCCAGCCCAGGTTACCATGGCCCAGGGAAAATTCGGCCCCAGCCCCAAGGGGGTTAAGTATGTGGAAGATCAATTTAAGGTAAGCTACTACTACTCCGCCACGTCTTTAAAGATCATGCGCCAGACGAAAACACCGGCCGCGGCTTCCCAATCCCTTTACATGATGTCCGATCCCATGGCGGAAGGAGGCGGCAGAGCCCCGTCTGGGGAAGTGCAGCGCCGTCTCATGAGCATATCCCAAAAGGAGGAATGGAAGGGCCTTAAGGCTCAGTTTGACCCTTTGCCTTATACCCGGGAACTGGCCGACAAACTGAAGGGACTTTTCCCGGATGGCCGCTTCTTGGCTGGACCTTCTGCCACCAAGAATAACCTGAGCGGCATCGAGAAACACAAGTACCTGGTGTTCGCCACACACGGCATCCTGGCCAAGGAGTTGCCCTATATTGAAGAACCGGCCTTGCTCCTCTATCCCGAAGCCAGCGGGGGCGAAGAATATCGGCCCCGGGGCTTCCTCACCATGAGCGAAGTCATGAAACTCAATCTGGCCTGCGACAACGCCACCTTGACCGCCTGCAGCACCGGCTTGGGGAAGCGGACCAGCGGCGAAGGGGTCATGAGCATGGGCTGGGCCTTCCAGTACGCCGGGGCCAAATCGGTATTGGTTTCTTTATGGAAAGTGGAGGAGAAGTCCACCGTCCTGCTGGCGGAAAAATTCTTCGAGCGCCTTAAGGCCGGCAAGGACAGGCTTACGGCCCTTCATGAAGCCCGGGCTGAAGTGCGCAAGATGGGATATGACCATCCCTTCTTCTGGAGCCCTTTCATCATTATCGGGGAGGTACGTTAGGAGTAAGTAAAATAGGGGGGGCCAGCCAGACGCTGAAATCCCTGGCCCCATCCCCCCACCCTCTGGCGCGATTTTGCGCTCAAGGAGGAATGCAGGGGCAGGCTTTCTATCCTGTGTAAGCCGGGGCTAATGCCTCCGGCTACTTCATAAAAGCTCCTTGAGGGCATCTCGATATGTGAGAGATTTGGGTCAGGCGCGGCGGAAAATGCGGAGAAGTCCGAGCTCCACCAACCCCGCCAGCGAACTTTTCTCCGGATTTTTTCCTTGGGTCTGCACAACTGGTGTGCACAACTCGCGTCTTTTGTTGATAGATATTATAAATCACCTTCAGGGAGGCTAGGGTATGAACCGTTGTAGGTTGATCCAGGTTATGGTGGTTATGGCTGTCCTTATGGGGGGGGCTGTCTGGGATGAAGCCTGTACCCAAAGCCGGCCCACAGCCGACCAGATCAAACGGCAGCTCCTGCCCCCGGACTTAGGGACAATCAAGACCATGGGGGTCAGGGTGAGGACGGAGAAGGGCGAGCGACAAATCGCCGCCAAACCCCGGGAAGTGAATCTGAACATCCCCTTCGAGCTGAACATCGCCGAAATTTCTGCCGACGCCTTGCCCATCCTGCGGGAGCTGGGTCTGGCCTTAAGCAGCGGGGAACTGAGGGGGAATGTCTTTGAAATTCAAGGCCATACCTGCATCTTGGGTGATCCGGAGTTCAACCTGGACCTGTCGCAACGCCGGGCTGAGGCGGTGAAAAATCACCTGGTGACGCAATTCGGCCTTAATCCGGAGCAGCTTCTGACTCGCGGCTTCGGCGCTTCCAAACCCCTGACCGACAACGATACCGAAGCCGGGCGGGAGCAGAATCGGCGGGTGACGGTGGTGAACACCATGCGGCCTTACGCCGGGAAATTGGCCCAGCCAGCTGTCCAGGTCCAGGCCGTCTTTCGGCGGGGGCAGACGGAGCGGTCCATGACCCCGGGCATAGTACTGCGGGAAGACGATGACTATGCGGTCAGCTTCAAAGCCGCTCACCCCTGCTACGTTTATGTTTACCAGAAGGACGCGCGGGGCAAGTGGCAGCAGCTCTTCCCCTCCTCCGCCGAATCCATGGAGGTCAGTTCCCAGCACAATCCGGTGCAGCCGGGGATAGTCTACCGCCTACCCGAATCAAAGAATCGCTGGCTCTGTTTGGACGAAGCCAAGGGGACCGAGCATCTGGTGGTAGTCGCCTACCCCACCGAGGTTCCCAGGCCCGTGGAGGTCTGCCAGGCGGTCTTGAGCAGCCACTTAGATTATCGGGTGGCCCAGGCCACCGCCGCCGCTTCTCCAGGGGATGAGGGGGTAAAGACTATGGGGGTCAAGGGTACTCGAGAAACCTACCGGACGGCCCCCAGGAGGCCCAGACCCGAGGTGGCCCGGTTAAAAAACGTGGATAGCAGCAAACTGTTCCAATGGCAGCTCTCTTTCGACCACAGATAACCTGAGAAAAAGCGATGATCGGGTATCCTGACCAGCCCTGATACCGATCTGAATGGAGGATGTCACATGGGTTTTAGCCTGCAATCCACCGAAATGTGCCAAGATAACTATGAGCCGGAGTTAACCACTAGGCGCAGATTCTGGCTCTACACCCGCAAGCAAGCTTATCCCTTGGGCGACCAACACTTGCCCGGCCTGATAGATTATAATGAGAACACTTGGCCTCTGGTCTGCTTCGTTGTGGCCGCGGCTTTTGAATTCCTGGGCCTGTTAATGCTCGTCAAGGGGGGTATGCTTTGGTACGTAGCCATTGCCTTTTTCCTTATGGATATTATCATCGCCATTATGCAGCATTTGCCTGTGCGTCGCATCTGCGAATTGAAAAATTGCCATTTCTTTGCGCCAAGCCTCGAAGTGCAGAAGAAAATACAGGAAAATATAAAGTGGCTCAAACGGTTAAGAGTCATCCTTTCAATACCGATCATTTTCGTTGCGCTAATAAAAGTTTTTCGTTACCACGCGGCTAATCCTGGAGTCGATCCTTTAATCCTACTGGTAATTGTTAGCTATTTTGTTGTTGCCGTGATCCATGTACTACAGACCGGCTATTTCATTTTTTGGGTTTTGGCGGAGATTTGGGACAGGTGTTGGCTCTTGCCTTTCGGCGAGTACAAAACCTATGTCAAGGTCATAGACCGGTGGAAGTATGATAATCCTGGCTGGCAATCTCCACCGCCTCTGATAGGGGCACCCCATGAAATTAATAATTACAATGTTTTTTATTTTGATTGTAATAATGATGCTGGAATCCTTCGTTTGGCAGTTGACCGGCACGTATTGCTTTCTGAATCCCTTGACCAGCCTTTTCTGCAGAGACTTGACCATCCCGTCCCACCAGGTTCTGCACCCTGCCATAATTGGCTGCAGCACACCCTGCCAAATCTTCAAGAAGCAGAAACGAAAGGCCATAGATATGTCTTGCGAACCTGGGGGATTCTTACTGATCGTCAAGTCAGCCAGTTGTATGCGGCCTTGCCCAACCTGCCGGGACGTCTGTGTGTAATTAAACAAATTATCAGGCATCAAACCGTGAACATCATGGGTATTAGGGTTCCCTGGGATCCCCAAACTTACCCCGAGGCCTTGTGAGGTGAATTATGAGCATATTCCGGCATCGCCAGTTGTTATGCTGTATATTGTTCCTTCTATTTTTTGCAATGTGCATCCCAGAGATGGCGTTATCCAGTTCATCAAATCACCAAGGGGATAAAAAAATCCTTCTTGATGTCTATCTTGTGTTGAATGGTCCCTTAAAAGAGAATAACCAGATTAAGGAACTGTTAAATCCATTTGACCTCAGTTTTCAAAACGAGGAGCCATTTAAAAGAAACTCGAAAGGGATTCTCTTTGTTCCCACTGAAAAAGCCGAAATAATTCGGCTTGACTGCCCCACCGACAAATCGACTTATCCGATCCGCGATTGGCGTTCATTCTGGTGGACCATCTCCGAATGGACCGGAGATGTTTCTAGATCCCGGATCAAAGAAGATTGGGAAAAGGCGGTGAACGACATCAAGTCCAAGGGCATTAATGACCTGTGCTCAGGCAATACGAGCAAGGAAGCGGATTATGGGCTACTCAAGAGGATCTTGGCCGGGAAGCAGGCTTTTTACCTGGTAACCGAAGAAGGCGGCGCCAAAGAAGGCTGGGGCCGGGGAGGGCAGCAGCCCAAGGTGATGCCCACTCCAAAGGATATGTGGGCAGATTTATGCAAAATGTGCAAGGATAAGCGGTTGGATAAGGTGGCTATCGTAGTGGCCTACGACCAGTCTGCCTCCTCTGAGACTCAACCCCCTCCCCAACCAATCACTTCTGATACTGACCCCGGCAAGGATGAAACAACAACCGAGGATTCCCATCCTGGAGAATCAAGGGCCAACCCCTCCAAGATCAGGGAATTGTGGGAAAAGGGAGAATTAGCTGAGCTCAAGCAGGAATTGGATAAGTCCGAAGCGGGAGCGGCCCCGGAAGTGGCCAAACTCCGGAAGGAAATGGACACCAAGTTGGAGATGGTGATTAAGTTTCAGTATCAGCGCCCCCACGCCAAGCCCTCGGAAAAAATCGCTTTGCCCGCTAACAAGTTAGCCAACCTGAATCTGACCCCCAAGGACAACTACCGCATGTTCATCGAAACTCTGTCCCCCTCCTACCTCTATGTTTTCCAGATAGATGCCGAGGGCCGGGTTGACCGTTTGTTTCCCAATCCTTTTTACAACAAAACAGATAATCCGGTGCTGCCCCTGCTGAGCTTGCAGATCCCTTTCTCCCACACGGAATGGCTCTATCTGGAGGAAGTTGGCCGGGAGGCGCCTCCCAAGAAGAACACCCTGTATTTCCTGGCCTCGCCCTGGCCGGCCAAAAAACTGGATGAGCTCTACGGAAAGCTCCATAAGGAAACCAACAGGGAAGTGCGTAACGAGATCCTGAACGAATTTATGGCCGCCCTCCATGACTGGAAGACTATGGGGCTGCCGGCCCTGTATTGTCAAGAATTCAGCTTCTTCCAGGTGGCCAAGGTGCCGCCGGCCGCTCGCCTGCCAAGAAAATGAGCCGGATCGCAGATATCTGGGGTAATGGGACCGGATGAGAATAATGCTATCCCGAAATTAACTGATAGAGGCAGAGGCTAAAATATGGGGCAGCCCCGCACCCCCCCCGCCCATCCCCAGGTCATCTCCGAACCTTCGGCCCGACGGGAAAGAAATGCAGGCATCATCGAGCCGGGCCCGGATCGGGCTCAGCCACCACCGTTGCAAGCGGTCATCGACCGGTGGGATAAGAAGATTAGGTATTTGGCATACCAGGAGATAAAACGGTGGGGGTTTCAAACCCAGCCTTTGGATTGTGAGGACCTGGTCCACCACGGCTATGTGCACCTCATCACCCTTTACCGCAACGGCCGGATCGACTGGGACAATCCAGGGGTCAACCGATACCTGGAGCTCTCTCTCACCGGCCATCTGCGCAATACCCTCCAATCCCTTAGGCCCCAGGCGGAGCCGAGGCCGGAACCTGCCACTCAGGAGGGTGGCGACAACAGGGAAATGGAAAATTGTATCGGCTTGAGGTTCGGTTCTTATGAAGACCCTCTGGTGATCAGGGGCATTCTAAATGATGTGCAGGAATTTGCGGACCGCCTGCCACCCCGGGACCTCCTGATTTTTGTCTGCCGCGTCCTGGACGGCCGTTCTCTGGAAGCCACGGCCCGGGTGCTGGACACCTCCCGGGAGTCCATTAGACGGAAAGAAAAAGCAGTGTTGGGCGAGATGCGTCGATTTCTTGGACTCAAAGGCTGGGAGCTTTGCGATTGGGAGGAGTTCCTATGAAATGCAAGATTCCCCTGAAAGACTGCCTGGCTCTCTGGCAAGAGGAAAATGCCCGGCCTTTTGAAGACAGTGGCGAAGAATTGCTGGCCCTGTTGGAAGGCCGACTCGAGGGGGCCTCCCGGGAAGATCTCTTCCGCCGTCTCTGCCGCAGTCCCCAAGGCCGCCAGCGGCTTTTTGAAATGGAGCATTTTATAAGACGGCGGGGCCCCATCGAGGTGGCCTTTGCCAAGGCCGCGGCCGACGCCGCCCAACCTGAGACCTTCACCATTACCACGGAAGGCCGCCGCTACCAGCTCATCTATCGTCGTCTGTTGGCACAGGATAATCAGGGGGTCCTCACCCTCAAAGTGGCCACCCACTTATGGCCGGAACTGGAGAATCAGTTGGTGACGGTGATCGACGCCGCCGGCCAGACAATCCTGCAGGGCAGAGTGGAAAGTGGGGAGTTGTCTCGTCGCATCAAAGATCCTGGGAAAATACAATGGCAGACACTCCTGATCAAAGAGGAAGAGGCTTAATCTCGGGGCATCTCTGTCACCAAGGCCTCCTTCTCAAGGAGGCCGGCCAGCTTCAGGAAGCGCGGCGATAAGGGGATGGGGGATCATGCCCACATATATCTTGTTGGATGACGGTACCCAGGCGCAGATTGAACTTTTGGACATAGCCCATATTCCCGCCACCGGGGACCCAGTCCAGATTGTTTCTCTAATGGGGAAACTTTCTCATGATGTCGAGGAATCACTTCTCCGGGCAAAATGTGCCGCCTTTCAGTTCCTGCTGCGCCGCCGCCTGATCCAAGCTGAACAAGGGTTTAGCTTGGCCCTCGAGATCTTCGACCGCCAGGGCAAACCTCTGGCGCAAAAGATCCGGGGCCACAGCGGTGGCCTAGCCTTCGCCCTGGCCCTCATCCTCCACAAGGCCGCCCGCAATTACGGTTCCATGGAGATTTGCGCCACTGGCCGCCTGGGCAATCCACGCACCGGCGGTATCAAGGGAGTGGCGGCCCTGGCCGATAAAATCTCCGGCGGCCTGGAGCGCCTGCCAGAAGGCAGCATTATCTTTTTCCCCCAGGAAAACAATGGGGAACTTACCGCCCACCATTGGAAGCAGGCCCAGGCCCGGGGGATCTGCCTGGCCCCGGTTTCGGGCCTGGATGAGACGGTGGCGGTCTTGGAAGAACGGGGCATGCTCGCCCTATCCTCGGAGCGCTCCCTTACCCCGTCTCGGAAACGGCGATGGCCCTGGGTTGCGGCCGCTTGCGCCCTTTTGTTTTATCTGGCCGGATATTTCGCCACTTTGCCAATAAGTAACTATCTCTTGGGAAACGGCCGCTACGAATGGGTGGAACAGCTAACGGAACCGGCCCAGTGGCTCTACTGGTTCGATGGCCGGTTCGCTCAACTCCACCAGGCCCTGGTAAAACCGGTGCAGATCGTGGCCGAGCTGCGCTCCCCCACCGGGGTGGGCGAGAGGGAAGTCATCACCTTCACCCACCGCTCCCGGGGCCGCTTGGCCTTCAGGGGCCAAGAGATGTGGGCCCTGAGCCTCAAGGCTTCCCAACCCCTCTATATTTACCTGTTTTTGCGGGATGCAGTGGACGAATTGCAGCGGCTCTTTCCCGAGGAACCGGTCACCCATGAAAATCTCCTTTCCGCCAACCAGGAGTGGGTCTTCCCGCCGCCGGGCTACTGGCGGCCGGTACCCTCCAGCCGGGGCCGCGAGATTCTCGTCCTGGTGGCCGCCCGCTGGCCCTGCAAAGATCTGGAAGGCCGCTGCTCCTGGCGGGAGAGCCATACCCTGATGGAGCGTCTGGCCTGGCGGGACCGCCAAGGCGAGGGGGCCTGGGTGCTCCGCCTGGCTCTGGACCCGGCCAGACCTTAGGCAGCGGTCACCAGATGCACCCAACGTTTGCAATCTGCCCCGGTGATTCTTTGAGATGGAACCCAGATTACTGATAGGAGACGATATGAAAGCACAATGGCAACAGTTACGCGTTATGACTCCTGTTCTGGTATTAGCTTTGGCTTCCGGTTGCGTGGGAATGGCTACGAAGGAGATGGTGGCCAAATCTATGGCGCAAGCGCAAAAGCAACCATTCTATAATTGTTATACAAGACAGAATTATGAAACCGTGGATGAATCATATAAGGCCACCAGAGAATACTTCAACAAAGAGTTGGCCAGAGTGACTCCCTTGGGAAAGTCATTAAATTGCAAAGCATTGATCATTATACCCTCCGTCACGGCCATCCGTAACGAATATGACAAAACCTCGAAGCTTATGGAGGACAGTCTACGAACGGAAATACCCGACTACGACCAAACAAAAGCGAGAATGGAAAAATTTAAGCAGGATCACCCTGAGTTTCCGAAGTCGGATGCCAGATTGGAACAAATAAAAAATCACTACCCCAAAATGGAAGAAATTCGCTTCGCTACCCTGGCTGAAGCTCTCAAACGACGGAAGATTTTTTCAGAGACTGTGGTCCAAAAGACTAATGAGTTGGGAACCCGCCACGCCTCCGCCCCACCATCCTATGGGTGCACCATCTACCTGGTTTCCAGGGTACTGCAGGGGAAGGCTCCTAGAACCCTCAGAACATGGTTCCTGAAAACCCCAGGCAGTGAGGACCCGGTGATGATCGGCCCCGATGAAGCGATTAATGTTAATGCGTGGTTGAGCGATATAGGGAAGACCGCTCAGGAACAACTGAAAAATGATAAACCTTAGCGGCGCCTGCAGGCGGCGAGCTATGGCTGCGGGGTGTGCAAGTTTTGGGGAAAATTTTGATTAGATAAGCAAGTAATGGCCATGGTAACTCTGGTTACACCATTCCCATTGTTCCAGGGTCTAAGGCTCCTTACCCCACCAGGCAGTGGGAAGTCAGGGGCGAATCTGGTACCCGCCAGAGGCGGAAAAACCTATCTTTCCCTGGGTTCCGGCAGCAATATCAACCTCGGCAGGGTGCAATGACCTGGTTTTCTCATAAGAGGAGATGATGATGATCTACATCAGGCTCATTTCCAGGGTGCAGCTTAATAAGAACCTCCATGCTTCAAATATTTTCATCTATGCATCCATGGCTATCATTTTATTTGCCATCCTGGTTGCCCATCCGGCCACGGTTCGAGCCGCAGGTGATCTTGGGACCAGCCGGGACCTTGAATCGGCGTTGCTGTTGGAGAACTGGCAACAGGTGATCAACCTCATCGACGCTGCCAAGGAGCAGCCATTTGGTCCCGTGCTGCGACTCCTTAAAGGGCATGCCTGTTTGGCGAGCAACCAAAATAACCAATCAATGCGGTTGTTTTTAAGTGTCTATCAGCCCAAAGACCTGAAAGCCTGGCAGGCCTGGGCCAGTCAATTTGTCGGGCAGCATGGAGACAAAGCCGTAACCTACTATTTTTTAGGGGATGCCCGATGCCGTTTGCGGGAGTGGGACAAGGCTCTTGAGGCCTTCAATCATGCCTTGAAGCTTCGGCCCCGGCATGCCTTGGTCCTCAATGCCCGGGGGGCGGTCTATGCCGCTCAGGGCCAATGGGATCGCGCCCTGCTCGACTTCGATGCGGCGGCGCTCCTGGCCCCGGCCCTGGCCGATGCCCACGCCAGCCTGGGGGCATTGTGGATTCAAAGGCGCACTGGGGTAGATGGGGCCATGGCGGCCTTCAACCAAGCCCTTAAGCTCAATCCTGACTTTGCTTTGGCGTTAAATGGCCGGGGGTGCGCTTATCTCGCCCGGGGGGAGCTGGAGAAGGCTTACCGTGATCTTAAATCCGCCTATGAGAAGGCCAACTACAGTAATATCCCGGTGATCAACCTGGTTGAATTTGCCAAGATGAAGGATGAGTTCACGGTATCCGGTGGAAAGAGCACCGCCCAGGTCAAGCCCGGGATGTCCACGGAAGCAATAATTAAGGATGTCAAACCCTTATCCTCGAAAACAACCCGGCAACTCTATGTGCAGGCGAGAAATAATAAAGAGTTGAACAATTTCTTTGGAAAAATAGGTAGTTATCTCGGCAATTACATCGGGGTTTTGGGGCCCTACTTTGATAAAGATAAGCCTTACGTAGTGATTTACGTTAATGGGAAAACGGTATCCTGCTCCCTCCCGCCGGAAATATTGGAATGGCTTAGGAAAGGACTTATTATCGAACCCCCTCCCGAAATTCCCGACAACACCATTATCACTTATGTTTTCCGGAGCGCTGGAGTCCCGGTTTATGCGGTTCAAGTTTCCCCTAACGGGAAAATCATCAGGCAAGGGACCCCGGCCGAGATAAAGACACCAGTAGCCCTCTTTGCCCGGAATAAAGGCGGAGGAGGACGCTTGCCAAGTCACCAAGACCCTCCCAAGGGCGGCCAGGGAGGCCATAAACCTAGGCCCACGCCAGTTCCGGGTGGAACCCCTAAGCCCGGAGGCGGGCCTAAGCCTCCCGCTCCCCCATTTCCCACTCCAGGGGAAGGCCCGGTTTGGGGCCCAGCTCCCGGTGGCGGTGTCTCCCCGCCGGACAACAAACCGCCGCAATTTCCCTATCCACCCGGAATTGGTAAGCCTCCTTACCCCTGGCCCCCCAACCCCTTCGGCCACAAGTTGGCCCAGGATTGTCGCCAGGAAGAACAGTTTTGGAGCACCGTGCTCGCCACTGTCATACAAGTTAAACCCGAGGCTGCCAAGATTGCGCCGGGCGGCATCACGGCCGAAGATTTACGCCATGCCTATGTGGATCGTGGTCAATGGCTGAACACTGTTTATGGACTGAACTACGCGGTGGCCCCAGCAAAAAATTCCCCCCCTGGCACGAGACTGAAGCCATGAAATTGAGACATATCTGGCTCATTTTGCTGCTCCTTCTGGTCCAGGCTGCGGTCGCCACCGCCGGTGGGCCGTTTGTCGCCTATTCCCTTAAAGTGGCCGAAAGCCGACTCCAACAAGGGAAAACAAAAGAAAATCCACTGAGGAATCTGGGGAGCATCACCGCCGTGGCGGGCCTGGTCTATGATTCCCCAAATAAAGACTTAATCATCGTGGGCCGGGCCAACCCCGGACAAGCAGAGATCAACCTTGATGACCTGGTGGTGGCCCTGCGGTCGGTCCTAGTCCTGGACGATTTTCCCTTGGTAAGCATCGACCGCACCCCCGAGACCAAAAAAACCGGTAAACAAACGATCCTGTTTAAAGGAGGCATTGCCCAGACCCAGTTTGGCCGGGACCTCCTTACTGCGGATATCGCCCTGAAAAAACTGGCTCTGGGGCAATTACCCGACAACAACTGGGGCATACGGTCCTATTTCGACATGCTGCTGGCGAGGGCTCAACAGACGGATACGAATGACTTAGTGGGTAGCCGTTTCTGGTTTTATATCCTGGGAAAACCTGCCCTGGCGGCCCGGGAAGAGGTCTTTGTTATCCGGGAGATGCAGATCGGGATAAAAACGGAAGTCTTGTACGCCATGGTCAAAGGCAAACCCGTCGCCAACCTTAGCAACTTCAAAGACGCCAACGGAGATGCCTTTTCGGCGGAATTAACCAAGGAATATCTGAACCTCTGCCCGCGCCATCCCGAATTAGGGCGGGTAAAGACGCTCTTAGACCTGGTATCCCTGGCCAAAGGGGTGAAGAACATCGCGCCGGCAAACAATCTGGACTTTTGGTTGAAAAGGTACACTATCTCTATGGTAGAGACGTTAACAGAGTATGATCTTTTGCGCCGGCAAGAAAAAGTGCCGGGAAAAGGCGGGAAATATAGAGAAGTGGAACTCAACGGAGGCATCGAATTGAGGGCCAAGGTCTTGCGTCTCAAGGCTGGTGACGCCTCCGCCTTAAAGGAAGTGGTGTTGCAGTCCCGGCCCCAATCCACCACCTTGACCTGGACGGTCCCCCTGGAGGGTTGGGAAATTCCTGGCGCCTTGCCGGTGGACGAGGCAACCCGGGTGCCTTCCCCGGGGGCCGCCGCCACAAGTGACACCCCTTTGTCATCAGCAGCGCAACCGGGCTGTTCCTTGGAAGCCCAAGTGCGAGCGGTAGGATCCAGGCCGCTCCAATTTAATAAGCCCCTGCCAGCGCCCAAAGTTCCCATACCCAGGTTCGAGATTTACCGGGACCTGGTCCCGCAAAGCCCAGGCGGTAATTCGCCTGCCCCGCTGGGTGGAGACCAGGCTCCCGGCGGGGTTACCATAGATCCAAAACTCGAGAAGAAGGGAACCGGAGGTCTGGAGGTAAAAAAAGACGTCCTAAAGTCCCGGCCTTCGGAGGACAGTCTTTCCTGGCCCATTCCGGGCTCTAAAGGGGGAGGTAAGTAATGCAGAAATGGCTGGCCGTAGTTGCGAGCTTAATTATCCTGGGAGTTTTTGCGGTTATGGGGACGGCCCCGGCCCAAAACCGGGGTCTGGGCGAAATCCCCCACGGCAAGGCCGTGTCACTCAAGGTACTGCAGAAGCGGTTGCAGCAATACTCTGACAAGAAGGCCGCCCCCAGGGAACTGCTGCAGTTGGCCGGGCTTACCCGCGTCTTGGGCTACGTGGTGGACGAAACCAATCGCGACCTGATCCTCATCGGTCAGGCCGACCCTAACTTGCCCCCGCTTTATCTTGACGACTTGGCCGTGGCCCTGCGGAACGTCTGGATGAAATACGCTGTGTTAAAGGGTAATATCTATTATTATTCCAACCCTGGTTGTTCCATCGACATGCAGCCTCAGGTCTTGAAGCGCCTCCAGGAGGTGTCCGCCACTCTCAAACCAGGGCGAACTGATGTGGAAAATGGCTCGGCCCTGAGAAACTGGCACCAGACCTGCCGGTCCCCCCAAAAGGTAGTGGTCCTCGGCATTCCCTTTGAGACCCGGTTCGCCTGGGTCATGATCAAGGCAGACTATGACATGAAGCGGTTGGTGGACGGCGCCGATGACCTCAAGCTGCCCCAATTCGTCAGCCTGGGGGAGATGCGGATGGATAAAGCCAAGCGGGCCCTCTTGGCGGGACAACCGTGCGCTTTGGGCACCCAAATGAACCGTTTCTGGTTCTACCCCGGGGAAAATTACTATGTGGAAGATAAGGGGGTGGTCCTGCTGGAGCAATGCCCGGTGATTCTGCTCACCGAGGCAGAACATTTGAGCAAACGGGGAGAGCGGCGGGGACTGGGAAAACCCGACCCTGTAGCCAAAGAATTTACCGAAAAGTTCACCGCCCACTATGACCAAATAGCCCAAAAACGCCCTATTTATCTGGAACTGGAAAACCTCTTCAGGTTCGTTGCCCTGGCCAAGATCCTAAAACTTAAAAAGGTCCCGGAAGACTCGGGCGTCAATCTTAACTACATTTTGGACCAGTACCAGGTGGACCAGGTACCCGTCGCCCACGAGGTGCCGGGGCGTTCCCGGGTCCAAAAATTCGTCCACAAAGAACAAAATGAACGGTTCATCCGAACTGCTAAGCTTTTGCTGCCCAGTTGCGGTGGGGTTGGCATAGACATCAAGGTGGTCCGGGAAAATTTCCGGCCAGACCGGGAAAAACGCTGCTCCAGGACCAAACAGACCGTCATGGCAGCCAGGCCGGGGCCTCAAGCCCTTTCCTGGCCCTTCACCCTCACCGGGCGGGCCAGCCTCCAAGGGCCGGATCGCGGTGAACTGGGAGAAGGAGGAGCTAATAGTGATGGGGCCGGAAAAACAATGGCCTTCCTCCTTAACCCTGCCCCTGGTGGGGGAGAGGGGACGAGGAGGGAAATTCCCTTTTAAAGTCGTTATAATTAGGATCAAAAAGAACGACTGTTGCCTTAGCTCAAAGTCAAAATTCTGCCAACAGTTTATCCACCCATAAATACCGTTGAATAAGGATTCACTTATAGCGATTGCCAAAAGTTTTTTCCGATAAAGCCTTAAGAAAATTTACGCGACATTTGGTGAAAAATATGCTTTCCTGGATGCGTACCCAGACGAGTCGCCCCCAACCTGGAGAATTGTTCTGCGGCGGAACTGGAAGTGGCCGCCAAAGCTGCTCCTTCCCAGCGGAGCCATAATCGTCTGATG
>JAGVAH010000034.1 GCA_020060385.1 Syntrophobacterales bacterium | reverse complement strand
TTGACGCGCGCGGCCCTCAGGTACTCGGTCATGATGCTGGAGTTGGCGCCGTATTCAGGGCGGATATCCACCAGCTTCGCCGCAGTTTGCGGCTGCCGGGGATGGTGGTCGATGACCACGTCGTACTGGTGGGCGGCGAAGATTTCATGGTGGCTGGGCTGGTTGTCCACCAGGGCTTTGCGGTTGAAATCGTCGGGGTTGACCTCCGGGTAGGGAGTCAGCTTGATCCCCAGAAGCTCCACCATCCGCTCGTTCTGGGCCCGGGTGATGGGCTGGATGTGGGAGATGGCGCAGGCGGAGACCCGGTGCCACAACAGGCGCTTCAAGGCCAGGGCGCTGGCAATGGAATCCGGATCGGCGTTGATGAGGATCAGGAGCCGATCTTCATGGGAAAAGAGCTGGTGGAGTCGAGATAAAAGGGTGCCCATAGTCCTCTCCGCCAATGGCAAACCCATTCTACCGTAAAAGGCTTCCTTTTTAAAAGGCATTTTCGGGGCGGCGGGGACGCTTTCGGGGGGGCGAGGCCCTGGACCTGTCGGAAAAACAGCTTTTTCTCGACGGTAAAATGAAAAACATGATAAATAAGGTATAATTAACTAAAGCAAAATTAAAGTAAGTTATAATTATATCAAAATCATCTATTAATTAAGTTGATTTTGTATATAACAAGATTAATTTAAAAGATAACTTAATAATATATCCCTTCAAATCAGTTATATTCAGACAAATTATCATAAAGTTAAAGCTAGTAGATAAAATAGTAAATTATTAACGATATATTTTAAAGTGGAATGATTAGTCAAGACCTTGCGAAAATACCTCATAAAAGGAGGAAGCATAGAGAACTTAGGATTAAGTTTTTACTAATCTAAAAAAAGTTATTTGACGTAACTTAAAGTTTTAGTGCCAAGTGCCGATATAATAAACGAAACCGAGAAAGGCCCAGACAGAAGCGGGGAAAGGGGGTGGGTCAAATGCCCGCCGGGGGCCTGTCCGGTAATCGCAAGGATGCGGTTTTATTCAATTCAAGGAGGATATGTTTATGAGTTTAGTTATTAACCACAACCTGATGGCTATGAACGCCGCCAGGTCCCTCAACGTCTCCTACAGCCGCTTGGCCACCTCCGTTCAACGCTTGTCTTCAGGTCTGAGAATCAACAGCGCCATGGACGACGCCGCCGGTCTGGCGGTTCGGGAAATGATGCGCACGGACATCAAGGTCCTGAACCAGGGGGTACGGAACGCCAACGACGCCATCTCCATGATTCAGACTGCGGATGGCGCCCTGTCGGTTATCGACGAGAAGCTGACCCGGATGAAGGAGCTGGCGGAACAGGCGGCTACCGGTACTTATACCACCGCTCAACGCCTGATCATGGACAGTGAGTACCAGGCCATGGCCTCGGAAATCACCCGGATCGCCAATGCCACGGACTTCAACGGCGTGAAGCTGCTGGACGGCAGCCTCTCCGGCACCGGTCTGGACGGCACTGCCGGCAACCAGATGAAGATCCACTTCGGCACCGGCAACGCCTCCGCGGAAGACTACTACTATGTGAAGATCGACAACGCCACCGCTTCCGCCTTGGGCGTGGGGAATGCCAAGGATACCAGCGTTTCCTCAGCGGGCTACACCATCAGCACGCAGTCCGCGGCGCAGAATTCCTTGGAGGCCATTGACAGCGCCATCACCACCAAGGACAACGTCCGGGCCAATCTGGGCGCCCTGGCCAACCGGCTGGCCAACACCGTTTCCAACTTGTCCATCCAGGCGGAGAACCTGCAGTCCGCTGAATCCCGGATCTCCGACGTGGACGTGGCCATTGAAATGACGGAATTTACCCGCAACCAGGTCCTGGTGCAGGCCGGTGTGGCCATGTTGGCCCAGGCCAACAGCCTGCCGTCCTTGGCCCTGCAACTCCTGGGCGGTTAAGTTAACCTCTTGCCGGGGCAGGGAGGAAAATTCTTCCCTGCCCCCTCCCCCTCCTTTCTGCCCTTAAATACCCTAAAGTACTGAGCTATCGGTTCCCTGTCTTTTGGTATAGCCTTTGCATTCTCAAAGGCCAATAACGGCAAAGGCAAAGACAGGAGCCGCAGATGACCACTAGTTCAGGTATATCTGGCATCACTTCATATTATCAACCCTCCATTACTTTTTCCGGCCTGGGTTCCTCCGTCGATTTCCAAAGCATCATCGATAAACTGGTGTCGGTGGAGAGCGTCACCATCAACCGTTTCGAATCCTGGAAATCGGAATGGAATGATAAAATTACGGCCCTGGAGACCTTAAACACCAAACTGACCGACCTCAGAACCTTGGCCTCGAGTATGGAAACTTTGACCCAGTTCGTGGACAAGACCGCGGCCACCAGCGATACCACTATCTTAACCGCGTCGGCCTCCACTGGCGCCACTTCGGGGACCCACTCGGTCCTGGTGAACCAACTGGCCCAAAGCGAGGTGGAGGCCCATGCGGGCTTGAGCTCCAGCACCACGGTGGTCAATAATAGCGGCAGCGCCAAGGTCTTCGCCTTCAGCTATGCCGGCGGCGCCTCGGTGTCCATCTCCGTGGCCAACGGAGCCACCCTGGCGGACCTGGCCACCGCCATCAATTCCAGCGGCGCCAACCCCGGGGTGACCGCCACGGTTATGGATATGGGCGCGTCTTACGGGGCCGACCGCTACCGCCTGCTCATCCAGGGCAAGGCTACCGGCGCCGTCAATACCATCTCCATCGATGACGGCCTCACCACCCTGGACGGCACCGGGGGCACGGAGAATTTTGAATCCACCACTTTTACCCAAACCCAGGGGGCCCAGGATGCCCAGATCAGGGTGGACGGATACCCTCCCGGCACCTGGATTGAGCGCTCCACCAATACCATCAGTGACGTGATTCCGGGGGTGACCCTTAAATTGGTGAGCAGCTCCGCCACCGCGGTCCAGGTGACCATCACTGACGACACCTCGGCCATGAAGGAGAAGATCAAAAGCCTGGTGGAAAGTTATAATGATGTGATTTCTTACATCAAAGAACAGACCAAGTATAACGGTACCACCGGCGAGGCCGGGATCCTCCTGGGCAATTACGCGGTGGAAATTGTCAAGAGCGCGCTGAACTACATTGGCACCGGTAATGGCCAGGGTTTTCTGGATCCCAACGACACCTTTATCAACCTGGCGCAGCTGGGCATCACCACCGATAGCGATGAGACCTCGGATACCTTCGGGCAACTGATCATCGACGACAGCATTTTGGAAGCAGCCCTCAATGACGATCCCGAGGCGGTGGCCAACCTGATGTCTGCCTATTTCCAGGGAGTCAGTGATGATACTTCCGGCAATATCACTTATTACAGCGCCATCCCCGGCATCACCGAGCCGGGGACCTACACCGTGACGGCCACGGTATCCGGGGGCGTATTGACGGGGGGGACCATCAACGGCCATGCGGCCAGCGTCTCCGGGGACACCCTTACCGCCCAAACCAGCGGCTATCCGGAATACGGTTTGGCGGTGAAGATCAACCTGGTGGACGGCAACTATAGCGGCACCGTGCGGCTGCAGATGGGGAAAAGCGGCCAGTTCACAGAAAAGTTGGATGATCTGTTGAGCGTGACTTCCGGTCCTCTCAATATTCTCATCAACAATTACCAGGACATCATCGACAGCATTGACGACAAGATCGAAGCCGAACAGCGCCGGGTGGATGGCATACGTAACCGTCTCACAGCACAATTTGCCAACCTGGACTCCGTCTTATCGACGCTCAACCAACAATCCGAGTATTTATCTCAACAACTGAATAAGTTAAACAGCAAAAGCAGCTAGCAAACGCGGCGGGAGCGGCGAAAAAAACTTAGGAACCAAGAAATCAGGAGGTTAGTGGCTCATGCAAACCCAAATCGTCCACAAGCAGTACATCTCTACCCAGGTGAGCACCGCCGATAGGCTGCAATTGGTGGTCATGCTCTACGATGGGGCCATCAAGTTTCTCAATCAGGCGAAAGAGAAGATGGCTGCCCAGGACGCCGCCGGCAAGGGGTTGTATATCAGCAAGGCCCTGGACATCATCGCTGAACTCAACTCCTCCCTTAACTTCAAGGAAGGTAAGGAGGTGGCCACCAACCTCTTTCATCTCTATAATTTCATGAGCGCCCATCTGACCCGGGCTAATCTTAATTGGGACACCAATGCCCTGGATGAGGTGGTCAAAATTCTCACCAGCCTGCGGGACGCCTGGGAGGAAGTCTGCCAGAAATCAAAAAGGGGAGAGTTAAAAGAGGTCCTGGAGGAGCAAACCCTCACGCCCCGTAAGAATCTGGGCACATTGGTGGTCTAGGCCTCGAATTGGTTAACCCCTTTTGGTAGATGGACGCCCATCCTTAAGGGCGCCCCTGCCATGGTCGCTCTTACCTTGGCGGGGTGAGGGGGCAAGGTTGCCCGCGTTTGGGGTCTTCCCGCCCGGCCTGCCCCCATCCCCCGCCTCCCCCATCCGCAGATAACTGGCCAGCGATTCTGCTTTTTCTTTGCCATTCCCGTCAGCCTCCCTTATAAATAAAGGCATCGGCCAGGCGGCCTGGGACCGCCTGCCCCTTTTTTCGTGGAGGAATTATGAGCCCTGTGCCCCAGGTGGTGCAGCAGATTTTACAGGGAGAGGTGCTAGCCGCGGCCCGGCTGATGCGGGACCTGGATGATGGCGTCCCTGCTGCCCGGGAGGTCTTAAAAAAGCTCTACCCCCACACAGGCCGGGCCCACATTATCGGCATCACCGGGTCTCCTGGAGTGGGAAAAAGCACCTTGACCGACCGCCTGATCCAATACCTGCGCCGGGAAGGCCGGACTGTGGGGGTAGTGGCGGTGGACCCCACCAGCCCCTTTTCCGGGGGGGCCATCCTGGGAGACCGGATCCGTATGCAACGTCACGCCCTGGATGAAGGGGTCTTTATCCGTTCCCTGGCCACCCGGGGCCATTTCGGCGGGCTCACCGCCTCCTCCCGGGCGGTGATCACCGTCCTGGACGCCATGGGCAAGGACTATATCCTGGTGGAGACCGTGGGCGTGGGCCAGGACGAAGTGGAGATCGCGGCTACGGCCTACACCACGGTGGTGGTCACCGTTCCGGGGTTGGGGGACGACATCCAGGCCATCAAGGCCGGCATCCTGGAGGTGGCCGATATCCTGGTGGTCAACAAGGCCGACCGGGAGGGAGCTTCCCGCACTTACCAGGATCTGCTGCATATGCTGGATTTGCAAAGCATCCGCAAGACCAAATCCTGGAAGCCCAAGATCTTCCTGACC
>JAGVAH010000124.1 GCA_020060385.1 Syntrophobacterales bacterium | reverse complement strand
GTCGTCGTCCAGTGCGGGTTGCAAGAAATCGTCAACACTGCCGGCCCGGATCTGGCGGTCATTTTCTTGCGTAACGGCGACGGTCTGGTGCTCAAAGGGGTCTTCCCGGAGCAGCGGGAGATCGGCTGGGAGCCTCTGGCGGCCCACAAAGTGAGAGCATGCCTCTGCGGTCTGGCGGTCAGTGAAGACCAGGCCATCTTTTCCCCGGACATTAACGCCGATCCCCGGTGCTCCCTGGAGGAATGCCGGCTAGCGGGCTTCCGCTCCTTCGCCGCCCTGCCGCTGCGCAGCGGCGCGGAAATCATCGGGGTGCTGGGGATGGCCTCCCGGCAGCCCCAGGATTTCCAGGAACACGCCGCCTTTCTGGAGGCCTTGGCCAATGAAATGTCCACCGGGCTGAAGAAGAGCTTATTGTATGAGCAGGTACAGCAGCATGCCCTGAAGCTGGAGGAGAGCCTGGCCCGTATCGAGGAGGCCGAGGCCGAGCGTCTCCAGCTGCTGCAGCATTTACAGCGCTCCCAGAAGATGGAGGCCATGGGGACCCTGGCCAGCGGCATTGCCCATGACTTCAATAATATCCTGGCGGCCATCATCGGTTATGCGGAGTTGGCCCTCATGGATACCCCAGAGACAGCCAAATCCCAGAAAAGCCTGGAGATGGTGCTGGCCGCAGGCAACCGGGCCAAGGACCTGGTCAAGCAGATCCTGGCCTTCAGCCGCCAAAGCGAGGAACAACGGAAACCCGTCCAGATCACCCATACCTTAAAAGAGGTTCTGATCCTCATGCGGGCTTCCTTGCCCGCCACCATTGAAATTCGGGAAAATCTGGGGGCAGGCGTGGGCAACATCCTGGCCGATCCGGTTAATATCCACCAGGTCTTGTTGAACCTGTGCACCAACGCCCATCATGCCATGAGGGACCAGGGGGGGGTGCTGGAGGTCCAATTAAGCGGAGTTAATCTGGGTCCGGAAGGCGCTGCCGTGCACCCGGATCTCACCCCCGGACCCTATGTCAAGCTGGCGGTGAAGGACAACGGTTGCGGGATGGATGAGGCTACCAAGGTCAAGATCTTTGATCCGTATTTCACCACCAAGGAGAAGGGGGTGGGTACGGGCCTGGGATTGGCCGTGGCCCACAGCATCGTCAAGAAACACGGCGGCGCCATCACCGTGGACAGTGTCCCTGGCCAGGGTTCAGAGTTCACTCTCTATTTCCCCGCCATCCAGCAGGAGGAGGCCTGGGAAGCACCTGTCGCGGCCAGCCTCCCCACCGGCCGGGAGCACATCTTGTTGGTTGACGATGAGCAGGCCCTGGCGGACATGGGCCGGGAGATGCTGGAGTATCTGGGTTATCAGGTGGATACCCGCATGAGCAGCATTGATGCCCTGGCGCTCTTCCGGGATCAACCCCAGCGCTATGACCTGGTCATCACCGACCTGACCATGCCCAACATGACCGGGGACCAGCTGGCCCAGGAACTGATGCGCATCCGCCCGGACCTGCCCATCATGCTCTGCACCGGCTATGGTGAAAGCATTTTGGAGGAGAAAGCCAGGGCCATGGGCATCAAGGCCTTCATTATGAAGCCTATTCTCATATCCCAAATGGCCCGGGCCATTCGCCAGGCCTTAGGCAAACCGGGGGCGAAGCCATCCCCAGTTATGAGCGGATGATCCGGGATTTACAGCGCCTCCCCAAATCTTCCCCAGCCGCATCAGATCTGATCATCCTCTCCCACCATAGGAGGGGAAGTCTTATACCAAGTCGCAATCCAACGGCAATTTTCTTGTAGGGGCGAACCTTGTGTTCACCCACCCGCACAGGGCGAATACAAGATTCGCCCCTACAGTTCAATGTCTTTTGATTGCGAAATGGTATCATACCCTTTCCCCATCAAAAGGCATAGAACTGTTAGGGCTGGCAGGTTGCGACTTGGCATTAAATCCGGACAGGAAATACCTGGGGCGCGGCCCTTAGCCCCAGGCGCTATCTCACATCCCCTTTGCCTTCAGCGTCCTTTGTTATACAATCCCTGTAAGGGCAGGCAGGTCCCGGATCCATGTTGGCCTTTAAGACCTTACAGCGTCGCCTCATCGTCTTGTTGGTGGCACCGTTGACCCTGTTTTTACTGGGGTTCGGGTTTTATGGGTATCATTTCATTCAGGGCCTTCTCCTCAAAGAATGGGGGGAAACCGCCACCCTGCGGCTGGAGCGGGCAGCCCACCAGATGGATATGCGGCTGGAGGGACAGAAGCAATGGATGGCACTCTTCGCCCGGGCCGGGCAGGACCCCCGGGGGCAGGACCTGCAGCGCTGGCTCTTGCAGCAGATGCAGGCCCAGCCCGGGGTCAGCCGGGTCTCCTTGACCTGGCAGAAGACAAATATAAACCACAGTTCCCCGGAGTCTCAGCCCCGGTCCGCCCAATTATCTCCCGTCGATTTCTTCTACCCGGCGGATAAGAAAACCGTGGGGCTGCGGGGGGAACTCCTGGATCAAGGCGGGCAGCCCGTGGGCCGCCTGGAAGTCTTTTTGAACTATGATTCCCTGATGCAGGACATCCTCAAGGAAGGATGGCTGGTGGCCCAAATGGCCTGCCTGGTGAACCGGGAGGGGCAGTACCTGGCTCACAGCAGTGCGGCCATGGAAGCCCGGCATTGCCTGGGGGAGACCCAGGACCCCCTGGAATTGGCCATGCTCCGGGCCATGAAGGAGAAGCCCTACGGCACCATCATGGGAGCAGGCTACATCCCCGGGCACGTGATCGGTTATTACCAGTTGCAGGCCGCACCCTGGGCCATCATGCTCCACGCCCGGGGGAGCCAGATTCTCGCCCCCATCCTGCACTTTCGCTTCCACTACCTGGCGGGGGGCCTCCTCTGCCTGTCCGTCATCCTCCTTCTCCTTCACCTGGGCTTGAAACCGGTGGTCCTGGCCATCCGCCAGATCGCCGCCAAGGCCGCGGCCGTGGCCCAGGGTCAATACGGCGAGCCCCTTAAGGTAAGCAGCCGGGATGAAATCGGCCATCTGACCTCCAGTTTCAACGACATGGTGGCCGGTCTCCAGGAAAGGGATCTTATCAGCAACACCTTCGGCCGCTACGTGGACCCGGAGATCGCCCGGGAGTTGCTCAGCCGGCCGGAGGCGGTGCGTCTGGGGGGAGAGAAGCGGGAGGTGGTCATTCTCTTCGCCGATATCCGGGGCTTCACCCCCCTGGCCGCAACCTTGAGCCCCGAGGCCACCATCAGCCTGGTAAACCGCCACTTTGCCCGGATGATCGAGGTGATCCAGAGGCATCGGGGGATCATTGTGGACTTTTTGGGGGACGCCATCCTGGCCTTTTTCGATCCCCTGGAGGGCCCCCTGGGTCCGGTGGCAGAACGGGCCCTTAAGTGCGCGGCCCAGATGCATGGGGCCATGGCCAGCGAGAACCTGGCCCAGCCCGGCTATCCCCCTCTGCACCTGGGCATCGGTCTCCACGCCGGGGAAGTGATCGTGGGGAACATCGGCTCCGAAAGCCGGGCGAAATACGGCATCATCGGCGCCCCGGTGAACCTCACCCACCGCATCCAGGGCCAGGCCCAGGCCGGGGAGGTGGTGATCTCCGCAGAAGTCTACCGCCAGGCGGAGGCACGGCCCCCGGTGCTCAGGAGCTTCCAGACCCATCTCAAGGGCATCAAAGACCCGGTGCATCTCTATGTGGTTCACAGCCAACGGGAAATGGCCTGATACCAAGTTGCAGTCAGACATGGGGGAAGGCGCGCCGCGGGCGGGGAAACCCCGCCCCGACAAGCTTGTTGACTAGAACCCATTTCCAAACCTATTTTGAGGCTGCAGATAGGTTATCAACGCGCAAACGGGTGGAATAAGGATTTTTAAGTCCCCCTTTTCTAAAGGGGGATTTAGGGGGATTATCAGGCGCTTATAGCATTTGCCAAAAGTTCTTTCCTCTTATCCCCTCTCCCCCCAGCGGGGGGAGAGGGTTAGGGTGAGGGGGGGCGGAAAAAACTTTTGGCAACC
>JAGVAH010000145.1 GCA_020060385.1 Syntrophobacterales bacterium | reverse complement strand
CCTACGAAATGGCAGGGGTCACGCCCCTGGACCGGGTGCAAATCGCGGTGGGCTACGGGGTGTGGACCGCGGGCGTGGGCTTCCAGGCCGGGGTGGAGAAGCTGGGGGCCATGGCCGTGCCCGTGGGCCCGGGGAACGTTGACATGCACTGCGAGTTCCTGGTGGACCTGCAAAGCACGGTGCTCTGCTGCACCGCGTCCATGGGCTTGCTCATGGCCGAAGAGGTGCACAAGCGGGGCATTGCCGACAAGATCAATCTCCGGAAGGTCATCTACGGCTCGGAGCGCTCCAGCGTCTCCATGCGCCGCAAGATCTCGGAGCTTTTCGGGGGCGTGGAGCTCTTCGACATCCCCGGCATGACCGAGCTTTACGGCCCGGGCACCGGTATCGAGTGCCCGGACCACGACTGCATCCACTACTGGGGGGACTACTACCTCCTGGAAATCCTGGACCCGGAGACGCTCACCCCCCTGCCGGACGGGGAATGGGGGGAGATGGTGGTGACCACCCTCACCAAGGAGGCCGCGCCCCTGATCCGCTACCGCACCCGGGACATCACCCGCATCATCCCCGGACCCTGCACCTGCGGATCCATTCTGCCCCGGCACTCCCGCATCCGGGGCCGCACCGACGACATGTTCAAGTTCCGGGCGGTGAACATCTACCCCTCCAGCATCGACAAGATTCTCTCGGAGGTGCCGGGCCTGGGCTCCGAGTACCAGATCCACCTGACCCGGGACCCGGGGGGCCGGGACCATATGCTCCTGAAAGTGGAACGGGGGGAAGGGGTGGAGGCGGGCCGCACCGATGAACTGGGCCGGGAAATCATCTATACCATCAAACACAAACTCCTGGTCACCCCGGAGGTGGAAGTGGTGGCATACGGCGAGCTGCCCCGGACGGACCGGAAGAGCAAGCGGGTTTTTGATACGCGCATCACGGATTCTGTGGTATAGATGAATTAAGAACTTGGGGAGTGGAGCCAGGGGCTCGCGGCCCCGGCCCCGCCCCCGCCCCCTAATCTTTGGGACAACCCCTGATAACAGGAGTTAACCATGAAGAAGTTGGGATTCATACTGGCTTTGCTTTTTATTCTGGCCCTGGCCGGCTGCGCGGGCCCGGGGACGAACCCACAGCCATATCCGTCCGGCAATTTCAATTGGGGTTCGGACGCCACCTGTTCCCCGGGCTGCCCCCCGGGAATGAGCGGCTCCTGGTGAGGAAGGCAGCGCACCGGGAACCTTGACCATAGAGGCACAAAGAACATAGGGAAAAAGATTGTGCCCCCGCACGATCTTTTTTTATCCCTGGTGTCCTTTGGGGTCCTGTGGTAAATGAGGATAATTCGCTCTACGATCACCGAGGAGGATCAGATCTATGAAAAAAGGCCTGGCAGTAATTCTGGCATTGGTATTGGTGGGGGCCCTGGCGCTTTCGGCCCCGGCCGCGGAAAAGCAGGAACCCATCAAGATCGGCGCGTTTTTCGCCCTTTCCGGGCCCAATGCCCCCATCGGCACCCCCACCAAGCTGGTGGCGGAAATGGTGGTGGACAAGATCAACAAGGCCGGGGGCATCAACGGCCGTAAAATTGAATTGGTGATGGGCGATACCGAATCCGACCCGGCCAAGGCCGCCACCATTGCCAAGAAATTCATCCACACCGACAAGGTGGCCGCCATCATCGGCCCCACCTCCACCGGGGAAGGGATGAACGTCAAGAAGATCGTGGAGGAGGCGGGCATCCCCATCTTCATGACCGTGGGCGGCGACCCGGTGATTATGGGCGGTAAATTCGGGGCCTATACCTATGTCTTCAAGTCCCCCCAACGCTCCTCCACCGCGGTGGAAAAGCTTTATGGGTACCTAAAGGCCAAGAAGCTCAACAAGGTGGCCCTGCTCACCGCGTCCGACCCCTTCGGCAAGGACGGGGCCAAATGGCTGGAGGAGCTGGCGCCGAAATACGGGCTGACTATCGTAGCAAAGGAATCCTTCGGCCCCAAAGACATTGACATGACCGCGCAACTGACCAAGGTGAAAAACGCCAAGCCCCAGGCTATCGTCGCCTGGACCATCGGGCCCGCGGGGGCCATCATCGCCAAAAACAAGGCGCAGTTGGGGATCAAGATCCCCCTGTTCCAGTGCCACGGCCAGCCGGGCCCGGAGTATATCCAACTGGCGGGCAAGGCCGCGGAAGGGGACGCGATGCCCGCCACCAAGCTGATGGCCGCGGCCCAATTACCGGATAACGACCCCCAAAAGGCGGTGATCAAGGATTTTATCCATCTCTACAAAGATGTTTACAACTTTGACAAGCAGTTTCCCCTCAACACCCACTCCGGCTATGCCTGGGACGCCATCTACATCGTCACCAACGCCATGAAGAAGGCGGGCACGGACCCCAAGGCCCTCAGGAAGGCCATTGAGGACACCAAGGGTTATGTGGGGGTCTCGGGGGTCTACAACATTACTCCGGAGGATCACAACGGCCTGGGCGTGGATTCCATGGTCATCGTCCAGGTGAAGGACGGCAAGTTCACCCTGGCGAAGTAAAGGCTCGAGGGGAGGGCCAGGGGAGTTGTAGCCACGGGCGCCTCGCCTGTGGCTCCCCCCCTCCCCTCAAATACTCCTCCCAACCCTAATTTTAGTGATCAGTGATCAGAAAAAAACTGACCACTGACCACTAATAAACCACTTCCACCAGGAAAAGGCCCTGGGCCGGGGCGGTGGGGCCGGCAAGGCGGCGGTCCCCGCTCCTCAGGAGGTCTAACAGGTCTGCCGGGGGGCGTTTGCCCTGGCCGATCTCCACCATGGTGCCCACCAGGCTCCGCACCATGCCCCGGAGAAAACCGTTGGCGGTGATGGAGAAACGGAGCCTACCCCCCTCCCCCTGCCGCCAGGCCGCGGCCTGCACCTGTCTCACCGCACTCCCGGGGGTGCCGCCGCTGGCCCGGAACGCCGAGAAATCGTGCTCCCCGGGGAGCACGGCCGCAGCCTGGGCCATGGCCGCCACATTCAGGAGATACCGCACCACCCAGGCATAGCGCCGGTTTAAGGGCGACGGCGCGGTCCGGTTCAGAATCCGGTATTCATAGGTCTTGATCCGGGCGGACTTGCGGGCGTGGAAGTCAGGTGGGGCCTCCGCCGCGTCCAGCACGGCGATATCCCGGGGCAGGAGGGAATTCAAGCCCGCGGAAAAGGCTTTTAGGGGGATGTGGCTGGAGGTCTTAAAGTTGGCCACCTGACCCCAGGCGTGCACCCCCGCGTCGGTGCGCCCGGAGCCCAGGACCTTGACCGGCTCGCCAGTGAGTCGGGCCAGCGCGGTTTCCACCACTTCCTGGATGGTGAGGGCATTCTTCTGGCGCTGCCAGCCGTGATAGGCGGTGCCGTCGTATTCCAGGAGCAGGCGGATATTGCGCATTTAAGCTATCAGCTTTTTTCAGTCAAATACTTGTCTTATAGCTAATAAGGAATCTCTTTTAAAGAGATTATAGTGGGGGAGGGCGAACACAAGGTTCGCCGAGACCAATGCTTTCCATAACAAATTGATATTATATGAAATCGACATAGGTATGCCCTCACGGGCTTTCCCTGTCCCACCACCGGGCTTACGGGTCCGTACCCGGCGGTTCGGATGGTTGAGCTATCTCCCAGGTGCCAACGTAGGGAGGCCGAGCGAGATAAAATAAGCGTTGG
>JAGVAH010000088.1 GCA_020060385.1 Syntrophobacterales bacterium | reverse complement strand
TCAACGGCAAAAAAACTATGCCTTTGCAAAAACTTAACCGGACACTGCTGGGATTTAGGGGGATTTAAGAGGCTTATAAATCCCCCCTGACCCCCCTTTTGCAAAGGGGGGGATAAAAACTACAACTATTCAGACTCATAAGCTATTTTTCAAGAGCTTACTAGATAAGACTCTTAGAGCTCGATAAGAAATGAACCCTGGCAATCTCTCTCTGGACCTGCCACCCTCGGAGTTGCTCTCCCGGATCCAAGACCTTTTCCGGGAAATGGACCTGTTTGACCAGCCCTTGACCCTCTTCCACCAGGGTCAAACCTACCTGGTCTCCTGCGATGGACGCAGCTTTATCATCTACCGGCTGAGCCCCGATTGCCACCTTCCCCCCGGCAAGCCGGGCTGGCCCGTCTGCCTGGTCACCGCCGACATGGTGGTGGATGAAAGCAGCCTCCCCGGTCTCGAAGAAGACGAATTCGCCGCCGGCCTCACCCTCCTGGATTGGCTGACCCTGATCAAACAGACCTTTGGGAAATAATAGGTAAGCTTTAGGCCGACACGGGCAGGCAGCATGTGCTCCCGGCCTCTGTTCCCGCTCCGCAACTCAGGTTTGACCTGATGGCGGGGAGGGGGCAGGTATGCCCGCAGGCGTGTGTTCGGTATAGCTCATGATGAACTGGAAGTGGGGGAACAGCCGGGGCAGGCGCATCATGTTGAAGACCATCACCCCGATGGCGAAGCGGTCCAGCCAGGAGGACAGGGGCCAGCCCAGGTGCACGACGATCTTGCGGTCGGGAAACTCATACTCCATCACCCGGAGCAGGCCCACCAGGCGATGATAGAGGCTGAACTTGGTCAAGGGGATGCGGAAGTGGTTGGGGGCCAGCTTTGGAGGAATGCCGGCCCGGGGGGAATAGAAGGTGACATAGGCCACGTTGTCTGCCGCGGCATGCATGGCGGTTTCATAAGAGCGGCGGAAGATCAGCTGGAGGTCAGGGGAAGAGGATTGGGCCAGGTAAAGGATGACCTGCATCTCGTGGTCGCCTTTTTCGATCTCCTTCTTCTCCGGGGCGCGCCTTTGGGCCACTAGAAACCCGGCCACCAGGACCAAGCCGGTGACTCCCGCCCAGAGCATGGTGCCGTGGACCTTCATGATGGCCAGGAAGATAAAGCAACTCACAAAGATGATCCACATGATCAGGGTCACCAGGCGGGAAGTGTAAAAGTGGATCACCTCCTTGGTGCCCATGAAGTAGCGGTAGATGATGAGGGAGCCCATATTGATGCAGAAGCTGGCCAGCAGCCCCAGGGCGTACATGTCCGCCAGGGTTTCCTGGCGTCCCGAAGTGATGAGGATGATGATGGAGAAGAAGGCGGCGTTGGCGATGTGGATGCGATAAAGGGACTGGCGCCGGTTGGTGGCGGTGATCCAGTGGAAGCCGTAGCGGTGGGCCACCCGTTCGATGAGTTCGCTGGAGGCCACAAACGCGGTGTTCACCGCCATGATCAGGGTGAGGCTGGCCAGGACCGCCACCGCCACCCCGAAGCCCAAGCCGTTGACCAAAGTGGCGTAATGGGGAATCAAGTCCCCTTCATGTTTATGAAAATCAATGGGCGCGGAGAGCACCAGGGTGGCGACGATGGGGGTGACCAGGCCCACGGTGCAGGCCAGGAAGATGTATGACTTGCCGATCTCCCGCCAGGAGCGCACCAGGCCCGCGGTCTGGAGCACGGATTCCACCCCGGAATAGGCCAGGATGCAGAAGGCGATGTGGGCGATGAAGATATGGTAGGTCTGGAAGATGGAGCCCGGGTGCAGGTCCGAGGCGGTTTTCCGGGCCGCGTCCTTAATCTTGCCGATGGCCGCGGCATCCAGATTTAAGATGCCGGAGACGATGAGGGTGGCGAAGATCAAGGCGGCGGCGATGAAGATGGCAAAAGTGACCCGGGCGTTTTCCTTGATCCCCAGGATATTAAGGCCGGCGATGACCCAGATGGTCCCCAGCACCAGGAGCAGGATGACGTGGTGAGGCAGGTGGAAAAAGGAGGTGGCGTTTAACACCGCGCTCACCGCGGAGATGCAGGCGGTGAGGATGTAATCCACCATGATGGAGGCCACGGCCACGAAGGAGACCAGGGGCCCCAGGACTAAATAAGAAAAGGAATAGACGCCGCCGCCGATGAGCCCGTGGTGTTCCAGGATCTCGGCGATCTCCACCAGCCGGGTGGTCATGTAATGGACGAAGATGGCGGTGAAGGCGATGAAGATGATGGCGCTGGCGCCGATGAAGCGATAAGCCTCGGCCGGGGCGTAAAACACCGAGGTGAGCTCGTCCATTAGGGTGATGACCGCCACCGACATCCAGGTGAGCCACCAACGCCCGTTTTGATAGTAGGAAAGCCGCCCGGGTTTGCGCAGCAGGAAATAGAACAGCGCCACCAAAACCAGGTTGATGGCGATGATCAGGGCGATCTTGATACTCACGTCAGTCCCCAGGCAAAAGAGTGTTGGCCTGCCGCCGCCATCGGGCAGCGGGCCAGGGAAGCTCTAAAATCTTATCATTCCCGGGGTGGGCGTCAATCAGCGACCGGGGGAATCTCCGCCTCATTGCCGGCCACTGGCCGCCGGCATTGCCGCCTGGTTCCGAGTTCTTCGGGAATAGTGGATATGAAATGCAACCTGGGAGAATATCCGGGGCAGGCGCTTCATGCTGTAAAACCATGAGCCCCATGGTTATCCGCTTCCCCCAGGAGGGCAGGGGCCATCCCAGGTGGACGGTAACTTGCCGGTCAGGGAACTCATACTCCACCACCTTCAATAAACCCGGCATGCAGTTAAAGAGATTGATTTTGGTCAGGGGCAAACGGCAGTGGTTGGCTGCGGTCTGGGGGGGAATGCCGACCCAGGGTGAAAAGAAAGTGATAAAGGCCTCGTTCTTCTTGGTGGCGGCGAGTGCGTCTGCCTGGGAAGCGGACGATTGCTTGATCTGCAGCAAGGGAGGGATCAGGAAGCGACGGCATCGGGGGGTGAAACCCCATGGATGCGCGGCAGGCGCCAGGAGAGCGCGCGGAAACATTTCTCCTCCTTCTGCCTACGGGGTTAGCTGCCGGGCTCGGACAGGAGGTGGCTTGCCCTACCGCATACGCGGATTCGCCCCAAAGATTGGGTCCCCCGCTTCTCCGGCTGAGGGCCGGAGAACTCGGCGTTTGGTCTGAATGTGATTTGACCAACTAAAAAATAAATCTACCCTTATTTCCAGTGCTGTCAATAAAAATTAGCTGCTTCTCTTGGAGGCCGGGAATACCCAGATTTTTACGAATTTACCGCCGGAGCCGGGACCAAGGAGAGTTAGAGACCTCTGCGAAAGTCCTGATAATTTGTCATTCTGAGGGAGCGGAGCGACCGAAGAATCTCGTAGTTCCTGGAAATGCTAGATTCTTCACTCCGCTTCGCTCCGTTCAGAATGACAGAAGAGAGACTTTCACAGAGGTCTCAAGTTAACCATGCCGGAGAAAAGGATTTTTCCGAAGGGAATATTTAGGGGAGACTTAGAAAATTACCCGCACTCCCCCCAGATCCTCCAGGGAGAAGCGGTGCTTGGCTTCCGGGGCACCGATGAACATGTTGTTCTTGGGGACCTTGAGTTCCCGGGAAAGGGTCTCCACCATCCGGGGACCGAACTGCCCCTCCCGGGTGAGATACTCGATTTTCAAATCCGGAAAAAGCTCTTCCATGGTTTTCAGACTCTGGCGTATTTCTTCCTGCTCCGCAGCATTATGCTCTTTGAATAAATTCACCACCAGGATTTTACGGCTGGATTCGTTGCGTTGAATATAATCAAAAGCCTTGGCCAGGCGTAATAGCCGTCCCCCCCGGATAAATAAGACCAGGCGGATATTAGTAATGTCCATGATGGTTTCAATGACCTGCTCCCGCCAGATGAAGGCCCGTTGCAGTATTTCATTGATCAGGGTGAGAACAGTTTTCAGGATGGGGATGCGGGCGTACATCAGAGATACCACCAGCACCGCGGGAATAAAGTAGAGGGCAAAATAGATGAGAAACTTATAATCCAGGATCACATTGCCGATAATGCCCACGGTGGTGGCCACCACCCCCAAGATCACCGTACTCCAGCCCGCCCGGTAAGTCCGCTTCAATTCCTGGCGATTGATTTTCAAGAGGATGTTGCCGATCCCAAAGAGGGTCATGACCCCCAGAAAGGATATGGTATAAACCCCTGCCAATTGCAGCAGATGACCCCGGGTAATATAGAGGATGGAAATACAGAGGATCATAAAGGCGAGAATAATGCGGTGGTGCGTGCCCCGGCGGTTGGTCTTCAGCAGGAATTGGGGGAAACATTGGTCCAAAGTCATGCGATGCACCAGGCCGGTGACGCCGATGAAACTGGTGAGCACCGCGCCGGAAAGCACCAGGCCGGCTTCGATGACCACCACGGTATGCAGGGTCTTGCCCCCGGTGAGCAAACCCACAAAAGAGAGGAGATCGTCATGGTGTTTGACGATTTCCGGGATCGGCAGGAGGCTCAGGGCCAGCAAGGAGATGAGGGGATTAAAAACCAGCACCGCCACCCACATATTACGCAGGGTGAGGCGGAAAACCCCGGGTTGCTGCTGCTCCACAAAATTGGCGGAGGACTCAAAGCCGCTCACTCCCAGCAAAGAAGCCGAGACCCCGAAGAAGAGGGCGGTGGGCCAATGGACTTCCTGCCTCAGGAATTGCCAGTTTTGGGCCCAGGCCCCGGAGTGATATATCAGGTAAGTCACGCCTACTCCCAACAGCAGGGTCAGGGAGGTCAGATGAAAAATAAAGATGGCCAGGGCGACCCTGGAGGATTCGGTGATGCCCACGATGGTTAGGCTCGCGAAAACCACCAGGATAACTACAGTGACCTCCATGGGCGGCAGGAAAGGCACCAGGGTTTCGATATATTCGGCCGCGGTCTTGGCAGAGATGACCGCGGTGGCCAGATAGGAAAGGAGGGTGAGGCAGGCGGCCAGGGCTGCGGAGAATTTGCGGGTGCTGTTCAGGAGGCAGTTATAGGCCCCGCCGTTGAGGGGCAGGGCCTCCACCACCTCGGTATAGATCTTACGGTAGAGGTAAAGGATGCCGCCGACAATGAGCAAAGCCAGGGGAGCCAGGGCCTGGGCGTAAACCGTGGCAATGGCGGCCACATAAAGACAGGAGGAGGTGATGTCATTGCCGCAAATGGCGGTGGCATACCATTGGCTTAAACGCTCTTTACCGGCCTCACCCTCCAATAATTCCTGGGGGGGAGCGGTAACGCGAGGGGCAGACTCTGAGGAATGCTTCATCCCGGAAAACTTATCAAGGTTTTGCTTAGAGTAAAAATATTTTTTGTTTCTCTCCCTTCGGGGAGACCTCCACCTTCCTGGAGGCGGAAGTCCTTCCTCCTGCTCGCCGCATCGGTTTAAATGCGTATTTACATTATTTTTTAAATGCTAACCATATCCACCAAGATAAGCAAGATTCAACGCCAGCAAATCCCCGGGGGAATCTGAATTAAAAATCCATTTTGCTCCGGTTGTGGTAAAGTGATTGATTAATAAATTTGGTAGTATAGTCCGGTAGGGGGGCGCCGGTCGCTAAAGGCATGGCCAAAAACCCGCAAGGATGGGGCCTGAAGGTCCCAGCAAAATGGCTTAAGGAATTTTTCCGCCTCCCCGAGGCCATCCTGGTGGGCAGCTTCGCCGGGGTAATTTTGATGGGCGCGCTTTTGCTGCGGCTGCCCTGGTCACAGCGGACGCCGGTGGGCTTCCTGGACGCCCTTTTCACCTCCACCAGCGCGGTGTGCGTCACCGGCCTCATCGTGGTGGACACCGCCACCGCCTTCACCCCCTTCGGGCAGACGGTGATCATGCTGCTCATCCAGGCCGGGGGTCTGGGGATCATGACCTTCGCGGCCATCGCCTTTCAATTTTTGGGGAAGCGCCTCTCCTTGAAATCCCAGGCCGTGCTCCACGGCTCCTTCTTCCAGCAGGACGTAGGGGTCAATTTCCGCCGCATCTTTCAACAGATCCTCTGGCTCACGGCCATCACCGAATTGGTGGGGGCCACCCTCCTTTTTCTGGCCCTGTGGCCCAGGTCGCCACACCTCGCGGCTGACCTCTTCTCCTCCGTCTTCCATGCCATTTCGGCCTTCTGCAACGCCGGGTTTTCCATCTACACCGATAACTGTATGCAAAAGGGCCTGAGTTTGCTGTTTACCGGCACCATCATGGGGCTCATTGTCCTGGGGGGCCTGGGGCACATGGTGGTCCATGAGGTGTGGCAGAAGGTCTGGGGGTCGCTGCCGGGAAGGGCTAAGGCCGCGGATACCCGGCGTCTCTCGGCCCACTCCCGGGTGGTGCTGTGGGCCACGGCATTTTTAATCCTCGGCGGCGCCTGCGGCCTGTTGATCCTGGGCCTCACTGCCGCGGAAACCACCTGGGGCGCCAAGATCGAGGCCGCGCTCTTCCAGTCCATCACCGCCCGCACCGCGGGCTTCAACACGGTGGACATCGGCCGCTTGCCCCAGGCTTCCCTCCTGTTGCTCATCATCCTGATGTTCATCGGCGGCTCCCCGGCCTCCTGCGCCGGGGGCATCAAAACCACGGCCTTCGCCATCTCCCTGGCGGAACTCCGGGCCCGGATGCGGGGGGAGACCGAGGTCAACCTCCTAAACCGCCGCATCCCCAAGGAAACCCTGAGCCGGGTCTCCATCCTCATCCGGCTGGCCGTGCTCTGGAATATTGTGGGATTTTTCCTCCTGCTGGTCACGGAAGCCAAGCAACCCGGCATGGGGATGCATAATATAATTTTCGAGCAGATTTCCGCGTTCGGCACCGTGGGACTGTCCACCGGCATCACGGACAAGCTCTCGGTAATAGGGCGAATCTGGATCATTGCCACTATGTTCGTGGGGCGGCTGGGCCCGTTGACTCTGGCTATCTGGTTCTTTCCCGCCAAGCAGATCAACGTGCTTTGCCCCGAAGGGAGAATAATGATCGGATGAAGATCAAAAAGCACCTGGTCGTCATTGGCTTGGGGGAGTTCGGCAGCGAACTGGCCCGGGAACTCGCCAAACAATGCGAAGTGCTGGCCCTGGATCGGGATGAAAATAAGGTCAACGCGGTGGTGGACGCGGTGCAACGGGCCTTGATCCTGGACGTCCGGGACTTCAACAGCCTCAGTTCGGTGGTCACCTCCGACTTTGACGAAGCCATCGTGGGCATCGGGGAGAGTTTGGAAGCCAGCATCCTGTGCACCCTGCATTTGAAAAAAATCGGCGTGAAGTCTATCCACGCCAAGGCCAAGACCGAGGATCAAGCCGCGATCCTCAGGTCCGTGGGGGCCACGGAGATTATCTCTCCGGAACGGGAGACGGCCCGGCGGCTGGCCGCCCAGATCATCAATCCCAATCTCCTGGATTTCGTCCCCCTGGAAGAAGACTACCGGGTCATGGACGTGGCGCCCCCTGACGCCATGTATGGCAAGAGCCTGCTGGAACTCAATCTGAGGAAAAACTTCGGGGTCTTTGTGCTGGCCATCCGGGAGCTGGTGCCCGCCCGTTTCGTCTTCCTGCCGGAGCCCAGCTTCGTGATCAAGCCCAGCGACGTGTTGGTGATGATCGGCAAGGAGGCAGACCTGAAGCACATTCAGGAATGGAAGTAGCCTTTACGGCTTATACCAATTCGAGGGCTATGCGAAAGTCCTAATAATTTGTCATTCTGAGGGAGCGGAGCGACCGAAGAATCTCATTATTTGGCGGCACAGCCTTTCCAGGCTGTGCAGAAAATCTGGCACAGGCTAGAAAGCCTGTGCCACCAGATTCTTCACTGCGCTTCGCTCCGTTCAGAATGACAGAAGAGAGACTTTCGCAGAGGTCTCGACTTGTTATCAGCTTTACCCTCCCAGATCCCCCAAGGCCTTGCGGGCGAAGTCCAGGGAGGGGTCCAGTTCCAGGGCCTGCTTGAGGACGAACGCCGCCTCCTGGCGGTGGCCCAGGCGGGAGAGGTTGATGCCCAGGTTGGCGTAGTCGATGGCGGAGCCGTGGTCCAGTTCGATGGCCTTCTCGAAGCAGGCCACGGCCTGCTGGTATTGTTCCAGCTTGAAATAGCAAAAGCCCAGGAGGTGGTGGGCTTCGTACAGGGAGGGGTCCAGCTTCAGAGCGGTTTTAAAGGCGGCTACGGCCCCGGGATAATCGGCCAGGTCTTTGTAACAAGACCCCACGTGTACATGGATGCTGGGAATCTCGTGGGCCGGGGGATTAAGTTCCAAAGACTTCTGGAAATGCCCCAGGGCCGCGGCCGCGTCCCCCAGGTTTTCCAGGGTCAGCCCCAGGAAGAAGTTCACTTCAAAGCGGTCCGGAAAGGTAGTATTGAGTTTTTCCAATGCCACCAGTGCCTCTAGGGGCGGGGCATAGAGCGCAGCCACCTTGGCCAGATGGAAGATGACGTTGGTGTTGCGGGTGCGGTCCAAAAAATGGGTGCCGGGGATGAGGACATAGACCGCGGGGATGCCGATCTGGGGATGGGTCACGTCCACCACCAGCACTTCCAGGTCCAGCTTCTGTAAGGCGGCCAGGCAGCCCTTAATCTCTTCCTTCAGGTTGGGGTGGGCCAAATTGGGCAGGCTGGACAGGGGCTGCAAAGGCCCGGGGGCCATCAGATAGGCCGCGTCCTCCAGTGTCTCATATTTGGGCAGGGTGGGCCGGTAGCTGGTGCGGCGGTGGAAGTCCCCGGCCAGTTGGGCCACCTCGGTCAAGGCCCGGATCAGGGATTTTTCCGGGTCCGTGGTGGTGCCCGCGGCAAAAACGATTTCGCTTTCCTCCGGGAAGGTGGCCGGATCGTAGGCCAGGGCCGCCACCGTGGGGATGCCGGTATTGAGGGAAAAATCCCGGAGAAAGACCTGGATGCCGTTTTTCTTAAATTTGGCCAGCAGTTCCCGGGCCGCGGGGTCCTGCACCGAGTCCGGGTCCAGGGCCGGGGTTTCCAGGCGCTCATGGGTGATGACCGAGCCCACGTGGCGCTCCACCACTTCGCACAGGGCCTGGAGGACGGCCTCCTCCAGGCAGTTGCCCGCGGCCGGGCCGTTATATTCCTCGATGAGATAGAACCAATGGAAGGGCAGATAGACCCCCTGGCCGGTGGTCAGATTGGTGGCGGGGGCAAAGAACAGGGGCCAATCCCGGTAGATTTGCCCGGCCACGGCCGCATCGGTTGAGGAGTCAAAGAGGGAGCGGGCCAGGTAAGCAAAATCCAGGGCCGGCCCTGCTAGCTTCCGGGGCCGGAGATATTCCAAGGGGCCTTCCTCCAGGTAGGAAAAAAAGCTGAAGCGCTCCACCAATTCCATGAGGGCGCTGGCTTCGGACTGCACCGGGGTGGCCCCTTTGCCCATCTGCTTCTGGGTGGGGACCACCCGCCGGGCGTCCACCCCCAAAAGGCTGATAAATACCGGGATATCCAGGCGGCCGGAGTCGATGCGCAGGGTCTCCCTGAGGATCTCCAAATCCAGCTTGGCCAGGCGCTCCCGCACCCTGGCGATGGTCTGCTCCGGGGTTAAGACCTTGTCCTGATCGTAGGTATAGTGTTTAAAGGCGTCGGTGAGCCGCAGTAGTGGCAACATAAGTCATCTTCTCCCGGCAAGATTATCCCCTGATTGTTAAATTTATGCAATCTGGTCTAACGGGGAGGAAGAGTGCCTTGGGGGTTAAAAAGAATCGGGGGGCAACCGCGGTTCGGCCTGCCCCCCATTAATGGGCGGCAAAGCGGAGAAGTTACGTTTCCGGGTTACCGCACTGCCTTCATCGGCTTGCCGCAGGGGGCTCTACCTGGCTGCTGACTGATTTTGACACATTTACAGTTGGGTCCGCAGTCACAGAAGTATTTGCCCACGGTCTTAAAAGGCCGGGGATTTCCCCATCCCTGGGCCTTAAGGTAGGCAACGCCCCTGTCCACCTTCACCACTCTGGCCTTCACCAGAATACTGCCGCAGACGCATCTGCCCGGAGCCCGGGATAAAGTTTGGCAGGGGTAGCCTGGGCCGCGGTTACAGGCGTAAATTTCTTCACCCACCTGCAGATTCATGGTCCTAGGGCCGGCCCAGGCGGCCGTGATCACAGCCAGGGTCAAAAGAACGATTAAATTGAGATGCGAAAAGCGTTTCATGGCCTCTTCTCTTCCTGGGAGGAATTTGGGGCGTTTCAACCTGGAGTGGAAGATTAAAAAATAGAGTCAAAAACATTTGTGTCCGGTTAACTGATTAAAAAAGGCCCGAAAAATCCTGGGAATCTGTTAGAATGGGTTTGGCGTAACCTATCAAACAGACAGGAGATTCCGG
>JAGVAH010000020.1 GCA_020060385.1 Syntrophobacterales bacterium | reverse complement strand
GGTAATGGCCGCGGTCAAGGTGGTCTTCCCGTGGTCGATATGCCCAATGGTGCCTACGTTCACATGCGGCTTCTTACGCTCAAACTTCTTCTTGGCCATCTCTCTTTCTCCGCCTCAAGTTGACCTTTAACCCGGCTCCGCCCCGGGGCTGGGTAACTCTCCTGTTATTGCCACAACCTTAAGGTTGGGAAATTTTGGTTTGTCAGCTTGCCTGTTAACCGCAGACTCACGCCTGCTGCCAAAAATTTTACCGCACCCAAAATCTGGAGCCCACGACCGGGATCGAACCGGTGAACCTCTTCCTTACCAAGGAAGTGCTCTACCTACTGAGCTACGTGGGCCCGTTGCTGGAGCGGGAAACGGGACTCGAACCCGCAACCCTCAGCTTGTAAGGCTGATGCTCTAGCCATTGAGCTATTCCCGCCGTTTCCCGCCTGACTTGGGAAAATGGTGGAGAGGGGAGGATTCGAACCTCCGAAGGCTGAGCCAACGGGTTTACAGCCCGTCCCCTTTGGCCGCTCGGGAACCTCTCCAGACTGAAGACATAAATCCCCGCTGGAGCTGGCGATGGGACTCGAACCCGCAACCTGCTGATTACAAATCAGCCGCTCTACCATTGAGCTACGCCAGCCTCGGCACGCCCATCCATCAGGCCGCAAATGACCAAATTTTAACTTTATAAATTTATTAGACTGTGAAACCATTGTCAATATTTTTTCGAAAAATTCTCGCAGGGAATTTCCCGGAGTTCCATAGCGAGGAGTATGGGAGTAAGTCTTAGGCAAATCTTATATAAGATAGCGCTTTAACCCAGCTGACGCAAGGTCCCTTTGCTTTTCATCCGAGATAATGATGATCTTCTCCAGGCTAGTCATGCCCGGGCTTGCAGCCCCCGCCAATACCTGCAAGGTTCCGGGAGCGGGCGCCCATCCACGCCTCGGCAATCCAGCCAGGATAAAAAGTCTGGGCCGCCGACTTTTCAAAGCAACTTCGCCCCGGGCCGCGGCCTCCCAGGTTTCAATTTGACAGAATCCCCCCTTCTTGGCATAGTCGTTAGCAAAGGAGAGCTCCATGGACCCTGCCCTGTCCCGCCTGTTACGGCAATTGCCGGCAGTGGATGAACTGTTGCGGCACCCCCGTCTGGCCGCCCCCCTGGCTGCCTTACCCCGGCCCCTGGCCGTGGCGGTGATTCGGGACCGCCTGGGGGAGCAACGGCGGCGCCTGGTGGCGGCCCCGCCGCAGGCCCGGCCCCCGGAGTTTGATCTGGCAGGCTTCCTGGCGGAAGTGGCCCAGGCCCTGGAAGCCGCGGCCCTCCCTTCCCTGCGCCGGGTGATCAACGCCACCGGGGTGATTATTCATACCAACCTGGGGCGCTCCCTCCTGGCCGAGAATGCCCTTTCGCAGATCCTGGAAGTGGCCTCCCATTACAGCAATCTGGAATACGACCTGGCCCGGGGGGAACGGGGCTCCCGCCATGACCACCTGGAAGGTCTGCTCAAAGAGCTCACCGGCTGCGAGGCCGCCCTGGTGGTGAATAACAATGCCGGCGCGGTGCTCCTGGCCCTGAACACCCTGGCCCAGGGCCGGGAGGTGATCATCTCCCGGGGGCAATTGATCGAGATCGGCGGCTCCTTCCGCATGCCGGAGATCATGGCCGCCAGCGGCGCCCTGATGAAGGAAGTGGGCACCACCAACAAGACCCACCTCCGGGATTACGAAAAGGCCATCACCTCCGAGACTGCGGCCCTTCTCAAGGTCCACCCCAGCAATTTCCGCATCGTCGGCTTCACCCGGGAGGTGGACACCCCGGACCTGGTGGCCCTGGCCCGGCGTTATGATCTCCTGGCCCTGGAGGATTTGGGCAGCGGCTGCCTCCTGGACCTCAGCCCCTATGGATTGGAAAAGGAGCCCACGGTGCAGGAGAGCCTGGCCGCAGGGCTTGACCTGGTGCTTTTCAGCGGTGACAAACTCCTGGGCGGCCCCCAGGCCGGCCTGGCCCTGGGCTCCCGGGAGGTGGTGGCCAGGTTGCGGCAAAACCCCCTCACCAGGGCCCTGCGCCCGGATAAGCTGACCCTGGCCGGTCTGGAAGCCACTCTTCGTCTCTATCTGGAGGAGCCCCGGGCCCTCACGGCCATCCCCACCCTGCGCCTGGCCACCCGCTCCTTGGGGGAGCTGGAGCGCCAGGGCCGCAACCTGGCCAGGGCCATGAAACGCCGCTGGGGTGATAGAATCAAAGTGACCCTGAAGGCCAGCGAGGCCCGGGTGGGGGGCGGCTCCTTGCCCAGCGCCAGTCTGCCCAGCCGGGCCCTGACCCTGGAATTGCCCCCCCTGGCCCCCCACGAATTGGAGGCCCGTCTGCGCCAGACCCATCCCCCCATTATCGCCCGTCTGGAACACGGGGCCCTGCTCCTGGATCTACGCACCTTCGAAGCTGAGGAACATCCCGCGCTGCTGTCGGCCTTGGGAGAGGTGGTGGCAACCTTGCCTCCCCCCACCGCTCCCTCTGGTTAACCCTAAAGGGGTTTGCCGGGTTAGTCAGCAAAGCCTTTTCATATTCAGGAAGCAGACGCCGGGGAAGAAGCCTAGGGCAGGGTGGCTGACTAGAGGAATCCCTTACAAAAATAAAAGGGGGGAGGAATCTTCCGCCTCCCCCCCCGGACTCTAGTCCCCTGAGGGGTTTCCCCAAATCCCTGGTGTCCCTGGGGGAGCTAGGTCAAACCAGCGACAGGGGGAAAAATCTTTAATTGCTTCAAAGCGTCAACGCCAACCATGCCGGATAATGGCCCGCTCCGGGAGCGGCTGGACCCTGGGGGCAGACGGAGACCGTTGGCCCCGCGTTCTCCCCCTTCCACCGGCAATCAGACCCCGGCTCCACCTGGAAATCCCAAGGAGGTTTGGCTCCTGGGCCCCAAACTTTCCCCTCATTCGCCACCGCGACCGGGGAGGCAAGGCGATACTGGCCCGGGCTCAAAAGAGCGCAGTTAGGCGGGTGACAGGGTTCCAGCCGGGCCGTCTGGCCACCCTTCCAAAGCCCCTGCTGGGCGGGGCGGTGCCTAAGTAGCAGCAGGTGAATTTTTTATTCAGATGGCTACTTTACTAAATCTTTCAACTGCTTACCCGGTTTGAATTTTACCACCCGGGTGGCGGGGATCTTAATGGGTTTGCCGGTCTGGGGGTTCCGGCCTTCCCGGGCCTTCCTTTGGGAAACCACGAAGGTGCCGAACCCAGCCAGGGCCAACCGCCCTTGCTTCTTCAAAGTATCGGAAACAGTACGAATTAAAGAATTAATGGCCTTTTCCGCGTCAACTTTCCTTAGTTGGGCCTCACCCGCCACTTGCGCAATCAGTTCTGCTTTAGTCATGCTTTGGTCTCCATTTCTCCTGGTTTGCGGTTAACTACTTATCCCGTTCCACCCAATCATGACCAACCTCAGCAAATGGTATCCCTTGGCCCATCCCCCCTTTTCCTGAGTATTTTGTTTCAACGGCAATGGTTCCCCACACCTCCCCCGCTTTGCCGAATTACCGCGGGTTGGCGGTTCTTTGATAGCACAAATTCCCCAGCCATGACAATAAAAAATTAACGAATTGTTCGCATTACTCTGGGAAATCCTGGGACCGCAGGCGAACGACCACCAGGAACAAGGGGATTATTGGGAAATTATCAATAATTTACAAATGGAGCCGGCTTCTTGGCCCCCTAGAAAAAAACTGGCCCCACCCTTCGGTCTGGCGCCCCGGCAATCCCCCTAGCGGGTCACTTGACGCAGCAAGGCGATGGCCACCAGTCCGAAACCTAAGTGGGGCAAGGTGACGGCCCAAAAAATCGGCCAGCGTCCTGCCTCCCCAAAAGAGACACAAAGCCCGAAAAAGAGCCAGTAGCCGAACATCAATCCCAGGCCCATGGTAACTACCGCGGGGATGTTGATTTTCTCTCCCCTTAAAGTCAAAGCCATTCCCATAATCACCAGAATCAGAGGAGTGAAGGCCAGGGAGACGCGCCGGTAAAGATCCAGCCGATAGGGAGTGGATTTGTATCCGTCCCGCTCCAGGCGCTTAACAAAGCGGTAGAGTTCGGGCAGATCCATCTCGTTGACCTTTTTCTCCAGTCCCGAGAAATCTTCCGGCCGTTCCGTGAGGACCACATCCCGTTCCTGGAACTTTTCCCCGAAGTTCTCGCCCCCCTGGTCAAAGGTCTGAATGAAGCCCTGGTAAAAACGCCAGTGGTCCCCCTCCCATTGGGCCCGGTTGGCGGCAATAATCTGAATCAGATTGAACTTCTTGTCAAAGAGATAGATCTTGACTCCTTCCAGGGTCTGGGTATCCTTCCGGAACAGGAGGATATTGTAGATTACCTGATCCCCCTTATACCAGAAATGCTGCATGTTCAGAAGGCCGGGCAGCGGTTTTTTCTCCACCCGGGTCTCCCAAAAAAGGTTGAGTCTGCCCTGGCTCCAGGGCACCAGGAACAGCTTCAACATCAGCAGCAGCACCCCCGCCAGGATAGCGATGCCCACAGCCGGCCTGGTGAGGCGGAGAATATCCAGGCCGGAGGTCCTGATGGCCATGGTTTCGTGGCTCCGGGACATCAGGCCGAAGGTCAGCATTACTCCCAGGAGGACCGCCGGCGGCAGGACTTCCGCCAGGGACAGGGGCACTTTCAGGAGGAAGTAGTGCAACAGATCCCCCGCGCCCAACTGGGCCCGGACCAAGCGGTCAATCTTCTCGAAAAAATCCACCACCAGGAAAATGGAGACAAAGGTGGCCATGCTCAGACCGGTGAGTTTGAGGAATTCCCGGGCCACATAGGCTTCGAGAATGCGGGGGCGCATGGTGATGGAGGAATTCATTATTCTGACATATATCAGAAAATGGGCGGGAGGATAAGGGGGTTGGAAATCTGTTTCCTGTTTTCCGTTTTCTGTAATGGCAAAATGCCGGGAGATATGTCAGTTTCTCTTTCAGGGATCCAAAACCCAAGAATATAAATTCTTAATTAGCTTTATTTCTTTTAACAGAAAACCGGAAACAGAAAACAGAAAACCGCATAATGAGACTGGGCTTTCACCTCTCCATTGCCGGGTCCTTGCTGCGGGCCATTCGTCAAGCTCAGGTCCTGGGTTGCCAGGCCCTGCAGATCTTTGTCCAGAATCCCCGGGCCTGGAAGTGGCGCCGGATTTCCCAGCCGGAAATAGACGCCTTCACCGACGCCCGCAGGCGGGCGGGTCTGGGTCCGGTGGTGGTGCACCTCACCTATCTCCCCAACCTGGCCTCAGTAGATGGGGCCCAATATCAAAAATCCCGGGAGCGCCTCGGCCAGGAACTGGCCTTGGCCCAGGCCCTGGAGGCCGATTACCTCGTCTGCCACCCCGGCCACGCGCCTTTGGCAATGGAGAGTTACCGGCGGGTGGCCCAAGCCTTAACGGCCGCAGTGCAAAAAATCCCCCCGCCGCCCCTGGTGCTCCTGGAAAACACCGCGGGCCAGGGGCAGGAATTGGGGCGGCAGCCGGAGGAACTGGGGTTGATCATGGGCCTGGCCGGGGTGCCCCTGGGCCTCTGCCTGGACACCTCTCACGCGTTCGGGGCCGGCTACGACCTGCGCCATCCCGGGGGGGTGGCGGGGTTATTGGGGGAAATCGCCCGGGGCCCCGGCCTGGAGAGCTTGAAAATCATCCATCTCAATGATTCCAGGGCGCCTTTGGGCTCCCGCCGGGACCGCCATGCCCACCTGGGCCAGGGCGCCATCGGCCTGGAAGGCTTTCGCCAACTCTTCTCCCACCCCTGGCTGCAGCCGGAGGCCGCGATCATGGAGACCCCCAAGCGCCACCAGGCGGACGAATGGCGCAACTTGCTCACTGCCCGGAGTTTGATATCCACCAAAATGGTGGCGCGTTAAGAATGTGGGGAAAGTTGCTGTCAGATTAATTGAGGTACTGCCAGATAATAAAAACATATAGAATACTTATATAATCTATTGAAATAATTGATATCTATCAGCACTCCGCTCTTCGGATGGATTGTTTTGGCTTCTGTCTTAAGGACCTTCACCTAAAGCATACTTTCGAAGACCTGCCCGGAGTATACCGCTTCCAGCTCATCTCATTGTCACCCTTTGGCCCTTAATCTAGAATAAAGGATCATGTTTCAGGGGGTAGGTCAAAGTTGCTCATGATGTTGGGTATCTAGCTGAAAACAGGACACAAAATATTTGTTTTAAATTTCTACCCGCGGCGCGACAATTTAAAGGCCTTGATGATATATGGTGATAAATTTTGTAATTTTTGGCTTTATAGGGAAAAACTTATGAATCCTTACCTTATCTTATTCGCCTCCCTATCCCTTCAGTTTCTTGCAGCCTATTTGGCCCTGCGTCTAATCAGGATTACTGGGAGAAACACCGCTTGGATAGTGATTGCCGGGGCCATCAGTGTTCTTGCCATAAGGCGTTGTTTTACTTTACTTAACTGGCGTGCCAGCGGCCACATCGTCACCATGGATATATCTGAAGAAATAGTGGCGCTGATCGCTTCCGGTCTCATGGCGCTAGGTTTGGCCCTCATCGAACCACTGTTTCTTTCCATCAAGAGGTCTGAAGCCAAGGCCCGGGAAAATGAAGAAAAGTACCGCATTTTGGTTAATAACATTCCGGCGGTGGTGTTTACCGGCTACATGGATGGCACCGTCAACTTCATAGATGATAAAGTGGAGAAACTGACTGGTTATCCACAGGAAGAATTCCATGCCCGCCAGATAAAGTGGACCGACCTCATCGACCCGCGAGACTTGCCGGAAGCCAAAAGAGAGTTCCTGGAGGCTATGCAGACGGACAAATCCTACCTCCGGGAATATAAGATCCGGCCCAAGACAGGACAACCGGTATGGATTCAGGAGAGGAGCCGGATTATCTGCAACCCGGAGGGGGAGGTCGATTATATTAGCGGCGTCTTCTTTGACATTACCGATCACCGTTTAATGGAAGAGAAATTGCGGGAGAGCGAGAAGCGGTTCCGGGCCTTTATGGACCACACCCCCACCGCCGCTTTCATGAAAGATCGGCAGGGGCATTATCTTTACGTCAATGGGGTTTGCGAGAGATTTGCCGACAAAAAGACCGAAGATTGGATGGGATTGACGGATTATGATCTATGGCCGGAGGATATTGCCAGACAGCACCGGGAGAGCGATCAAGAGATTCTGGATAGAAATTTCCCGCTTGCTTCGCTAATGACTATTCCTTCTCTTCAGGGAAATCTGACCTACTGGTCGGTCTATAAATTCCCCATCATACCCAATGCCCAGGATCAGGTCCTCATTGGCGGGGTGGCAGTGGATATCACCGAACAAAAGCAGGCGGAGGAGACCAAGGCCAAATTAGAGGCTCAGCTGGCTGCGGCCCAAAAGCTGGAATCCATCGGCCGCCTGGCCGGCGGCATCGCCCATGACTTTAATAATCTGCTTTCGGCCATCATGGGCTTTGGGGAACTCCTGCAAATGGATCTTGCCCCAGATGACCCTAAGAGGTCTTATGCCGAGGAAATTTCGAAGGCGGCCCAGCGGGGGGCCAACTTGACCAAACAATTGTTGGCTTTCAGTCGCAAGCAGATTCTCCAACCGCGCGTCCTCAATCTCAATACAGTGGTGTTGGACATGGAAAACATGCTGCAGCGGCTCATCGGTGAACACATCGATTTAGAGGTGGCCCTGGATTCCCAGTTGGGTTATTTGCAGGCCGATCCGACCCAAATCGAACAAGTCATTTTGAACCTGGCAGTGAACGCCCGGGACGCCATGCCCCGGGGGGGCAAATTGACCATAGAAACTGCCAACATTGATTTAGATGAAGTCTACGCGAAACAACATTTGTCGGTAGCTCCAGGCTCCTACATACTCTTGGCAGTGAGCGATACGGGCCATGGCATGGACGGAGAAACCCTGACCCATATCTTCGAGCCCTTCTACACTAGCAAAGAAAAAGGGGAAGGCACGGGGATGGGGCTGGCGACGGTGTATGGGATTGTCAAGCAGAGCGGAGGGGATATCTGGGTGTACAGTGAAGTGGGAAAAGGCGCTACTTTTAAAATCTACCTGCCGCGGGTAGATGCTTTACCGGAGGCGGATGAAAGAAGAGTCCTCCCCTCGAAAAAGCTGAGGGGACAGGAGACTATTTTGGTGGTGGAAGATGAGGAGTTAGTGCGGACCATGATTGCCGAGGCTCTGCGCCGCTATGGCTATCAAGTTCTGGAAGCCAGGAAGGGGGCCGAGGCTTTGGTGCTCCACCAAGAGCACCAACATCCCATAGATCTGTTGATGACCGACGTGGTCATGCCGGAAATGAGCGGTCAATCTCTGGCGGAGAGACTGGTCCAAGCCAATCCCCATCTAAAGGTGCTGTTCACCTCCGGCTATAGCGATAACGCCATTGTTCGCCATGGAATCCTCCTGGAGGGATTGCATTTTATTCAAAAACCCTTCACCATCGTGGCCCTGCTTCAAAAAATTCGCGAGGTGCTGGATTCCAAGAATTAATTCTTCTCGAAGTTCCTTGCTTCGATGAAATTTATAAAGTTTTTAGGACATGGCGCCTTCCATTCTATAGGCTCTCTTGACGCCATACAGCTTGCCAAAGCCAATTTTCTACCATCTACTAGGCAAAGATATAGACATGACAAGGCTAACGATTCTTACCCTCTCCATGACATCTCCCGGAAATCAGTCACTCCCACCCCCGAGGCGGCCAACGCCTCTGGCAATCTGGGGCTTAAGAGCGCCCCCAGTTCCTCCTGGCGCTGGTATTGCGGGGCCCAGCGGTATAATTCCTGGTCCGGGTAAAGCGCGGGATGGAGGTAGATTTCCGTGACTCCGGGTTGGAGATGGGGTACCAGGCCCAGGAGGTAGTCCTCGGTCATCCGTCCGTCGTTCAACAGGCCGAAGAGGTGGTCGTTATAGATCAGGCTTGCGGCCCGGGCCAGCCGCCGGGCCCGGCGGCTGAGCCAGGCGAAAATCAGGCCCTGGGCTATCTTGGAGGTTGGATTCCGGAAATCCAGGGATAAGGCGGTGCGCCAATCCTCCCGGGCCAGGCGCACGGCGGGAATGCCGTATTCCCGGGCCAACTCCACCACGATGGGGAAGATGCGGGGATGCAAATGCAGGTTGACATGGCCGTTTAAAAACCAGACTTTCAAACCCGGGGCCAGGGCCGCCTCGATCTGGGCCGCCAGCTCCCGCCTGATTTCCGGATACAAGCCGGGCTGCCAATAATAGCGCCAGCCCACCTGCACCGGATTATCGGCAAACCGTCTCTGGGAGTCCACCAGATGGAGGACGGCCAGACGCGGCAGCACGGACCGGCCCTGGATCAAAGTAAGGTGCACCCCCAGGCAGAGCTCCGGCAGATCCCGGGACAAAGCCAGGGCTTGAGGGGCCGCGGGGCCGGTGACCATCAGGCTAGCGCACCTGAGCAGCCCTTGGCGGTGGGCCAGGGCCACCGCGCCGTTCAAGGCCGGGGACAGGCCGAAATCATCGGCGGTGAAGATGACGGTTCGAGATGGATCGAGGGGAGGAGGTTCCATAAAGGAATAATATGCTAGAAACTGAGACCCCTTGCAGGAGAAGTATCTTAAGCCCCCCTTTGAAAAAGGGGGATTTAGGGGAATTTCAGGGGCTTACCACCCCCCCCGCCCCCCTTTTTCGAAGGGGGGATAAAAACCTCATCAATCATGCTCACAAGCTATATTTTAACAGCTTGATACGTGTGGAGCAGGCACCCTCGCCTGCTCTTTAACATTCGAGAGGGCTGTTCACCAACTAATTCCCTTGTCAACCCTTTGCAAGGGATTGAGATAAGGGGCCGGAGTTAAAGGGGGGCAGGAACCCGTAGCGGGCGTCTCGCCCGCCTTTAGTCCCTGGCCCTCCCCCCACAAACTTTTCCTAGATCTCACCCCCGCAGCCAATGGCGACCTTCCAGGAGCGCGGCCAGGGAGAGGAAGTTATAGGGGTGGAGCAGGGTGCCCAGGCCTTTGAGCCATCTCCCCTGTTGCCAGGCCTTGAGGGTATCCGCCAGGGACACGGCCACGTATTGAAAGACGCTGGGGTCCCGGTAGCAGTCAATGGCGCAGGCGGTGCAGTTGTCCCGGACCGGGGGTATTTTATCGATTTCTTCCAGATATCCCAGGATCTCCCCCACGAAATGGCAGCGGGAAACCTGGAGGTGCCAATCCACGAAGAAGTATTTATAGCCCGCCAGGCAGGGGAAGCGGGTGGGTTGGCCCCTCAGCTGGCGCTGCAGTTCGGTGAGGCCCAGGCTGGGATTAAGGATGTTCAGAGGGGAGCTCTCTTTCAACTCTTTAATCTGGGTGAACCACTGGTCCAATTCCTGGGGGGTGAAATCCACGGAATAATGGTTGGCAAACCCCAGGTAGGAAGAATTGAGCCGGTTTAAGGGATAGGAAAAGGTGACCCGGCGAAAGCCCAGGTCCTTTAAGAAATCCATCATCACCCGGAGATCGCCCAGCATGCGGCTCAAGGTCACGGAGGCCACCGGGTCTAGGCCGATTTGCCGCAGGAGGGGAAGCATCTCCCGGATATGGGAAGTCAGGCCCGGCAGGCCCCGGTGCTCATCGTGGGCCTGGGCAGAGGCCGCGTCCAGGGAAATGATAAAGGTATGGAGGTCCAGGGCCTTAAGCTTGCGGATGAAGTCCGGGGTCAGCAGAGAGCCGTTGGTGCACAGGATCATTTCCAGGCCCAATTGCCGGCCCCAGGCCAGGGTTGGCAACAACTCCGGATAAAGCAGGGGTTCGCCCCCGGTGAGGGACAGGTATTGGACTCCGGCCTTTTTTAGGGCCTGAAGCCCCCGGGATAAGCGTTCCGGGGCAGCGTAGACCCGGTCTTTGGGGGCCACCTGGGGGAAACTGCAGAATCGGCAGCGGGCATTGCAGGCATTGGTCACCGCGATCTGGCAGAATCCGGGGCCGCCCTGCAGGGTAAGGTGCACTATTTCTTTCAGGGTCATGGACAACTGCGGCACGTTTCCTTTTGAGCCTCGGGCGTCTGGCGCCGCCGGAAAATGAACTGCAAAAATTCCCGGCCCTCCTTCAGCAACCGCCGCCTTTCTTCCGGGTCCTTCAGCATCACCTTCGCGGCCCGGGCCATGTAGCGGGGCCGGAAATAAAAGCGGCGGTAAAACTTGGGCACGGCCTGAAAGATCTCGGCCGCGGCCAGGCCGGGGTAATCCACCACGCATTGCTGGTAGCCGGTCTGGCCGTTGACCAGGCTGTCCTCCTTAAAATACCCCTTCTCCCGGCAAAAATCGTAGAACTCGGTGCCCGGGTAGGGGGTGGCCAGGGAGACCTGGATGGTGTCCGGGTCCAATTCACAGGCAAAGCGGATGGAGGCTTCGATGCTCTTTGGGGTCTCTCCCGGGAGGCCCACCATGAAGGTGCCGTGCACCTGGATGCCCAGCTCCCGGCACCACTTGACGAAACGGCGTCCCAGGTCCAGGGTGGCGCCTTTGCGGATATTTTGCAAGACCTGGGGGTCGCCGGTCTCGAAACCCACCACTAACAGGCGCAGCCCCCCATCCTTCATGGCCTTCAGGGTCTCGTAAGAGGTGGTGACCCGGGCGGTGGCGGACCAGGTGAATTGCAGGTGGCGAAACTCCTGGCTCAGGGCCCGGGCCCGCTCCCCCGCGGCGGTGAAGGTGTCGTCGTCGAAAAAGATCTCCGCGGCCTGGGGGAAGAGTTCCAGGGTGCGGCGCACCTCCGCCACCACGTTGTCCACACTGCGCACCCGGAAGCGCCTGCCGGTGAAGGTCTGGGGCCAGAGGCAATAGACGCAGTGGCCCGGACAGCCCCGGCCGGTGTAAAAGGAGACGTACGGATAGCGGAGATAGGGGATGTTGTAATGTTCCATGACCAGGTCCCGGTGGTAGATCTCGGTGACCAGGGGCAGGGCGTCCAGGTCCTCGATCCAGGGACGGTCGGGGTTATGTTTGATCTTGCCGTTTTGCCGGTAGCTGAGGCCCTCAATCTCCCCCCAGGGCCGGCCCTGGGCCACCTCCAGGAGGGAGTAGTCGAATTCCCGTCGGGCGACGAAGTCCACCTGGGGGCCCTTCTCCAGGGATTCCTGGGGCAGGACGCTCACCTGGGGGCCCACCAGGCCAGCAATTAAACCGGGGTTGGCATCTTTCAGGCGGGTGATGGTGGCCAGATCGTGCTGGAAGGAAGGGCTGGTGGTGAAGAGCACCGCCAGGTCGAAATCCCGGGCCATGGCCGCCACCTGGGCCACCGTCAGATTCTCCGGGGGCGCGTCCACCACCCGGCTCTCGGGGATGAGGCCCGCGGGATAACAGAGCCAGGTGGGATACCAGAAGGAGGTCACCTCCCGGGTGGCCTGGTAGCGGGAACCCGCGCCGCCGTCAAAGTCTTGAAAAGACGGCGGGTTAAGCAATAAAGTACGCTTCATCAATTACCTCTTAAATAGTCCCAAAAACTTAATACTAGGCGGATATTAACCAAGACGCCCCGGTTTGTCCAGGGAAATGCCGGAAGGGAATCTGCGGGGAAAGGAGGGGCCTACGCCCCCCGGCACTTCCTTCCCAAACCTTTGCCGGCATGTGAAGGGGGGCCGCGGCCGCCCTGGGCCTGGCCCCCAACCATCCTGGTTTTTGATTATACTTAAAATTACTGCCTTTGACCTTTGCTTTTACTGGCGAATGATTAATATTCGAAAGAAGCGGTATTTTTGCGGATAATCAACTTTAACGAGAACGCTGATGCCCAAGGAAACCACCGAAGTCACCCTCACCCTGGAGGGCCTGCACTGCGCCGCTTGCGTGGCCCGGGCGGAAAGGGCCCTGAGTGCGGCCCCGGGGGTGGAGCAGGCCCTGGTCAACCTGGCCACCCGCCAGGCCAAAGTCAGGTATGACGCCCACCAGACCACGGTAGAGAATCTTCAAACCGCGGTGCATGAGGCGGGGTACGAAGTCACGGGCTGGGCCCTGGAGGCCCCTCCGCCCCCGCCGCCGGAGATCGAGGCCCAAACCCTCAAACGCCGCTTTCTCCTGGCTTTAACTTTAAGCCTCCCCGTTTTTCTGGGGGCCATGGTGCCGCCCCTGCCGGGGTGGCTGGGGCTTGACCCCCAACTCCTGGCCTATCTCCTCCTGATCTTCACCACCCCGGTATTGTTCTACTCCGGAGCGTCTTTCTTCCGGGGCGCGCTGAGCGCGGCCCGCCACGGCGCAGCCGATATGGACACCCTGGTGGCCCTGGGGACCAGCGCCGCTTACTTTTATTCCGCCTGGGTGACTTTCTGGCCCCGGACCGTGGCCCCGGCCGGCCAGGCCCCCGGGCTCTATTTCGACACCACCGCCATGATCATCACCTTCATCCTCCTGGGCCGCTGGCTGGAGGTCCGCACCCGGGGCCGGGCCTCCCAGGCCATCCGCCGCCTCTTCGCCCTGGCCCCCCCCAACGCCCGGGTGCGCCGGGACGGCCAGGAGGTGGAGGTGCCCCTGGACCAGGTGGCAGTGGGCGACCTGATTATGGTCCGGCCCGGAGAAAAGATTCCGGTGGACGGGGTGGTGGTGGAAGGCGCGTCCAGCGTGGATGAATCCATGCTCACCGGGGAGAGCCTGCCCGTGGCCAAGGAAGAGGGGGCCGAGGTCTGGGGGGCCACCCTCAACCACCGGGGGTTTTTGGTGTTTAAGGCCACCCGGGTGGGCCGGGACATGGTCCTGTCCCAAATCATCCGCCTTGTGGAAGAGGCCCAGAACAGCAAGGCCCCCATTCAACGTCTGGCGGACCGGGTGGCGGGCATCTTCGTGCCCGTGGTCATTGGCCTGGCGGGCCTCACCTTCCTGGGCTGGATGCTCTGGAGTCCGGCCCCCGCGCTCACCCCCGCTCTGGTGAGCATGGTGGCGGTGCTCATCATCGCCTGCCCCTGCGCCATGGGCCTGGCCACCCCCACCGCGGTGATGGTGGGTTCGGGCCGGGGCGCGGAGATGGGGATTCTGCTCCGGGGGGGCGAACCCCTGGAGCGGGCCTACCGCCTCACCGCGGTAGTCTTCGACAAGACCGGCACCCTGACTGCGGGCCATCCCCGGGTCACCGACATCCTGGCCTGGGAAGGCTGGCCGGAGGACCAGGTCCTGGCCTGGGCCGCGGCCCTGGAGGAAAAATCGGAGCATCCCCTGGCTGAGGCGGTAATCCAGGCCGCAGCCCACCGGCAACTGCCACTGCCGCCCTTATCGGCGTTTGAGGCCATCCCGGGGATGGGCGTCAAGGCCCGGATCAACGGCCAGGAAGTCCTTTTGGGGAACCTCACCTTCCTGGAGCGGGAGGGGATTCCCTGCCGGGACCTCAGTCCCCACCAGGAACGCCTGGCCGGGGCAGGAAAAACCACCATCTTCCTGGCGGCCGCGGGTAAAGCGGTGGGCCTGCTGGCGGCCGCGGACACCCTGAAACCCGGAGCCGCCGCGGCGGTAGCCGCCATCCAGGCCATGGGTTTGAAAGTTCTTCTCCTGAGCGGCGACAATCGCCTGGCCGTGGAGGCCGTGGCCCGGAGTGTGGGCATCCCGGAGGTGCTGGCGGAAGTGCTCCCCGGGGACAAGGCCCGGAAGGTGGCGGAACTGCAAGCTATGGGCGAGATCGTGGCCATGGTGGGGGACGGCATCAACGACGCCCCAGCCCTGGCCCAGGCGGACGTGGGCATCGCCCTGGGCACCGGCGCGGACGTGGCCGCGGAAGCCGCGGACCTGACCCTCATCCGGGACGACCTGAACCTCATTCCCCAGGCCATCCTTCTGTCCCGGCGGATGATGCGCATCATCCGCCAGAACCTCTTCTGGGCCTTCTGCTACAACGTGGTGGCTATCCCCGGGGCCTCCCTGGGGCTCCTCAATCCCGCCATCGCCGCGGCCGCCATGGCCCTGAGTTCGGTGTCCGTGGTGACCAACAGCCTGCGCCTGCGGCGGTTTGGGAGGAAGGGTCCTCTTTCTTGATTACGACATTATCATCTTTAAAAAATTGACTATTCAGGGAAATTTCATCTATCGTGATCATATCTCTTATAAACACCGAACCCATATTGATATGAGGTCGGAAAATTACGAGTTTGTTAATTAGCCAGAGATAACCAGATTTTTAGAAAGATACCCTATCTTTTGCCTTTTATATAGATACGTAATCTAATGGATCAGGGAGATAATGGGGAGGTTGAAGATGCTAAAGGGCAAAATTTTACTTACTTTTTTGGGTGCCCTGACTGCGATGATGCCTGTTGGCTCCTCCATAGTGTCGGCCCAGACTAAGCAGACACCATCATCCCAGCAGGAGCAGCAACGAAAAGCCAAAGAACAGCAACGAATTAAGCAGCAAGAGGTACAACGGAAAAAGGCCATAGAGCCGAAAAAATCCACGAGACCCAAAGTGAAACCGCCGATGCAGGAAGGCAAGCCGCTGAAGAAACCGACCCCTTCCGATACCAAACCCATAACCAAAACATCCAGCGATAGAACCAGACCCCCACCCCCAGGGGCAAGTCCGGAGATGAAGAAAAAGAATCTGGACACTGAAAGAAGTCTCTACTTGCGCCGCTTGAAAAGTTCGCAAGTCCGAGCCGAGCGTGAAGGGAATGTCAAAGGGGCTAAGGAACTGGAACAAAAGATAAAGCAGTATGAAAAAAAATGGGGTATCAAGGCACCCGCTTCTGATAAGCCTATTAACACCCCAAAGATTAAGCAGCAAACCCCCTCCATGGGTGCTTTCCCCCCCCGCAGTCAAGCGACTACATCCGAGGTCATAAAGTTGCAGAAAGAAAAGGAAAAAAAGGCCCAAGTCTACCGGGATCAATGGAGCAAGCTGACCAATGAGAAAATCCAAGCCGAGATCGCAGGGGATAGCAAAAAGGCCAAGGCCCTGACAGAAAAGCGTAAGCAGCTAGAAAAGCAGTGGGGCAAAGAATCCCGTACTTACCAACAGAAGATTGACGCCGCCCAAGGCAAGCCGTCAACTACCTCTTCGGATGCTCCGACCCGCACAGGACAGGGAGCCATACCCCAAGCTAAGCCCGATTTTAAACCTGGAGCAGCCAAGCCCCCGAAAGGCATGTACCTAACTCCAGAACAGGCAAAGATCAAGGCAGCAAAGATTGAGCAGGAATACTCTGGAAGTCCCCATTATATATATAACAATGGCAAGATCGTGGACGTAGTCCCGAAACCGCAAGAAAAAATAAAACAAAAGGATGGCACTTACAAATATGTGGTTCCCGATGGGCATGAAATGGTTACGGATATGAACACCGGGAAGGTATTTTACAAAAAGAAGACGGGGCCGGAACCCCCATCCCAGATTTCCATATCTCCCGGCTCACCGTCTGCTTCAGCAAAAAAAACGGAGAAACAAAAAGCAATAGACGCCTGGTACGAGGAGCGTAACGCCTTACTGAAGAAGCAAATTAAGGAATTGGATTATGCAGGTGATAACTGGGAATTAAAGGAGAAGATTAATCAAAAATACGATCCCCAAATAAAAGCTTTAGAGCTCCGAGCCCCGGAGGGCATTCCCAAAAGTGCCCTAAGATTCCAGTAAAATATGTTTTGGAAATTTCCAAAAAAAACCGCCTTTATCCGAGAGAAGCCCAGTCCCTAAAGGCTAAAAGGTCTACGGATGGAATCATGATTTAACGGTGGCTCCAATTTCGAGGATTCATATTTCTTGATGTATAGCACGCATTGCAGCTTGCTGCTATATATTGACATAATTCAAATCGTTAAAGGTTATTTGTATATGTGAAAATTATCTATATCAGGTTTTGCCCCGGATGAGCGGCGGGACAAATCTGCGGTAACTGGGAACGCCCCTTGCACAGCCTGAAAAATTCCTTATTTTTTTTGCTGAAAGGTCTTCATTCCCAGCAACCGAATACGACCTGGAGGGAAAAACATGCGTAAAATGCTGGCTCCACTGATTTTGGCAGGTCTGGCTGCGCTCTGCCTGACCGCCGCGGCCCAGAAGTATCCGCCCCCCACCACCTCCGGAGGTTCGGGGACAGCCCTCCTCAACCTGGACAACACCGTAGCGGTGCACGGCTACGATCCCACGGCCTATTTCACCGACAACCGGGCGGTCAAGGGCAACAAACGCATTCACGAACGGGTGGGGAGCGCCACTTACTATTTCCGCTCCCGGGGCAGCCGTTACGAGTTTCTGGGTAACGCCCCCAAATACCAGCCCCAGTTCGGGGGTTACTGCGCCACCTCCATGTCCTTCGGCCGCCTGGAGGACATCAACCCCCATGTCTTTACCGTTTATAACGGCAAACTTTTTCTCTTCCGGGACGAGGAGGCCCTGGCCAGGTTCCTGGCCAACCCGGAACGGACCATCCAGGCCGCCCGGGACCATTATTTTGAGCTGGCCCGGCAGAAACGGGAGCGGTATTGAGGAGATTAACGCCAAAAAGGCTCGCTAATTAGAATCTAGTGCCAAGCCCTCGGTTACTGCCACCCTGAACCTGGCAAAGGGTTTAGGTAATTGGAAAGAATAGAACCTATTGCAAAACCTCCTGATCGGCCAAATTGTCATTCTGAGCGAAGAATCTAGTAATTTCAATGACTAGACCCTTCGCCTGCGGCTCAGGGTGACAAGAAAAATAGGTTTTGCAATAGCTTTTAGATTCTTCCCTCAGAATGACCTTTATGGCTAATTAAGCCCTTGCCCTAGCTTTTAGGGAAATTAACAGGTGGGCGGGGGCAGTTCTCCCCCGCTGGCAGCAGCCTGAGTGGTCCGGCGGGGAATGGCCGGGGCCCACTTGGGCTTTTTTTATCGGTAAATCGCCAGGTCCCCATTTTTTTAAAGTTTGGTTTGAGAAAAAATATACAAATTCCTGGTAAAAATTTAAAATAATAAAAGTCCTGCAAGGGAAAGTTGGTTGACCCCAAGCGTTACCAGGAGCGACCATGCGCGCAACATTGGGAAAGCGTCTTGTTAGTGTTTCCTGCTTGGCCTTGTGGGTGCTGCTGTTCGGGGCGACCCACAGCCTGGGCAAGGCAGCCTATCGCTACCAAGACCTGGGGGTCTTGGCGGCTAATTCTTTTTCCTGGGCCGGCAGTATTAACGCGAGCGGCCAGATTGCGGGCTACTCCGGTACCAGCGTTGACGCTGGAGTCTATGAGCCCCATGCCATTTTGACTGCTGCTTCAGGCCCCATGCAGGACCTGGGAACTCTGGCAGGCGGCAGCTCCATTGCCTATGCTTACAGTTCGACCGCCAATGGTATCAACAGCAGTGGGCAGGTAGTGGGCTGGTCCGCGGCCACCCTCCCCGATGGCACTTTTGTCCAACATGCCTTTTTGACTACCGCCTCGGGTCCCATGCAGGACCTGGGCACTTTAGGCGGCAGTACCGCCGGCGCCACCGCGATCAACAACAACGGCCAGGTGGTAGGCTGGTCCTCCATTATCCTCCCTGGAGGCCCCCCCCAGCATGCCTTTTTATGGACCGCTGCCGGGGGCATGCAGGATCTGGGCGCCTGGGGAGGAGATTCCTGGGCCTATGGGATTAATAACAGCGGCCAGGTGGTGGGGGCGGCGGCCACCGTCAGCCCCGGCGGCGCCTCAGTACAACATGCCTTCTTGTGGACGACCGCCGGCGGCCTGCAGGACCTGGGCACCCTGGGGGGTGATAATTCCTCGGCCCGGGCGATCAATGACCTCGGCCAGATCGCCGGCTTCGCCGATAACAGCGGCGGTCAGCAGCATGCCTTTCTGCGACCGGTGGGGGGCGGCCTGCAGGATTTGGGCTCTTTGGGGGGCAACACCTCCGCGGCCAATGCGATTAACAGCCGCGGCCAGGTGGTGGGCTGGTCCCTCACCACCCCTGGAAGCACTGATCAACGCGCCTTTTTATGGACCGCGGTCGGGGGTATGCAGGACCTGAATCGGTTAGTGGCCAACCGGCCGGCGGGGGAGTATCTCTTTGACGCCCGGGCCATCAACGATCGGGGGCAAATAGTCGGGATCACCACCCTGGGCCGGGCTTTCCTGCTCACCCCCATTATTCCTGTTCCTCCTTTGATGGAATTGCTAATGAACTGAACTGCCGCCAGCAGCTGGCCTTTCTGGCCGAATGGCTTGAAGTTTTATTGAGAGTTCAACTAACCGGCTGCATTTTCCCAAAAAGTAACCTTTCATTTGAAAATGGCAGCATCAATAGGACCTAACACCATGAGAACCGACAGGCGTCGCTTTCCGGTAACGAAGTTTTTTAGTTTTTTGGCCCTGGCGGCCTTCTTGCTGTGGGGTGCGCCCCAGGCGGAGGCGTACCGCTTTGTGGTTTACGGCGACAGTCCCGGCGTCACCCCCCAGTGGCCCAACAAGGCTTATACCGAAGATGTCCCTTTTAACAAAGAGGTCTTGGGATATGTCAATGCGCAAATCACCCAGATGCAACCCCCACCCGATTTTGTCCTCTTCCTGGGGGATATGGTGACCAAGGGGAGCTCTGCCCAGGGCACCAGCACCCTGCAAAGCTGGAAAACCTTCATGCGCAACACCCTGAAGGTTGACGGCGTTCCCATCAAGCTCTATGTGGTCCCTGGCAATCGCGAATTTTACGGTCCCCAAGGTTGGCCCACAGAGCCGGCCTTGCAAAAGGTTTACCAGGAGGTCTTCAGCGACATGCCCAGCAACGGCCCGCCGGGATACGACAAGCTAGCCTACTATTTTGAATATGGCGAGGGATCGGAGCTGTCCTTTTTCATCGTCCTGGATGCTTTCGGCTTTAAAAGCAAAGGCGCCACTGTAATTAATTGGGATAACGGGTTGGATCAGGCCCAACTGGACTGGCTGAAAAACCAGGCGCAGAGCCGCCAATACAGGTATAATCATAAATTCGCCTTTAGCCATGGACCTGCGTTTTCCACCGGCCCTTGGACGGTGGATGATTCGGTCAAGCGAGGCATGTGGAATATCCTGGCAGACTACGGTTTTGCCATCTTCTTCGGCGCGCATGAGCACCTCTATTCCCGGGGAAATAACCTCGACCCCAACCAGCGGGGTGTCTATCAGATCATCAACGGCTCCGTGGGTGCCAAATTGGATGACCTCAGTAAACTCAAAAAGGAACTCCGAGATAGCGAGTACCTGAGGAATGAGGTATGGCATATTTTCTTCAATGATAATTTTTCCGTGGTGGACGTTAACGGCAGCACTATCCATCAAGAGGCCTTTGCGGTTATTAAAGGGGCGGGTGGCTACAGCCTGCAATCCATTGATAGTGTCGTTATTACCAAATAACCGTTGCCAACGATTAGCCTCATAGCAAGAATCAAATAATTTCCCCCAGTCCTCCCCCGGGCATAAAAGCCGGGTGCGCCTTCTCCCATCAATATCTGCCGGAATCATACTGGTTAGCGAAGGGAAAGGAATGCTTGCAGATTAAGGCGTTGTCCATTAGGATGGAGGCAAGCTGCGATGACTGGAGGGCGGAACCATGACTAACCGAGGTTTGGTCGGACTACTGCTCGTAGCGGTAATTATTATCCTTTTCCTGCTTCTTTATCTCTACTATCCCACAGGCGTCCCGGAATTAGGCCCCAAGAAACCCGGGGAACCTCCCAAAAAAGCCGTGTCTGTCCCGGAAGTCCAGGAAAAACCCGGGGAAAAGCCTGCCCCGGCGCCTGCTCCTGCTCCTCCGCCAACGGCTGCACCGGCCCCGACGCCCCAGGCCGCGCCCGCCCCCGCGCCCCAGGAGAAACCCCAGCCTGCTCCCCCTCTGCCGGGTGGACCCCCGGAAAAACCTTCAACCAAACCGGAGCCTGCCCCGCCGGAGCCCCCCAAAACTGAGTTGCCGCCTCTTAAACCCCAAAAAGAATTCGGGCTTTTGGCGGGTAGTTACCGGCAGTACCGCGGGGCGAGCAAGAGGCTGGAAAAAATCAAGAAAGAGGGACAAGAGGCCTTTATTCGCCGCCACCGGGGGAGATACCAGGTGTGGGTGGGGCCTTTCTCCACCCCCGATGAGGCTAAGGCGGCAGCCAAAGCGCTCAGGAAGAAAATTAGAATTTCTGCAAAAATCCATCCGCTCGTGACCCCAGTTCCCAAATGATCCGGGGGCAAGGTGCGTCAGGGGGCGCCGCCGCGGTGGCGCCCTCTGGCCCCCGCCCCGGCGCACCTGCAGGTTTGCATCTCCCCCATCGCCCTGCTCACAGGCAGCACCCGGCGGCCCACAGTCATCTACGGGCCCGGCGATGAAGTCGGGGAGATCAAGAAAGGTGTTGAAATTCGGGGGCTAATCTTGTCTCCCCTCAAACCCGCTGGCAGAATGATGAAAAAATAAATTGCCGGAAATACTTGGGGGAAGGCTTACCCAGGTACAGGATTCTGAAGTTTACGATCAAGGGCGGCCCCCACGGGTCGCCTTCATTTATGCGGGTTGGGAGGGGGGCTTGGGGGGGAGGGCCGGGAGCCGGCTCCCTGGCCCTCCCCCCAAGGAATTCTCACTCCTCCCCTTCCACCAACAGCTTGTAGAGGTTCAGGTAGGCGGACGCGGACCTTTCCCAGGAGAAGTCCTGGGACATGGCGTTTTGCATGAGGCGGCGCCATTGCTTCTGATTTTTATAGGCCTTCAAGGCCGCGTTGAGGGCCCCGGCAAAGGCTTCCGGGGTGTAATCGGTGAACAAAAAGCCGGTGCCGGTGCCGGTGGCCGGGTCCGCGGGCTCCACGGTGTCCGCCAGGCCGCCGGTGGCCCGGACGATGGGGATGGTGCCGTACTTCAGGGAATACATCTGGTTGAGGCCGCAGGGTTCGTAGCGGGAGGGCATGAGAAACATGTCCGCGCCGGCCTCGATGAGGTGGGCCAGGGCATTGTCAAAGGCGATCTTCACCCCCAGTTTGCCGGGGTATTTGGGGGCTTCCTGGGCCAGCCAGCGGTGGTAGGTCTCCTCCCCGGTGCCCAGGATGACCACCATCAGGTCCTGGGCCAGGAGTTCGGGGAGGACCGCGGCCACCAGGTCGAAGCCTTTCTGGTCCGCCAGGCGGGAAATCATGGCCAGGATGGGGGCTTTCTCCAATTTGGGGTTCAGATTATAGGCCTGCATCAGCGCGGCCTTGTTCTTGGCCTTGCCCGCAATTTTTTTGGCGCTGAAGGTGGCGGGGATCAGTTTATCCTTCTCCGGGCTCCAGTCCTGATAGTCCACGCCGTTTAAAATGCCGTGCAGAGAGGAAGCCCGGCTGCGCAATACCCCATCCAGGCCGTAGCCGAACTCCGGGATCTGGATCTCCTCGCTGTAGCGGACGCTGACGGTGGTGATGGCATCGGCAAAGACCATTCCCCCTTTGAGGAGGTTGATCTGGTCGTAATATTCCAGGCCGTCCAGGCCGAACAGGGACCAATCCAGACCCAGGAGGGGGAATTTCTCCTTGGCAAAGAGTCCCTGGTAGGCCAGGTTGTGGATGGTGAGAACGGTCTTGGCCTGGTTGAGGATGTCGGCTCCCTGCCAGCGGTGGCGCAGATAGACCGGCACCAGGGAGGCCTGCCAGTCGTGGCAATGGATTACGTCCGGCTGGAACCCCAGGTTCTGGCAGACCGGCAGGATGGTGGAGGAGAAGAAGGAAAAGCGCTCCAGGTTGTCGAAATAATCGCCCCGGGGCGTGCCATAGAGTTGCGAACGCTCAAAGAACTCAGCCCGCTCCACGAAATAGAAGGGATGATCCCCGGAGGCCGGGGTATGGACATCAAAGGCCAGGGAAGTCCCCCCTAAATGCCCCTCCAGGTTTTCGGCCACCAGGGTGGTGGGAATCTTCCCCTGTTTGACCATGCCGTAGTAGGGCATGAGCACCCGGACGTCCGCGCCCAGGTCCTTCAGGACATAGGGCAAGGTGCCCACCACATCGGCCAACCCCCCGGTCTTGGCGAAAGGCACCGCTTCCGAGGCCACAAACAACACCCGTAAATTGCGCGCCATAGCCCCTCCCTTAGTTCTGTTTTCCGTTTGTCGTTTTTCGTTTAATACTTATACACCAAGTCGATGTCCGCGGCTACGAAGCCCTTTTCCCCTTCGGTCAGGGTGAATTCAAAGATATAGTCCCGGCTGGGGAGGTTCTCCGGGTTAACGCCCGCAGGCAGGTCCTTTTCCATGAAGAATACGGAGGTATAAGGGGATTCTTCCAGGCGGGTGTCGGTGACCCACACCTTGCCGAAGCCGTGCATGAAACGGAAGAACCCGTAAGACCGGTCCAGGAAATACTTGGTGCACACACCCCGGACCCGGCTGCCCGATTCCCCCCAAGGGGGAGCCCCGGCAAAAGGAGGGGTGGTGGGCAACAACCCCGGCACCAGGTAGCCGGGCACAAAGAGGTCCACCTCCCGGCGCAGGCGGCCGGAGACATTGGCAAAGGCCACCAGTTCCACGCGGCAGCCTTTGTTCTGGACCATGGTCACCACGCTGCAAAAATCACCATCACCGGTGAACAGGTAGATCAAATCCAGGCGATCCGATTGGGAGATGATGTCCAGGGCCATCTCCATGTCCAGGTTGGCCTTGCCGTAGGTGCGGCCGGAGTCGTCAGTGTACCATCTGATGGGCTTTTCCACCACCTTGAAGCCCAGGTCCCGGAGGGTGAGGATGAAGTTTAAGGTATTTTTATAATTGGGATCGGAAATGGCCCGTTCCTCGTCAATGGCCACATAAGCGTTAAGGCGCATCACCTGGTCGCCGTCCCGGGCGGCAAAGCGGCGGATGACCTCGTAGCGCATACCATAGCCGCCACTGCGCATGATGTTCATGGAATCTACATAGATTCCCACTTTGCGGTTGTTCATAAGATATTTAGGCTCCTTTTACCAATACTAAAATAGTACCGCTGGCATTGCTCTAAACCGGCAAGCAGGCAATCATCTCCGGGTAATTCTCCCGGGAAATGGGCACGGCTCAAAAGGGGGCCGCCAGGTCCAGGGGCAGGTCGGATTCATGACCCAATGGCCGAAGCCGGGGCGGCAACAGCAAACCACGCCTTTTTGGCGTTCGGCCCCGACAGTTTTGAAGATTATAAACGAAAATTTTTAGAGAAAAACTATTTTAGCGCTAAACTGGATGGTCAAGAACTTGAACCTTCTTAAATTATTCTAGAAAATGCCCGGATAAATATTATCGGACCTTGTGGTCCGGAAATTTCTGATAGAATGGGGCCGGTTGTTTAAGGGAGGGGTGATGCGGGAAGTTTGGCGCATGTGGCATTATTCCACCATGGTGGTCTTGACCGTGCTCACGGCTGGTATTTTCGCGGCCATCCTCATTCCTTTTAAAGGCATTCCCTTGATTCCCGGGCTCACGGAGCTCCGGCCCGCCAATGTCATCCCCGTGGTCTTCGGTTTGCTCTTCGGACCCGCGGGGGCCTGGGGCGCGGCTTTGGGGAACCTCATCGGCGACTTTTTCGGCACCTTGAGCGTCGCCAGTTTTTTCGGCTTTTGGGGCAACTTCCTGGCCGCCTACCTGCCTTACAAGATGTGGGGCCACCGGCCTTTGGGGGAGATTAAAGGCCATCTCCCCCGTTTCTGTCTGGCGGTATTGCTGGGGGCCATGGGCTGCGCCCTGATGATCGGCTTCGGGGTGGAGGCCTTGAAACTCCTGCCCTTCAGCGTCATCGCCGCCGCGGTTTTTGTCAATAATGCCATCATCGCCTTGATCCTGGGGCCCTTCCTCCTGGCCCTGCTGGAGCCCCGGGTGAGCCGCTGGGATCTGGACTGGACGGAGCTGCTGGACCCGGAGGACCGGAAGCCCGGACCCGCGCCCCGCCTGGGCCTGATTCTGGCCTGGCTGGGGGCCGGAGGCGGCTTCCTGCTGGGACTGGGCCTGGGACTGGGGCTGATCAGCGCCGCGGGGTGGCCTGCCCTGGCCGTGATTCTGGCCCCCTTGGTGGCCCTCATGCTCATCGGCTGTTTTTTGCTTTAGCCATGCAGAACTTTGCTCACGCAAAGACGCCAAGACGGCCAGGATTGTTATATTTGCGTCGTTGCACCTTGGCGCCTGGGCGTGAGAATCACCCGGAGAACCAACCATAATCAAAATCACCGATCTCCATTTTCAGTATAAAAGGGCCGCTACTCCGGTATTTTGCGGCCTGAACCTGGAAATCGCCCCGGGGGAGCGGGTGGCGGTTTTGGGCCCCAGCGAGGCCGGCAAATCCACCCTGGCCCTCTGCCTGGGGGGCCTCATCCCCCGGATGATCAAGGGGGAATTCCAGGGACGGGTGGAGGTCGCGGGCCGCCTTGCCAACCTCTGCCGCCCCCGGGAACAGGCCGACCGGGTGGGGCTGCTCTTCCAGGATTTTGAGGCCCAACTCTTCTGCACCCGGGTGGACCAGGAAGTGGCCTTCGGCCCGGAGAACCTGGGGCTGGAGCGGACAGAACTGGTGCAGCGGGTGCAGAATGCCCTGGCCCGGGTGGGCCTGGGGGGCCTGGAATATCGGGACCCGGGCACCCTCTCCGGGGGGCAAAAACAGCTCCTGGCCCTGGCCGCAGCCCTGGCCCTGGAACCTCAAGTCCTGGTCCTGGATGAGCCCACCACTGATCTCGACCCCTTAAGGGTGGAGGAACTCCTGGAGGCCCTGGGCCGCCTCAGCGAGGACCAAAACCTCACTCTCATCCTCCTGGGCGCGGACCTGCGCCTGACCCGTAATTGCACCCGCATCGTCTTGCTGCATCAAGGGGAGGTGGCGGCCGACGGCCCCCGGGAGGAGGTGCTGCGGGAGGTGGAGGTCCTCCGCCGCCTGGGGCTCCGGCCTCCGGAACTGCCGGCTCTCTTCCACGATCTGGGGGAGACGCCCCTCCCCCTGACCCTGGAGGCAGCCGCGGCCCAGGCCCGGGGCCTGGGGTGGGAGCGGGGCCACGGGGGAAAAACGGAGAATGACGCCCCTGCTGACGCGCCCAGGGCTTCGGAACTTCTGGCCCTGCGCAAGATAACTTTCGCCTATTCTGGGGCTGGACCCATCTTCCAGGATTTTTCGTATTCCTTGCGCCAGGGGGAGTTGACCGCCATCCTGGGACCCAATGGCGGCGGCAAGACCACCCTGGTGAAGCTGCTCCGGGGCTTGCTCAAACCCCAGGCCGGGGAAGTCTGGACCGGCCCGGAGGCCCAACCCCTGCTGGTGGGCTTTGTCTTTCAGAATCCTGATTACCAGCTCTTTGCGGAGCAGGTCTGGGAAGAGGTGGCCTTCGGCCCCCGGCAACTGGGGCTAGCCCCGGAGGAAATCAACCGCCGGGTGGAAACGGCCCTAACCCAGGTGCACCTGAGGGACCGGGCCGGCGAGGACCCTTTCTCCCTCACCAAGGGGCAGCGCCAGCGCCTGGCCGTGGCCGGGGTCCTGGCCCTGGGCCCCCAGGTGATTATTTTGGATGAACCCACCACCGGCCTGGACCACCGGGAGCAGGAGGACATGCTGGCCCTGATCCGGGAACTCCACGGCCAGGGCCATACCATCCTCATGGTCACCCACTCCATGTGGGCCGCGGCCCACTATGCCCAGCGCCTGGTGGTCTTAAAAAACGGCCAGATAATCCTGGACGGCCCCACCCGGGAGGTCCTGGCCCAGGAGGATTTTTTGTCGGCCTGCCGCCTTAAGCCCCCGGCCCTGGTGCAACTCAGCCGGCGCCTGGGTTTTTTGGCCCTGACCACGGAGGAGTTTCGGGGGAAAATTGCTGGGAGAACAGATAGTTAGAAGGTTATTAAAAAAATTCTTCCTTGGGCAATGCTAGATCTTATAGACAAACAAAGCTATCTTAAGTCCCCCTTTGAAAAAGGGGGACTTATGGGGATTTCGAGCGCTTAGAAAATCCCCCCTACCCCCCCTTTTTCAAAGGGGGTATAAAAACTGCGCCTTGGCGTGAGATAATCATTTCCTGCTGCTGAACGGAGGGAACTATGTGGGTCGCGGCCATACAGCTCAATTCCACCCCGGATATGGATCATAACCTGGCCCGGGCCCGGGCCTTGATCACCGAGGCCGCGGGCCGGGGCGCACAGCTCATCGCCCTGCCGGAGCATTTTGCCTACCTGGGTCCGGAGGACAAAAATCCCCCCTCGGCCCAACCTTTAGATGGCCCCTTGGTGAGCGAGTTCCGGGAGATGGCCCGGAACTTGGGAGTCTTTCTCCTCCTGGGCTCCTTTCCGGAGCTGACCACGGCTGGGGCTCGCCCCTTTAACACCGGCGTGCTCCTTTCCCCCCAGGGAGAGATTCTCGCCGCCTACCGCAAGATGCACCTCTTCGACGTGGACCTGGCCAAAGGCCCCAGCTATCAGGAATCCCGGACCATCCAAGCCGGGACCGGGCTGACGGTGGCGCCCCTGACCGGCACCCCCTTCACCGCGGGCCTGGGCATCTGCTACGACCTGCGCTTCCCGGAGCTTTTCCGGGCCCTGTCCGCGCAGCAAGCCGACCTGCTGCTCCTGCCCGCGGCCTTCACCCTGACCACCGGCCGGGACCACTGGGAGGTGCTGGTCAGGGCCCGGGCCATCGAAAACCTGGCCTATGTCCTGGCCCCGGCCCAATGGGGGCAGCACTCCCCGGGCCGCCGCAGCTACGGCCGCTCCCTCATCGTCGACCCCTGGGGCCTGATACTGGCCCAGGCCCCGGACGGGGAAGGCGTCATCTACGCTCGCCTGGACCATCCGCGCCTGACCCGCCTCCGCCGGGAACTGCCCTGTTTGCACCACCGCCGGCTAAAGTGAGATGGGGGGAAACCTGTCAGCTTAATTGAAGAACTTCCAGATAATCGAACCACCTGTAATGCTTAATTGGAAAAAGAGATAGATAGTAGATAGAAAAATCCAGAAGGATAGTTTTCCCCCACCTGATAATCCCCCCTTGCTCCTCCCGCCGCCCCCTTTGACCTCTCCTCTAACCTCGCTTGTCGCTCATTTTTCCCGGGACTGGTCAATAGGGGTACAGGGTCTCACCAAAGAAGCGGCCTAACCCGCATTATTCATGAACTTTTCAAAATTTACGACAACCCATTAACATTTTTAATTAAATTGAAAAGCCCAAAAAGCAGAGTGTTTTTTGCGCAGGCTGGAAAGCCTGCGCCACCGGGTTCCTTGCCACTTGGTGCATTATCCGGCCTAAGACGATAATCCTATCCCGCCATCTTTCTCCATCCATAGGAAGCGATTACTCCTGCGGCCGGTGGGCTTCCCGGCCGACATGCCGGTCGCCTGCTGGAAATTCCTTCTGAATTTCCTTGACAACCTGTCGGATCATTCTATATTGTGACGGTCAATTCATTATTTGAAGTGAATATTCAGATTCGGAGGTCGAGCGATGGAGGTGAAGCAGCTCTCCAGGCGGGAAAGGGAGAAGCTACGGCAGCGTCAAGAGATGTTGGCCGCCGCGTTGGACCTCTTCTCCCAGAAGGGATACCACAACGTCTCCATGGCTGAGATCGCCCAGAAGGCCGAGTTCGCCATCGGCACCCTATACAAGTTTTTCCAGAATAAGGAGGACCTTTACAAGGCCCTGCTTTTGGAGCTGTGCGAAGAGTTTGAGGTCTCGATTTCCCAAGCAATTGAACAGCCCCAGGACGAAGTGGAAAAACTGCGCAGTTTTATCCGGGCCAAAACCGAGGTAGTGCGCCGCAACCTCCCAGTCATTCGCCTGTATCTGGCCGAGAGCCGCGGGGCGAGCTTCAACATTAAAGCCGGCCTGGATGACGAAATCCGCAATCGCTTTTACCTGTCTCTGGAAAAAATTGCTGCCATCTTTGCCAGTGGCATCAAAAACCATCGGTTTAAGAACATCGCCGACCCCTATTACCTGGCGGTGGCTCTCGCCAGCGTTATAGATGCGACTTTGCTTCTCTGGCTCGACGCTCCAGAGCGCCATCCTTACCCGGAAAATCCCGACACCATCCTGGATCTTTTCTTTAAGGGACTTCTGGAGCCGTAGTTTCCCCCTGGTGGGCCAAATATATACGCGCATAAGATATGAGGGAGATTGCTGATGCAACTCAACCGGAACGGTTATGAATTGATTAAATGGACCGGGGCTTTGCTGGCCCTGATGATTTTGCTGGGCGGTTGCGGCTCCGGGCAGGGGCAGCAAGCCGGGCCGCCGCCCGCGCCGGAAGTGGCGGTAGTCACCATTCAACCCCAACAGGTGGAACTGACCACCGAATTACCGGGCCGCACCTCTCCCTATCTGGTGGCGGAAATTCGCCCCCAGGTTAATGGCATCATCAAGAAACGCCTGTTTAAGGAGGGCTCCGAGGTCAAAGCCGGCCAACTCCTTTACCAGATTGATCCCGCCCCTTTTCAGGTGGCCCTGGACTCGGCCAAAGCCTCCCTGGGCAAGGCCCAGGCCAATCTGCCCTCCATCCGCCTGAAGGCCGAACGGCATAAGGAGTTGCTGGCCGAAAAGGCTGTCAGCAAGCAGGACTACGATGACGCGGCCGCGGCCAGGGGACAGGCCCAGGCCGAGGTCGAGTATTGGAAAGCCCAAGTGGAAGCGGCCCGCATCAATTTGGGCTACACCCGGGTCACCGCCCCTATTTCCGGACGCATCGGCAGGTCCACGGTGACGGACGGGGCCCTGGTGACCGCGTATCAGCCCGCGGTTCTGGCCACCATTCAGAAACTCGACCCCATTTACGTGGATGTCAGCCAATCCTCCGCGGAACTGCTGCGCCTAAAACGCCACCTGGAGACCGGCCGCCTCAGCGCGGCCGTGAAAAACGGCAAAAAAGTGCGGCTGCTCCTGGAGGACGGCACCCAATATCCCCTGGAAGGCACTCTCCAATTCCGGGAGGTCACCGTGGACCAGGCCACCGGTTCCTTCACCCTGCGGATCGTGGTCCCCAATCCCCAGCATCTGCTCCTGCCGGGCATGTTCGTCCGGGCCGTGGTCCAGGAGGGTATCGCCCCCCAGGCCATCCTGGTGCCCCAACAAGGGGTGAGCCGCACCCCCAAGGGAGAACCCTATGCCCTGATCGTGGATGAGGCCGGCAAGGTTCAGCTGCGGCCGCTCACCTTAAATCGGGCCATCGGCGACCAATGGCTCGTCTCCTCCGGTCTGAAGCCGGGGGAGCGCCTGATCGTCGAGGGCATGATGAAAGTGCGTCCCGGCGCGGCCGTCAAAGCCGTTCCCTGGAAAAACCCCCAGGCCGGCAAAGCCGCCGGGCCTGCTAACCGCCCCCTGGCAGATTCGCGCTGACGGAGGACCGTGATGTTATCGAATTTCTTTCTGGACCGCCCGGTCTTCGCCTGGGTCATCGCCCTCATCATGATGATCGCGGGGGGACTTTCCATTTATAATTTGCCCATCTCCCAGTATCCGCCCATCGCCCCCCCCTCCATCGCCATTGACGCCTTTTATCCCGGGGCTTCGGCCGAAACCGTGGAAAACAGCGTGGTGCAGATCATCGAACAGAAGATGACCGGTTTCGACAAGCTGCTGTACATGTCCGCCACCAGTGACGCCTCCGGCAGCGGCAGAATCGAGCTCACCTTCACGCCGGGCACTGATCCGGATCTGGCCTGGGCCCAGGTGCAGAACAAGCTGCAGCTGGCCATGGCCAGTCTGCCCGACGTGGTGCAGCGCCAGGGGGTCAAGGTCAGCAAGTCCACCAGAAACTGGCTGATCATCGTGGGCCTGGTCTCGGAAGACGACAGCATGGATGATATCGACCTGTCGGACTATGCCCAGTCCAACATCGAACAGGTGCTGGCCCGGATACCGGGAGTGGGGGAAGTGGAAGTATTCGGCTCCCAGTATGCCATGCGGATCTGGCTCAATCCGGATAAGCTGACCGAATACCGCATGACCATGGAAGACGTCATCCAGAAGCTCCAGGCCTACAACGTGGAGGTTTCCGCGGGCCAGTTCGGCGGCGCGCCGGCCGAGCCCGGCCAGCGGCTGAACGCCTCGGTCATCGTCCAGAATATGCTCAAGACCCCGGAGGAGTTTGGCACCGTACCCTTGCGGGTCAACCCTGACGGCTCCATCGTCCGGGTCCGGGACGTGGGACGGACGGAGTTGGGCACCGAGCGCTACGGCAGCCACCCCTTGTACAACGGCCACCCGGCCACCGGCCTGGCCATCCGCCAGGCCGCGGGCGCCAATGCCCTGAAAACCGCGGATGCCGTCAAGGCGAAGATGAAGGAGTTGGCCCGGTTCTTCCCCCCCGGTATGAAGGTCATCTACCCCTATGACACCACCCCCTTTGTCAGGGTGGCCATCAACGAGGTGGTCTTGACCCTGTTCGAAGCCATTTTCCTGGTCTTCCTGGTGATGTACCTGTTCCTGGGAAACCTCCGGGCCACCCTGGTTCCCACCCTGGCGGTACCGGTGGTCCTCCTGGGAACTTTCGCCATTCTGGGATGGTTGGGGTTTTCCATCAACATGCTGACCATGTTCGCCATGGTGCTGGCCATCGGTCTATTGGTGGACGATGCCATCGTGGTGGTGGAAAACGTGGAACGGATCATGCGGGAAGAGGGGTTGCCACCCAAAGAGGCGACCCGCAAATCCATGGGGCAAATCACTAGCGCCTTGATCGGCATCGGCCTGGTGCTGGCCGCGGTCTTCGGCCCCATGGCCTTCTTCGGCGGCTCCACCGGGGTTATTTATCGCCAGTTTTCGGTGACCATCATCTCCGCCATGCTGCTCTCGGTGGTGGTGGCCCTGATCCTGACCCCGGTTCTCTGCGCCTCCCTGCTCAAACCGGTGCCCCCGGGGCACCTGCCTTCTGATAATGCCATTTATTTTATGCGCCCCTTTTTCCGCAGATTCGACCGTCTCTTTTTCCGGCTGCGGGATAAGTACGTGCAGACGGTGGCTTCCTGTTTTAACCAGAAACTGCGCTATCTCGTGGTCTATCTGGTGATCATCTCCGCGGTGGGCTTCGTCTTTTGGCGCCTGCCCACCTCTTATCTTCCCAATGAGGACCAGGGCATCATGTTCGCCCAGGTGTCGCTGCCCGCGGGTTCGACCCTGGAGCAGACCAAGGAGGTCCTGGATCAGGTCCGCCACCATTTTCTGGTGGATGAAAAGGAAGCGGTGGCCTCCTGTTTCACGTTGGCTGGCCGGGGCTTTGCCGGCAGTGGCCAGAATACCGGGCTGGCCTTCGTCATGCTCAAAGACTGGAGTCTGCGTAGGGGGGCGAACCTGAAGGTAAACGCCCTGGCGGGACGGGCCATGGCCAAGTTCTCCAGGATTCGCAATGCCATGGTCTTCGCCTTCCCGCCGCCGGCTGTGGTGGAGCTGGGACGGGCCGGCGGGTTTGATTTTGAATTGCAGGACAGGGGTGGACTGGGCCACGAAAAATTGATGGCGGCCCGCAACCAGTTGCTGGGCCTGGCCGCCCGGGACCCCCGGCTGATGCGCGTCCGCCCCAGCGGCCTGGAAGATGTGACCCAATACCGCATTGACGTGGATTGGGAAAAGGCCGGGGCCCTGGGAGTCCCCATAAGTAACATCCACAACACTATTTCCTCGGCCTTCGGCAGCGCTTATGTGAACGACTTCATCCGGGGCGGACGGGTGAAAAGGGTCTACGCCCAGGCCGACGCCCCCTACCGCATGCTGCCCAAAGACCTGGAGCGCTTATATGTGCGCAATGCCCAAGGGACGATGACGCCCTTCTCGTCCTTCGCCTCCGGCCACTGGTTCCAGGGGTCGCCGCTATTGGAACGTTTCAACAGCTTCCCGGCATTGAATATCTGGGGCGAACCGGCACCAGGGAGGAGTTCGGGAGAGGCGATGCAGGCCATGACTGAGATCGTCCACAAGCTGCCCCGGGGTATCGGTTATGACTGGACCGGGATTTCCTATCAAGAACGCCTGGCCGGTTCCCAGGCGCCCTTGTTGTATACCTTCTCCGTTATCGTCATTTTCTTGTGTGTCGCGGCCTTGTACGAGAGTTGGGCCATTCCTGTCACCAACCTGTTGATGTTGCCCCTGGGGCTCTTCGGCGCAGCCCTGGCCACCTGGCTGCGAGGCCTGCCCAATGATGTCTATTTCCAGATCGGGTTCATCACCACCCTGGGGCTGACCACGAAAAACGCCATCCTCATTATCCAGTTTGCCAGAGAACGGCTGATGCAGGGGGCCGGTCTCATCGAGGCCACCCTGGAAGCGGCCCGGTTGCGGTTGCGCCCGGTGATCATGACCTCCTTTGCCTTTTTCTTCGGGGTCCTGCCCCTGGCCATCGCCTCCGGGGCCGGAGCCGGGGCCATGAATGCCATCGGCACCGCGGTCACCGGCGGCATGCTTTCCGCCACCTTCATCGATCTCTTTTTCATTCCCTTCTTCTTTGTCCTCATCTTCCGCCTTTTTAAGAGCAGGATAAAAGTGCCAGCCTCTGGCCCCCAAGGTGACCCCATAAGCTTCCAGGAGGGCCGTTAAGATGAAAAGGATTTTAGTCCTGATCCTCGGCGGGTGGCTCAGTTTTTCCGGCTGCACTCTGGCCCCGGAATACACCCGGCCGCCAGCCCCGGTTCCTGCGACCTGGCCCAGTGGTGCGGCCTATAAAGCCACGCCATCCGTAAAAGGAACGCCGGCGGCCACGGACCTGCAATGGCAGCAATTCTTCGTGGATGCCAAACTGCAGACGATCATCGACAGGGCCTTGAAAAACAACCGGGATCTGCGGCTGGCGGCCTTGAACGTGGAACGGGCCCGGGCTCTATACCGCGTCCAGCGGGCCGAGCTTTTCCCCACCGTGGAAACGGGCTTTAAAGCCACCAAACAGCGGGTCAAGATTTCTGGCACCACCGGTCTGGTGACCTTGGAGGAGTACGGCCTCAATTTGGGCGTCGCTTCCTGGGAGATCGATCTCTTCGGCCGGATCCGTAGCCTATCAGAAAAGGCGCTGCAGGAATACTTCGCCACGGAACAAGGCCACCGCAGCGCCCAGATCTTGCTGCTCTCCGAAGTGGCCAATGCTTATCTGACCCTGGCTGCGGACCGGGAAAATCTCCAACTGGCCCAATCCACCCTGGAAAGCCAGCTGGCCGCCTATAAAATAATTAAACGGCGCTTTGAAGTGGGGCTGGCGCCGGAACTGGATCTGCGCCAGGTGCAAACCCGGGTGGATGCGGCCCGGGTGGACGTGGCCCGGTACACCGAATTGACTGCCCAAGATGAAAATGCCCTGAACCTGCTGGCAGGCATGCCGGTGCCGGCCGGCTTGTTGCCGGAGGGGTTGAGCGCGGTTAAACCTTTGCCGGACGTTTCCCCGGGTATGTCCTCGGAAGTACTCCTGCGTCGTCCTGACATTCTGCAGGCAGAGCACCAGCTTAAGGCCGCCAATGCTAATATCGGCGCAGCCCGGGCGGCTTTCTTTCCCCGCATTGCCCTCACCTCCGCCATCGGCAGCGCCAGTGGCGATCTGTCGGGGCTCTTCAAATCCGGCTCCTTTGTCTGGAGTTACGCCCCCCAGGTCGTGCTGCCGATTTTCGACGCCCGCACCTGGTCAGGGTTAAGAGTAACCAAGGTGGACCGGGAGATTGCCGTGGCCCAATACGAGAAGGCCATCCAGGTGGCCTTCCGGGAGGTGGCCGATGCCCTGGCCCGGCGGGGAACCTTGGGGGACCAGATCGCCGCGCAACAATCTCTCCTGGAGGCCACCGCCAAAACCTATAAGCTCTCCAATTCCCGGTATGAGAAGGGAATCGACATCTACCTGAATGTGCTGGATGCCCAACGCTCCCTCTACTCCGCCCAGC
>JAGVAH010000107.1 GCA_020060385.1 Syntrophobacterales bacterium | reverse complement strand
CTCGTGGCTCAGACGCCGCTTGCGTTTGGTGTTCTGGCGGCAATGGCGGCGGGGCCGGACCCGCTATGGGGAATTGCGGCAACGCGGGGTGAACCATGACTTGGCTGCCAAAACAGCGGGCAGTGCCCATGGCCCCTGGCGTCTCAGCCGCAGCCCGGCCCTCAGCTTCGCCTTGCCCAACGCCTATTTTATCTCGCTCGGCCTCCCTACGTTGGCACCTGGATGATAGCTCAACCATCCGAACCGCCGGGTACGGACCCGTAAGCCCGGTGGTGGGACAGGGAAAGCCCGTGAGGGCATACCTATGTCGATTGGGGCTCAGGATCCATCCCCCGCCGGGGCGGTGGCGGTGGGCCCCTCTTTTGCCGCCAGGGCCGGCCTGGGGGCTAGAGATGGCCTCAGGAGGATGGTCTTCTGGTAAATGCTCAAAAGCGACAGCAGGAAAGAGAGGATCAGGGGCCCCAGAATGAAGCCGATCATCCCGAAATAGGTGATGCCCCCCAGGATGCTGAAGAGGATGAAAATGGAGGGGGTGGAGCGGCTGCCTTTCATCAGCAGGGGTTTGAGGAGGTTGTCGATGACGCTCACCAAGACCCCGCCCCAGATGATCAGCCCGATCCCGGGGCCCACGTGGCCGGTAACCAGGAGATAAACTGCGGCTGGCCCCCAGATGATGGCGCTTCCCACCACCGGGATCACCGCCGCGGGGATCATCACCGTGCCCCAGAACGCGGGCTGGGGCAGGCCGAAGATCCAGAACCCCACCCCCCCCAGGATGCCCTGCACAAAAGCCACGATGACCGTGCCCCAGAGGGTGGCCTTGATGGTGACTTCCGTCTCGTGGAGTATTTCTTCGTTATGGCTGGCATCCAAAGGTGAGAGTTTTTTGATTTCCTCAATGAAATCGTCCCCCTGGATAAACATGAAGAACGCGATGAACAGCACCAGCACCAGGTCCAGAATGAAATAGGTGAATCCTTTGAGGAGGCCGATGGCGTTGCTGTAGACGAATTCGCTGGCCTTGGTCAGGACCGTGAGGACGATCTGGTCCAATTTGATCTGCTCTGCGGGCACGGGCAGATTCAGATGCAGGAGCCAGCCATGCACAGCCTTGGCCTTGGCGTCCACCCACTGCCAGAGCTGGCCGTTTTGCAGGCCCTGCCGCACCACCCCGGAGAACTCCAGGGCCTGGTTGGCGATGATGGATACCAGGCTGATGAGGGGAATAATGATGACCAGGGCCAGGATGAGGCAGGTGACCAGCGAGGCCAGGGTGCCCATGCCGTAAAAAAGCCGGGTAAGGGCCCGGTGCAGCGGCTTGGCTGTGAAAAAGAGCACCATGGCCATGAAGATGTCCAGAAGATAGGGCTTGACCACCAGATAAGAAAAATAGAGGACCAGGAGGGTGATAACCCCGAAAAAGAGGCGTGCGAACTGACTGGGGAAGGCCACCCGCTCCTCCGCCGGAGGGCAGGGGGGGCAGACTGCCGCCGGCTCCGGGCGCGGCGCGGGGGCCTCTCCTGGGCGCGGTGGCATGCTTGGGGATTCAGGTTCGGTCATGGATGATTGCCAATTTTTAGGGAATCAAGGGCACTATACGGCAAAAAAGCCGGTTTGGAAAGATGAAAAGGAAGGGTTCCTGGAGTTATATGTATGAAAAAGGCGGCCTTACAGGCCGCCTTGGGAGAAGGGCGCAGAATAATGGCTTAGGAATGACGGTTTCTTTCCCTGGCTGAGGAAGTGAAATTACCGGTCTTGACCCAATTCAGCAGATCCTCACGCAACCCACTGCCACGATGAGACCGTTCCCGTCTTTTTATCAGTTCCAGTCTCAATCTTAAGGGCATGGTAAAGTAAAGCGGACTTTCCATGCACGTTTCCACCACCTTTTTCCTAGTCATAACATCCCCCCCAGGACATTATGCCCTCTGGCCGCGACCTTGATGACCCCGTAAGGTCCCGCCTTGCAGATGATAATACTCCCGCTACTTGGCGCGGCGCCATAAAAAGTTAGCCTTAACGACTTCTCCCCCTGTAACCATTGATAAAGCTAAGAATTCTGCGCCCATTTCCTCCTTACTGTTGGTGGTTTATTGTAAAAACCTCGATCATTTCTTTGGTATCCTAGTTGATAAACAATAATTTGTCAACAATATTTATCGCCAGGGGCGCCAAGAGGGCAACAGAGCGGCGCAGCAAAAGGTTCTCCCCGGCTGGAGCTGGGGGACGGGGGGAATAATTATGTCCACTTCTATCCACCTTCCGCAATCATCGAGATTATCTTTTTTCCAGTGTATTCGGCTACATCCGCTAAGCCGTCAATGGGCATAAACAAACTGGCATTATTAGAAAACAGGCAGGTCACAGAAGCGGGAAACTCATCATCCGGTAGATGAAAAATATAATAAAGGGGTATACGCGGCAATGGCAAGAGGGTAAAGGAGAAGTCTCCACTCATTGCGTCTTGATTGATATAGCCGGAAAGGGTAGAGACGATGTTTTCCTGGTGGAGATGTATCTTGGTCACCAGCGGCACCAGAATTTGCTCGGCATTGGCTGCAAAAGCAGCATGATAGGGCATGCTGTGGGGCAGCTCTTTGAAAGACTTAAGTGGATTGAGCTGTATCTCTAAATCCGGGACACAACTGGCATACAGGGCCACCAGCAAGCCCACCGGTCCGGCCGCGGATTGGCCGGCTAGCCATATCTCTTCCCGGCTCAGGATACATCTCTCGCCAAAAGCCGGGAAAATGAGGCGGTCGCCGTCGATCTCGGCAGGCAGACATACTGCCAGTTCTGCCGGCGACCTGGCCCAGGCCTTGGCAAGATATTCATTCCTGATCCGGAGATACCCTTGCCCCATGATGCAGTTTAGAAAATCCCTCAAACTTTTCCAAGGGAAACTGTCAATAGGGATATTTTCCCGTTCCCAATCTGCCGCTCCAGGGGGTGAAAAAAAGGCAAAGCAGAGCTTCGCCTCAAAACTGCGTTTGCCAGTTGCTGTTTGCTTATGAGGAGGAGGGCTAACCGGTGATATTAGCGATGAAAGCCGCCGCCCCGGGGGCCGCCACCCCCACCCCGGGCAAAGCCACCGCCGCCCCGGGGGCCACCGCCAGATCGGAAGAGCGTCGTGTAGGGAAAGAGTGT
>JAGVAH010000038.1 GCA_020060385.1 Syntrophobacterales bacterium | reverse complement strand
TGGGCAGGCGCCAGTCACCCGCCTTGGAGCCATCCGTGAGGCCATAATCACCGGATTTTAGGTTGTTAGCTTCGTTCAGAGCCATCTCCCACGTTCTCTGACCGATAATATTGGCATATTTCATCCAGACCAACGCGGTCAGATTATCGGTAACGGTACCGTTGCCATTGTCGGTAAAGCGCGGGGTGGGCCAAGCCACGCCCTTCTGCAAGGCCCCATCGTCCCTCTCATAAAAAGAGATGGTCTGACCGGTCTTGGGAACCGCGCCATTTGCCCAGCCAGTGTCCAGAGCCAGATAGATTATAGCAGGTAGACTGCGGACTTTTCGGGGGGCCCCTTTACCGGAGGCAGATATTGCATTAAAACTATCCTCTGCACCAACCGCATCCCAATAACCAAAGGCCAAAATCAACGACAGTAAAATCAATAGGGTTTTTTTCACAATAAACCTCATCCAAGATTATGCGGCAGCCTTGACCGCCGCCGTCAAGATGTTGGTTTATTCCGAGATTATGCCGCAGGCTTGGCCACCACGTTCAAAAAAATGGCTTTGGTACGTCCCAACCCAAGTCCAATCCCAGTAACGTCTCTCCTATTTCGACCAAATTATCTTGAGGTAAGGAGTATAGCACAAATTCCCCTTAAAATTTATCAATTTCCTAAATTATTGGAATAGTTCTCCCTTGTGAGCTGATGCTTCCAGAGTAAGCAGTTTTTAAGGCCCCCAGGCCAGCACCGCTCGGTAATGATGGGCCAGGGGAAAAGCCGAAGCCACATGGACATACCATCGTCGGGCATGGTAGGAAACCCTGGCTCCCACTTTGATCAGGCGCTTGATCAGCCAATCGATGGACCGCTTCACTTCTTCACCCCAGACATAGAATTGCCGGATCATATGCAGAAGGTTATAGGCCAAAACCCCCATTTTCAGCCGGGCGTGGTTCGCCTCAAACCGCTGGCAACTCGTTTTGTCCCAGCGCAGGGTATTCTTGCCTTCTTTGATGCGATTTTCCACATCTCCCCGGCCGTTATAGACCTTGACCACCTTCCCGGCGGGTAGCCTGGAGTTGGTGACCACGAAGCCTATTCGAGGGAAAAGCTCACCCCGGTGCCACTCTATCTTGGCCACCACCCGTCGGGGCTTATGCCAACTTTTCGCCTGGTACTGCAAATCCACCACCTTGACCTGAATCCCACTTTTGGGCGGGCGGCCCACCGGTCGACTCAGGTGAGGTTCCAAGAGGCGCATCAGGATAGCATTGCTGGGCAACCTGATGAAATAAGTGATCCGTTCTTCCTCGCAATACTCGTAGGTTTCCGGGTTGGCAAAGGCAGCGTCGCCCCGAAACCAGAAAAGCTTGAACCAGTGACGGTAACGTTCTACTATGGGCTTGATGAACTCCAGAACGCCATCGGCGGAATGGACATTACCCGGTCTCAGCTTGGCCCCCAGACAGTCGCCATCACTGGTAAAGGCAAAAAGCGGATGGAAGCAGTTCTTGGCAAAATGGCCATTGTAGGCCACACCCTCCTGCTTGCCATGCGCCGGGTCCTCGGTGGAATCAAGGTCAATAATCAGTCGCTTTTTGTTCTTCCTCTTGAGGAGTGTTTCGGTGGCTCGGGTGAGAGCACCATCCAAGGCTTCTAACCCCATGGCATTACCCAGGACGTCGTTCTTTAACCGGGAGAGCATGGATTGGCTGGCCCCGGCACGATGATCTTTACCGAGCGCTAACCTCAGAGCCGGGTCGATGCGTAAAAAATCGGCATCATTGCAATCTTCATAGCCGGCGGCAATCTGATAAACCCGTTGACGAACCATCTGGACCGTTGAGTGCCGCGTGTGAGTTGGGGACCTTAAGTCTTCCAGACAATCATTCATGGGAGCGATGATCTTAAAACGTTCATCTACCTCTCGCATCAAGAGAAAACCAACATCTGAGGAGATCGTCGCACCCCGGAAATCTATCATAATGGACCGGTTAAAATCCGGCCGGATTGCCTCTTTTGGGCTTTCACCACTAACGAGCATCTTAGAGGCCCCTGAAATGCTATTTTATTCTTATTATATCATATAGTTAGCTTGATTTACATCGATTCTTGCGGCATAATCCAGGTTAATCCCGCTGGCCAAAGATGGCGGTGCCGACGCGGACCAGGGTGGCTCCTTCCTCGATGGCCGTTTCGAAGTCCCCGGACATGCCCATGGAGAGTTCGGGGAGAGGACAGATCCGCAGTTGGAGGAGCCGCTCCCGCAATTCCCTTAAGGCCCGGAAGTAAGGGCGCACGGCTTCCGGGTCGGTAAACCAGGGAGGCATGGTCATCAGGCCCACCACTTTAAGGTGGGGCAGGCGGGAGATTTCCTGGAGCAGTGCCGGCGCCGCCTCCGGAGGGGCCCCGGATTTGCTGGCCTCCCCCGCCAGGTTCACCTGTAAGAGGATCTCCTGGACCTTCTGTTGCCCAGCCGCGGCCTTCTCCAGGGCCTGGGCCAGATGGAGGCGGTCCACGGAGTGGATGAGGCGGAAGAGTCCCACCGCGGCCTTGGCCTTATTGGTTTGCAGGTGGCCGATAAAATGCCAGGCGGCTCCCGGACCCAGGGCCTCGATCTTGCCCCGGGCCTCCTGGAGATAATTCTCCCCGAAGATTTCCTGCCCTGCGTCCCTGGCCTCTGTAATCCGGGCCAGGTCCACGGTTTTGCTCACCGCCACCAGCTTGACCTGGGCCGGGTCCCGGCCGACTTTGCGGGCCGCGGCGGCGATGCGGCCTCTTACTTTCTCCAGGTTTTGGGCGATTGAGCTCATAATCGGACGGGTCTGTTTATGCTTTGCGCCACTGTTGGAGGCGGGATGCGCTGCGCTTTCCCGCCCTACATATCCTACCTCTCCCCCAATATGTCCTTTTCCTCCAAGCCGAAGGCCCGGAGGCTGTTCTCCCAGGTGGCCCTGGCCACCTCTGCCAGGGGCAGGCCCCGGACCTCCGCCAGTTGCCGGGCGGTGGCCATAACAAAGGCCGGTTCGTTGCGTTTACCCCGCCAGGGTTGGGGAGTAAGATAAGGGCAGTCGGTTTCTAGAAGAATGCGGTCCAACGGCACCTTGCCGGCGACTTCCCGGAGGGCCCCGGCCTGGGGATAGGTGAGGGGGCCGGCAAAGGAGAGATAAAACCCCAGATCCAGGAAGGAACGGGCCTCCTGCCAGCTGCCCCCGAAGCAGTGCATCACCCCGCCGTGCAAATGGGAGCGGGAGTCCTGGAGGATTTTCAGGGTGGCGGCGGTGGCCTCCCGGGTGTGGATGACCACCATCTTCTTAAGGGCCGCGGCCCACTCCAGTTGCCTCCGGAACCATTGTTTCTGCACCTCTTCCGGGGAGCGGCGGCGGTAGAAATCCAGGCCGATCTCCCCTACGGCCACCACCAGGGGATCCCCGGCCAGGGGGGTCAGGGCCTCCAAATCTCCGTCTTTAAGGGAGGCGGCGGCGTGGGGGTGGATGCCGATGGTGGCCCGGAGCCCGGGGTAGCGGCGGGCCGTGGCCAGGACCTGGCGGGAGTTCTTCAGGCCGATGCCCACGTTGATGATCAACTCCACCCCGGCTTCCCGGGCGCGGCGGAGGACCGCGTCCCGGTCGGGTGCGATTTCCGGCAGGTCCAGATGGGCGTGGGTATCGGCCAGGCGGATGGTCATTTCTTATGCTTATAGACGAATATGGGTTTGCATGGTAAAATATCTGAAATTTTGCCGGGCTGCAAGGAGAGGCAGTGGCTACCAGGATTTTGATCTTTTGTTGGATCTGCTGGGCATGGCTGGGAACGCCGCTTCTTGCAGGGGAATGGTCCAATAGCCTTCCCGAGTGGCGCGCCTTGGGGCGCGGGCTAAATTTTGCCGAGATCCAGGTCTTCCGGAACGGGGAAGCGGTGGAGACTTTGGCGGTGGTCAAGGTGGATCCGGCTAATAACGCCTTCCGGGTGCAGCATCACCAACCCCAGAGCATTACCGACTGGCAGCAGGAGTTAAAAGCGCCGGTAGTCTTTAACGCCAGTTATTATTGCCGCAATGCCCAGCCCTGCGGTCTCATCCTGAGCAACGGCAAGCCCATCGGCCCCCGGCGTAACTCCCGCATGCGGGGGATGTTTGTGGCGGAGCCCAAGGGTTTGTCACCGGATATACCCCGGGCCACCATTCTGGATCTGACTACTACCCCCATCAATATTAAGAACCTGCCCTGGACCCAGGGGGTGCAATCCTACCCCCTCTTAGTGGATTACAAAGGCCACATCCGGGTGCGGAACAGCCAGAAGAGAGCGCAACGGACGGTGATCGCCATTGATCGCCACGGTTATATCTTAATTATGAATACTAATGCGGCCTATTTCACTCTGCATGATTTCGCCCATTTTCTGAAGGCCAGCAGCCTGGAGATCGACTCAGCCCTCAACCTGGATGGTGGCAGCGAAGCGCAGCTTTATATCAAAACCAAAGACTTCGAAAAGTTTTCCCCTTCCTCCTGGGAGAGCCGCCTGGGCAATCTGGTAAGCCAGGAGAAATTCTGGCTCCCTACGGTGGTGGCTGTTTTCCCGCGCCAGGATTAAGGAGAATGGCGCGCTACCTGATCCTGGGGGCGGGAAAATTCGGACGTTTGGCTCTGGAGCGCTTAAGGGTCCAGGATGAACGGGCCCAGTTGCTGGTGGTGGACTGGAGCGCCCAGGCGCTCCAGGCCCAGGTTCTGCTGACTTTCGGGGCACAAGGGGTGGAGGCGGAGGCCGTGGCTTTTCTGGTGGAGAGCCTGGGAAAGGGTGCGGCCTGGGATTGGATTATCCCTGCCATCCCGGAACATCTGGCCTTTTCCTGGCTGCGGCAGGGACCCCTGGCGGGGACGGGCTGGGAGACGCTGGCGGTTCCCCCGGAGCTGGCCACCCTTACCCCGGTGGCGGTCCAGGGCCGGGAGGGCGAACTCTATCTGAGCCGGGCCCGCCACCTCTGTCCGGACGATTGCCCGGAGCCCCTGGCCTGCCCAGTCACCGGAGAGCCCCGGGAAACTCCTCTATACGAGGAGTTGGCCGCTCTGGAAGCACCGGGTTTCAAGACCGCGGTCATCCCCAGCCTTCAGTTGGCCCCAGGAGTGGGGGGCTTTCCTCCCGGACGGTTGCTGGCTTTGGCCCAAGACCTGGCTGGTCTGCGGGGGAAAGCGCTGGTCGCCACCGCCTGTCGCTGCCATGGGGTAGTGCATGCCCTGGAGCGGCGAAGCGGGGGATAAATTGGCTTTCCATTTTCCCGGAGTCATAGGGATCTCCCCCAGCATCCAGGAGTTATTGCGTCTCCTGGAACTGGTGGCCCCTACGGACACCACGGTGCTGCTGCTGGGAGAAACCGGGACCGGCAAGGAACTGGTGGCCCGGGCCATCCATGACAACAGCCCCCGCCGCCACGAGCCCCTGGTGGTGGTCAACTGCGCGGCCCTGCCGGAAACCCTGCTGGAAAGCGAGCTTTTCGGGCATGAAAAGGGGGCCTACACCGGGGCCGCGGTCCGGAGGAAGGGGCGGTTCCTGCTGGGCCACCGGGGGACCATGTTCCTGGACGAGGTGGGGGAACTGACCCTGCCGACCCAGGCCAAGATTCTCAGGGTCCTGCAAACCCAAGAGTTTGAACCCCTGGGCAGTAGCCGCACCCTGGCGGTGGATGTGCGGATCATTACCGCCACCAACCGGGATTTGGAAAAAGCGGTGCGGGAGAGGAGCTTTCGGGAAGACCTCTTTTATCGCCTCAATGTCTTTTCCCTGACAGTGCCGCCGCTTAGGGAGAGACGGGAGGACTTGCCCCTGCTGGCCGCCCATTTCCTGAAACGCTATGGAGAAAAAAACCGCAAAGAGATCAAAACCTTGGCCCCGGAGGTGATGCGCTCTTTCCAGCGCTATGATTGGCCTGGCAATATCCGGGAGTTGGAAAATGTCCTGGAGCGGGGGGTAATCCTCTGCCAGTCGGACACCCTGACCCTTAAGGAGTTGCCCCAGGCTCTGCAAAGTTATGCTTTCTGGCCCGGCCCGGAAGAAGCCGGGGAGCCGGAATGGACGGATCTGCAACGGGAACTGATCAGCCGGACTCTCCAAAAGGTGGCAGGTGACCGCCGCCAGGCCGGGGACATCCTGGGCATCTCCCAGGATGAGTTGGATTCCAAAATCCGGGCCTATGGCCTGGATTACTGAAAGAGGCAGCGTATGTTTTTCCCCCCGCTGATTTTCTTGTTGATGCTGGTCTTTCTGTTAATAGCCTTGATTCTGCTCCCCTTCCTGTTGGTGGGGATGATCGGCGGGGCTTTCCTCAAACTGGGCCTGTCCCCGGGGATGATGTTCTGGCTGCTGGTGCTGACCCTGGTGGGGAGCATGGTCAATATCCCCATCCATCAGCTGGAGAGCCAGAACCTGGTAAAAGACCAGATGGTTTCCTATTTCGGCATGCGCTACCGGGCCCCGGTGCTGCGCACCCAGAAAACGGTGCTGGCCATCAACGTGGGCGGGGCCGTAATCCCGGCGGTTCTCTCCCTGTATCTGCTGACGAAAATGGATTTAACCATCTCCTTGTTATTGGTGGTGGGCTTGGTGACCCTGGTGGCCAACCGCCTGGCCCGGCCGGTCCAGGGGGTGGGCATCGCCTTGCCGGGGCTGATTCCCCCGGTGGTGGCCGCCTTGGGGGCTTACCTGTTCTGCCCCCCGGAGCTGCGGGCGCCCACCGCCTATATCGCCGGCACCATGGGTATTCTCCTGGGCGCGGATATCCTCAACCTCAAGGAGATCGGCAAATTGGGGGCCCCGGTGGCCTCCATCGGCGGCGCCGGCACCTTTGACGCCATCTTTTTAAGTGGCATCATTGCCGTCTTGTTGAGTTAGACTGAGAAGCAAGGAGGGCCAGAGGGGTTCATCCCCTCCCTCCAAGATGGACAGGAGGAAAGGAAATGCCTGCAGAAAGAGTCAACCGCCCTGCCCGGGGAATAGATCTCCGGAATCCCCTGCTGCGTTGCGGGATCGTCCTTTTGGGAGTGATGCTGCTCCCCTTGATTCTGGGGGGCTGGCGGATTATGACCGGTTACACCATCAACCCCCACCACGTGAAGCGCATCAAGAACGGCGTCACCACCAAGCACGAGATTACCCTCTACTTCGGAGATCCCCAGGAAATCCAGCGAACCCCTGACGGCCTGGTGTACACTTACAAGAGTTTCAAGGATGCCCCGGCCATGCCTTACAGACACGAAGACCGCAAGATCAACCCCCAATCGGACCAGCTGATGGTCATTGACGAGAACAAGCAGATAAAAAAGGCGCCCTTGAAGACCGAGGGCAAGATCTTGCACAGCACCCTGACCGTCCGCTTCAAACCAGGCAGCGAGACGGTGATGAGCCATGAATATAAAGAGTATAAAGATAAGGAATAATAACCGGAGAGCTTAATGGCGGCCTTTACCGACCTGACCCGGGCCACGGCCTGGGTCTTTGATTTACAGAAATTCGGCATCAAGTTCGGGTTATCCTCCACCCTCAACCTGCTGGAGCGCCTGCACCTGCCTCACCAACAAGGGCAGTACCTGCATATAGCCGGCACCAACGGCAAGGGCTCGGTGGCGGCCATGCTCTCCGCGGTCCTGACCCGGGCCGGATATCCGGTGGGCATGTACACCTCCCCCCACCTGGTGCATTTCCAGGAACGCTATCGCCTGGGGGAGCGGGAGATTTCTGCGGCCCGGCTGTTGGACCTGATCAACCGGGTGCGGGAGGCGGTGGATGACGCCGAGCCCCCCACTTTCTTTGAGTTCGCCACCGCCATGGCCTTTCTCTATTTTTTCCAGGAAAGGGCCCAACCGGTCATCCTGGAGACCGGCATGGGGGGGCGACTGGACGCCACCAATATCGTGCAGCCCCTGGCGGCGGTGATCACCAACATCTCCCTGGACCACCAGGAGCACCTGGGGGAGGGACTGACCACCATCGCCGGGGAGAAGGCCGGGGTCATCAAGCCCGGGGCGCCCCTGGTCACCGGGTCCTGGCAGCAGGGGGTGCTGGACCTCTTTGGACGGCGCTGCCGGGAGCTTAAGGCCCCCATGTACGTCAAGGGACCTGATTTCCGGGCCCGGGGCCGGTTTAGGGGACGGTTTGACTATCAGGGCCTGTTCGAGGAGCTGTCTGACCTCTCCTTGAACCTGGTGGGTCGCCATCAGTACGGCAATGCCGCTTTGGCCCTGGCCGTCATCGAGCTTCTTAAGCGGGCAGGCTTGAAGATCGAGGAGAGCGCCATCCGGGAGGGGTTGCTCAAGACGCGTTGGCCGGGGCGTTTGGAACGGGTCCCCCAGGACCCCCGGGTCCTCCTGGACGGAGCCCATAACCCGGCAGCGGCCCGGATACTGGCCCAGACCTTGAAACAATCTCCGGGCAACGGCCGCCTGATCCTGGTCTTGGGGATCATGGCCGACAAGGACGTGGACAGCATTCTGGCCCGCCTTCTGCCCCTGGCCCAGACGGTGGTCTTCACCCGGCCCCAATATTTCCGGGCCGCGGAGGTGGCGGACCTGGCCGCCCGGGCCCGGGCTTATGACCTGGAGGTGATGGAAATCCCCCAGGTGGCCGGGGCCATCCGCCGGGCCCAGGACTTGGCCGGCCCCCAGGACCGCATCGTGGTCAGCGGCTCTTTGTACACCGTGGGGGAGGCCAAGGAGTATTTCGAAGGCATTGTGGGGGAGGGAGTGAAGGTCTGAACCAGTGATCAGTAATCAGTGATCAGTGGTCAGCAAAAATATTTGATAGGTACTGATCACTGATTACTGGCTTGTGGATTGCCAGCCTTCCCTGCAAATAATTGGAGGCAATAATGCATATCTTCGTATCCGGGTCGTTGGCTTACGACCGCATCATGGATTTTCCCGGGCGCTTTGCCGATCATATCCTGCCGGAAAAGATCCATATTTTGAACGTCTGTTTCATGGTCAACGGCCTCATCGAGCGTTTCGGGGGCACCGCAGGGAATATCGCCTATAATCTGGCCCTGTTGGGGGAAAAGCCGGTGATCCTGGCCACCGGGGGGAAGGATTTCCGCCCCTATGAGGACTGGCTGCTGACCCTGGGGTTGCCCCTGGGGGGCATCAAGCCCATTCACCAGGAATTCACCGCGGGCGCATATATTACCACCGATCTGGGGGATAACCAGATCACCGGCTTCAATCCCGGGGCCATGAAGTATCCTTCGGAGTTTGGCTTTGACGGCATCGACCCCCAAAACACCCTGGCCATCATCGCCCCCGGCAACCTGGAGGACATGCTGGCCTACAGCCGGGCCTATAGGACCAGGGGGGTGCCCTATATCTTTGACCCGGGCCAGTCCATTCCCGCCTGGGAAGGCCCGGACCTAAAAGAGATGGCCGACGGCGCCCTGGCGATGATCGTCAACGATTATGAGCTGGAGATGTACCGGCAAAAGACGGGCCTGGATGAGGCGGGTATTTTGGCCTTAACCGCCACCCTGATCACCACCAGGGGGGAAGAAGGGTCGGTGATCCTGACGCCTCAAGGGGAAGAGGCCATCCCCGCGGCCCCGGCCCGGCGGGTGGCGGACCCCACCGGCGCGGGGGACGCCTATCGGGCCGGGTTGATGAAAGGGTTGATTTTGGGCTGGCCCTGGCCGCAAGCCGCCCGCATGGGCGCGGTCCTGGCCAGCTTCGCGGTGGAGCAGCAGGGTACCCAGGAGCACCAGCTGGAGTTGGGGGATTTCTGGGAGCGCTACGCGGCCAACTTTGGCCCGATCCCGGCGGTGGCATAATTAGCGTGAGGAATTGACATCTGGCCAGTGGAAAAATTTATCTTTATCTGGAAATTCAGGGCCTCATAGAAAACAAGGTATCTAAAGTCCCCCTTGGAAAAAGGGGGATTTAGGCAGCAGTGTCCGGTTAGGAACTTGCATATGATGACCAGTAAGTGTCATCGAAAAAATTTCACCCGGAGGCGATTTTTTTTC
>JAGVAH010000037.1 GCA_020060385.1 Syntrophobacterales bacterium | reverse complement strand
GGTTGCCAAAAGTTTTTTCCGCCCCCCCTCACCCTAACCCTCTCCCCCCGCTGGGGGGAGAGGGGATAAGAGGAAAGAACTTTTGGCAAATGCTATAGGAGGGGAGAAAGGAAGTGCGGGCTCTTGGCCTCCGCCCCCGCTTCCCCCGCCAAACTGAGATAAATTTTACGGGGTTAAGTTTCCGTAAAAATATATTATATTTACCCTATCAAGGATTTCCTGAACCACGTTATGCTGCCCTCCCGACCCTACCCTCCGGGGACCAGAATCGGCCTGACCACCACCATTCCGGTGGAAGCGGTCCTGGCCGCGGGCCTGATCCCGGTGGACCTGAATAATCTGTTCATCTCCTCCCCCTGGACCCTGGCCCGGGTGAGCGCGGCGGAGGCCGCGGGCTTTCCCCGCACCATCTGCGCCTGGGTCAAAGGCATTTATGCCACGCTTACGGACCACCCGGAAATAGAGGCGGTCATCGTCGCCTGCCAGGGGGATTGCTCCTATACCCAGGCCCTGGGGGAGATCCTAGAGGCCCAGTCCCGGGAGGTGATCCATTTCAAGTACCCCTATCCCCGGGAACGGGGCCAGCTGCAGCAGGAACTGGAGCATCTCCTGGCCCGCCTGGGAACCACCCCGGCCGCCGCGGCCCGGATGCAGGCCCGCCTTGCGCCCCTGCGCCGCAATCTCCGCCGCTTGGACCGCCTCACCTGGGAAACCGGCCAGGTGAAAGGGGAAGAGAATTTTTCCTATTTGATCAGCAGCTCCGATTTCGCCTCCGATCCTGAGGCCTATGCCCGGAAGGTGGCCGGGTTTCTGGGCCAGGCGGAGAAGCGGCCCCGCCGCTCCCCCCTGGTGCGCTTAGGGATGGTGGGCATCCCCCCCATCTTCACCGACCTCTGGGACTACCTGGAGGAATTGGGGGCCGGGGTGGTCTTCAACGAAATGCCCCGGCAATTCAGTATGCCCTATCCCGGCCTGGACCTGGTGGAGCAGTATCTTAGGTACACTTACCCCTACGACGTCTTCGGCCGCCTGGCCGACCTGGAGGAGGCCGTTAAAGAGCGCCGCCTGGACGGGCTGGTGCATTATACCCAGAGCTTTTGTTTCCGCCAGATGTTCGATCAGATCATCCGGGAACGGCTGGCCATCCCCCTGCTCACCATCGAAGGGGACCGGCCCACGCCCCTGGACTCCCGCACCCGCATGCGCCTGGAGGCCTTCGTCGATGTCCTGCGGCCTTAGAATGAGGGAAGTGCTTTTGGGGGAGGGGGCCAGGGGTCACAGACCACTGCCCCCTCCCCCAAACCCCCTCCCCCAACCCCATACATTTAAGGTGGGGCAGGCCTCCATGTCCGCCTTAACGGATGGCGGGCACGGAGGCTCCCCTCACCATATGCAGGCGTTGGCAGAAAGGGGGGCGTCTGGTGGGAAAGTTGCACTTCATCCCCAAAGTCCCTCGCCTTCCCTCCCGGTCTCGGACACCGCCCTGGGGCTGGATTTCGGCAGCCGCTTCGTCAAGCTGGTTTACTGGGGGGGAAAAGGGGGATGGGGGCGGAAAAAATTGGACAGCCTCACCTTTTTCCGGGATTATTTGCACCGGGATGAGAAACAGTTGGCCGTGGATTGGGAGCGTCTGGGTCTGGCTCCTCCCCGGGTCCTGGTGGTCACGGGTTACGGCAAGAACCTCCTCAAGGAGCATTTCCCCACCATCACCGAGATTCGGGCCCACTTCCTGGGAGCCCGCCAGGCCACCGGCCTGGACCACTTCATCCTCCTGGAGGTGGGGGGCCAGGACACCAAGGTGCTTTATGTCCGCAGCGGCCGGGTTTTCGATTTCCTCACCAACGACCGCTGCGCCGCGGGCACGGGCCGTTACCTGGAAAACATGGCCCGCTTCCTGAAGATGCCCCTCCATGAATTTGCGGGGGCCTGGGAGGAGCCGGTGGACATCTCCCACACCTGCGCCATCTTCGGGGAAAGCGAGCTCATCGGCCACCTCCTGGAAGGAATACCCCCGGCCCGCATCGCCGCCGGGGTCAACGCCTCCGTGGCCCGGAGGGCCCTGCTCATGGTGCGCCGCTACTCCTGCTCCACCCTGGTCTTTGTGGGGGGAGTGGCCCGGAACCGGGGGGTGGTGCAGATTCTCCGGGAACAGGGGGATTACCGTGTGATCGTGCCCTCCTTTCCCCAATTCAACGGCGCCCTGGGGTGCTGCCTGGAAGCCCGCCGGCTTTTCTCCGGGGGAGGGTCATGAGCTCTTTGCCCGGGGAGCATCCCCTGTCCCAGGCCTTAAGGGAACTCCTGCCCGGGGAGACTGCCTGGCCCCCCACCGGCGAAGTGTTCCTGGAACCCCTGCCCTCTTCCCGGCAGGTGGTGCGCTTTGCGGTTAATGGCCCAGGGGGGGCAGTGGTGGGCAAGTTTTATTCCGCCTATCCCCCGGCCACCTCGGCGGATCGCAGTCTGGACCGGGAATACCAGAATTATCTCTGGGCCGCGGCCCTGGGCCTCACCCAGGGGCCGGGGCTGATTCCCCGCCTCCTGGGACGGCACCCCCAGACCCGCCTGGGTTTGTTATTGGCCGCGGTCCCCGGCCCCGACCTGGACCAGGCCCTGGCCCGGGCCTGCCATCAGGGGGAGCAGGAGCAGCTTCTCCGGCGCCTAGAAAGACTGGCCGGGCTGCTGGCGGTCTTTCATACCCGGGAGATCCCGGAGCAACCGGTTTCTCCCCAACCGGCCCGGCAATATTTTGCCAAACTGCAGGCGCAGCTTCAGGGCCTGGGGCTCTTGACCCCGGAGGAGGAGCAGGCTTTACTAGAGGAAGGCGCCGCCTGGAGCCCCAGGCTGGAGCGGCTGCCCGATAACCTGGTGCTGGTGCACGGGGATGCCACCCCCACCAACTTCCTCTTTCCGGACGGCCGGGCGGTGGCCCTGGACCTGGAACGCCTGGGCCTGGCGGACCGCCTCTGGGACCTCTCCTGGGTGGCCGGTGAGCTGAAGCACACCTGGGGTTTACGTACCGGGTACCTGGACGGGGCCGAGCCAGCCATCCGGCATTTTTTCGGGGCCTATGTAACGTCTCTGCCAGCAGATACCGCCCTGACCCGCCGTATTTTCGCCCTTAACCCCTTCTATATGGCCCTGGCGGAGTTGCGCATCGCCCGGAACGCCTATCTCCCCTGGGAGCACCGCCGGGCCCTGGTGGCCGAGGCCAGGCGCTGCCTGGCCAGCGGCAGGAGTCTTGTATTATGAAAACCGTGCTGATCATTGCCGGCTCCGACCCCGGGGCCGGGGCCGGGTTGCAGCAGGATTTGAAAGTGGCCACCTTGTGGGGAACTTACGGGTTGACGGTGGTGACGGCTTTGACCATCCAGAATTCCCGGGGCGTCCAGGCCGTGCACCCGGTGACCCCGGAGGTGGTGGACGCCCAACTGCATGCGGTTTTTAGCGATTTCCCGGTGGATGCGGTGAAGGTGGGCATGCTGGCCACCGGGGACATCGTCCGGGTGGTGGCCCGGCGCCTCCAGGAGCAGCCGCCCCCATACCTGGTGGTGGACCCGGTGATGGCGGCCAGCTCCGGCGCGCCGCTTCTGGAGGCAGAGGGGATCACGGTCCTAAAGGAAGAGATCTTCCCCCTGACCCATCTCCTTACTCCCAATGCCCCGGAAGCGGCCCTCTTGACGGGCCTGGAGGTGAGCACCCCTACCCTCCTGGAGGACGCGGCCCGGCGCCTCCAGAAGCTGGGGCCCATATGGGTTCTGGCCAAAGGCGGCCACCTGCCGGGAGAGCCGGTGGACGTCCTCACGGACGGCGCCAACGCCTACCATCTGACCGGCCCCCGCTTGGCCGCGCCTCACAGCCACGGCTCCGGCTGCGCCCTGGCCGCGG
>JAGVAH010000071.1 GCA_020060385.1 Syntrophobacterales bacterium | reverse complement strand
GTTGCCAAAAGTTTTTTCCGCCCCCCCTCACCCTAACCCTCTCCCCCCGCTGGGGGGAGAGGGGATAAGAGGAAAGAACTTTTGGCAAATGCTATAAATCTGACTCCCAAGCGCAGCTTGGGAACCTAAAGAAAAAAGGAGGGCGGGCACGGAGGCCCGCCCCACCAGGGAAAACTCACATGGCTTTGGGCGGCTCGGGGGGTTCCTCCTTGGGGGGCGCCTGGCGGGGAGCCCGGTGGCGGCGAGGGGATTTGGGAGACTTCAAGGGCGAAGAGGAAAGATAGCGGGGCGAGAGCCAGCCCACCACGCTGGTCTTGAGGTCCCGCACCTGGGCCCAGCCGCTGGCGCCCACGCCCAGCATTTCCACCGCATCGTTGAAATGCAAGGTGAGCAGCGCCCGGGTGTTGGGGTTGGGCTCGTCATGGAGGGCAACACTGCTTTTATTGACATAGTAGGTGCCCCCGGCCCGGCTTTGCAGATCGGGACTGTAACTGAGCAGATTACTGGGGATCCAGCCGCTTCCCGACCGCTCCACAAAGCGCACATTAGACCAGCCCGTGGCCGTCCGCTCCAGGATTTCCACCTTCTCCCCCCGGTAAGCCGTCAGCAAAGTATCGCACCCATGAGAAGCGCAGATACGCAAAGGCGCGGAGGTGGGGATCACGTAGTAATGGCCGGAAAAAGGCTGGGCCGGGGAGGCGGCCAGCACCAAAGGCAGCGGAATCAACATCATGGCGAGAATAAATGCCCTAAGTTTCATTAATCCTCCCATCCTCTGCACCTTTTACTCCCTTAACCCCAGGGTCTGTCTCCAATTTAACCACTAATTTCCCCACATCAAGCTTAATCAAGGGAAAATCCGAACCGGGGGCCCTGGGAGCGGCATGTAAGAGCCGGGGTGATTCTTAGGAGGCGATTATACCTATTTTCCCCCTCGGCCACAGCATTTTTTATATTTTAAACCGCTGCCGCAGGGACAGGGAGCGTTACGCCCTATTGGGGGGGCGGCATTGGCGATGGTTCTCGGGGGAACATTCCCAGATGGGTTGAGAAGTCTTTCCACATCCGAGATATCCTCTGGCTTATCAGCTTCCAACCCCACGATAACCTGCCAGCCGCGCTCATTACATAAAGCCAAAATCTCAAGGGCCCTGGCCTCAGTGCGCACCCTGACCACAGCCGGCCGCTTTGAGCTCCCAAGCTTAGCCATTTCTCACTTTTCCTCCTTCCTTCGCGGCAATGTGCATGACCCTTCTTGTTAGGGATATGATATATCCCCGATGGATTCATGCGGATTTCCGGTCTGCCGGAATATAGGGAATCAACCCCTGCTGATAGGCCATCTCCTGCACCTCCCGGGGCATGGCGCGAATATCGACAATCAGGCCATTGACTTGCAGCATCCACACCAAAGGGTTCTCGTCCATGAGACTAGGCAAGCACCAGCGCGGATCAAAGGGTCCCATCCTGAACATCTCCCGAATCACTTTGGCTTTTGTTGCCGCACTGCTTTGACTCACGCCGAAAGCCGCGCACAGTTCGTCGGCCCGTAAATGGGGAGTTTGGGATTTGTCGAACAGGAAATTGACCTGCCCCAAGGTGTAGACAATGGCACAGGCCCAAATTTCCGGTTTGCCGCGGGCCAGCGGGGAGGGGCGTTTCCGGGCCAGGGCCGCAGCAAGTTGGCGACATAGTGCCGCGTATTCAGGGGTCAGAGATTGCTGACAAAAGGGATCGATCAAGGCCATAATGGCAGAAAAGGCGGGCTGTATGGCGGCGGGCACGGATTGAGAACAGGTGACAGGCATAGAAGTTCCTTTGAGCATTTAAACCAATAACAATATGGATTGCCTTACCCAAGCAAAGCTTCCCAATTAAATCGGGTCCCCAAGCGCGGCTTCGGAACCCGAAGAAAAAACCTGCTTATTGACATCCTGAACGCCGTTAATGATCTCAAGACATAGAAAATGCGAGATTCTTCGCTTCAGAATGACAGTTGGGGAAAATAGGGGTTTTGAAATGGCTTCCACGCGAGCCACTAAGGCTCCAACACCACCTTTAAGGATTCCTGGGCTGCGGCCACGATGCCGAAGCCTTCTTGAATCCGGGCCAGGGGCAGGACGTGGGTGATGGTGTCTTGGACATTGATCTTTTTTCCGGCAATGAGACCCAGGGCGGCTTCCAAATCCACGGGCGCGGCGCCGTAGGAGGAGGTCACCGTGAGTTCATTGCGCCAAAAATCCGGGATGGGAATGGCAATATCCCGGTTGGGGATGGCGAAGAGGAGAATGATCCCCGCCTTATCGACACAGCGGAAGGCCTGCTCCACCGCGGCGTAGGCGCCGGTGCAGACGATGACCCTTTCCGCCTTGAGATGCAGGTCTTGGTCCCCGGGCACCACTTCATCGGCGCCGAACTCCTTCGCTTTATTTAAGCGATACCTATTAATATCCGTTGCCACCACCCGGGCGCCGATTAACTTGGCCAACTGGATATTGAGGATGCCGGAGATGCCGCAGCCCAGGATCAAGACGGTGTGCTCCGGGCGGATATTAATCAGCCGCAGCCCCCTGACTCCGCAGGCCAGGGGTTCGATCATGGTGCCTTCAATATAGGACACCTGCTCCGGCAGGACATAAACCCCATAATCCACATTGATCTTGGGCACCCGCACATATTCACTGTAACCGCCGGGATCATAATTGCCCCCATGCAGGGTATCGCAGGCCGTTTGATGGTCTTCCCGGCAGAATTTGCAGTCATTGCAGGGCACGTGGTGACTGACAAAGACCCGCTGGCCCGGCTGGAATCGCGCCGCTTGGGATTCGATAATGTCGCCGGCAATCTCATGGCCGAGGATGCGAGGGGCCTTCTGAATCCGGTACCATTCCATGACATCCGTGCCGCAAATGCCGCTGGCCCGGACCTTGACCAGGATCTCCCCCGGGCCGATCTGCGGTATGGGCATATCTTCCAGGCGGATATCGTTATTGTTGTAGTACTTGGCGACTATCATCTGGGTTATAAGAGGGCTCCAGGGTCAAAAGAGAAAGGGGTTGAACTTTGAACTCTGAACCTTAAACCTGGAATTATTTTTTTCCTTTGGTCTCGGTATAGATCTCTTGAGCGAGCTTAACGGAAGCATTTTCATGGATAATGGCCCGCAGGGCCTTGGCCATGGCCACCGGCTGGGGACTCTGCCAGACGTTGCGCCCCAGATTGATGCCCACCGCCCCCTTCTGGATGCCGTCGTGCACAAATTCCAGGACCTCCAGCTCCGTCTCGCATTTGGGCCCACCGGCCATAATGATGGGCACCGGACAACCGTTCACCACCTTATCGAAATGTTCCTCACACCAATAAGTCTTCACCACCTTGGCGCCCAGTTCCGCGGCGATGCGGCAGCATAGGGCCAGATAGCGGGACTCCCGCTTCTCCATTTCCCGGCCCACCGCGGTCACCGCCATCACCGGGATGCCATAACCCTCGCATTGATTGACCAGAGTGGCGAGATTTCTGAGGGTCTCCTTTTCATATTCGCTGCCGATAAACACCGAAACCCCCACGGCCGAGGCATTTAACCGAATAATTTCTTCCAGGGAGGTGGTGAGTTCCTCATTGGCCAAGTCCTTGCCCACCATGCTGGTGCCGCCGGAAACTCTCAGCACAATGGGTTTGCTGTTGACCGGCTCAATAGCCGCCCGCAATACCCCCCGGGTGCAAAAGATGGCGTCCACATAAGGAAGCAGCGGTTGCAGCGTCTCTCCAGGCTTTTCCAGGTTCCTGGTGGGACCTTGGAAATAACCGTGATCAATGGGCATAAAAAAACATTTGCCATTGGGCATCAGCCGGCTTAAGCGGTTTTTCATTCCCCAATCCATGCGCAGCTCTCCTATCCCTTAAGAATCATTCATGACAGGTAAATAATTTTAGTGCGGTCGGACAATCAAATAACCTTTATTGATCAGCCAATGGTGAAATTGGTAAGTGGTGTATCGACAATGGGATTTGCAGGTCTGCCTGATCTTTTCGTAACTATCGCTACCTTCCGGTTGAGCATTCAGATCCAACTGCACCGGGCACTGCACGTCCTTACAAAATTCCCGGCGTTGATAATCAATATAACCCTCGATGGACATCTATCGCCTCCAATTCACCTCTAAACTTCTGATGGGGGTGGGCGAACAACAGGTTCGCCCACCCACGTCTGACGTTCCTTCTTCTTTGATCCCGGCCCCCCGGCCCGGATTATCTTCTCTGCCCCGGCGGCAGGGCGCGGAGACGCTCGATTTCAGCCTGTTCCCGTTCCAGGAACTCATCCAGGGGGTAGTCATGGCGGATGGCCCGAGTGACCCGGTGGATGGAGACCATCAGGGGCACGTGATACATGTTTTCCCAGGTGATGTGCACGGTATCCGTCTCCGGTTCGAAGTGCACCCCCCGCCAGGCCCCGAAGACCTGGTCGAATTCCAGTTCGTAAAGTTCTTCCCAAGCGAGGTTCAGGAGTTCGATCACCTCGGCCTCTGCCAGCCGTTGGTCATAATAATAAAGTGAATAGTCTTTCATGTTGGTTACCGGAGGAGAAAAAGATAGGGGCGCCGGCGACGCCGACGCCCCGGTTTGGCGTTTAGTTTATCCTACTTTTTCTTTTCTTGGAAGAATTTGCAGTCCTTGGGGGCGGTAAAGGCCCCGGGGCGCTCTTCCTTGAAAATGCCTAGCAGGAAGGGATATTCAATGGCCCGGCAGTGACCGAATAATACTTTGGAAATCTGCGGGTCGTAGGTGAGCTGGAAGTTCCTGCACCCATCACACAAAATGTCTGCCATATTAACAGTCCCTCCTATCGTCCAAAGTTACCCAGTCGCTACCAGGACTTCCCATACTTCCGCTGGGCGGTAATGCGCTTCCAGCAGCTGCCATCCAGGTCTTCCGGGGTAAGCTGGGAGCAGGAGCACAGTTTGCCCCGGGCCGACACGGTGACGTTCTTGGGTTTGCCCAAGAAGCTGGGGCTGGCATATGCCGGCGGCGAGGTTTTCCCAGGCCCTGACAGGGGCTTGAGGTCCTTGGTCTCGGCATAACCCGGCAGGATGAAGTCCGTGCCCCGGCCCGCTTCCGGCTCCACCACCCGCTGGCCGTTTTCCCACTCCGCGTAATAGAGGGTGTCGCAGCCGGCGCATTTGAAGTTGCCCTTATATTCCCAGAAGCTGTAAGGGTCGAACATATTGCGGGTTTCGCATTTGGGGCAGTCGTGAAACAACGACACTTTGAATTCAGTCATATCGAGTCATTCCTCCCAATAGATAGAGGTGCGACTTTGGGGGCCGGGGCTAGTACCCGCCCCCACCGTCCCTGAGCTAGATGATTTCCTTGGCTTCCAGTTCCCGGATCTGCTCCGAGCTGAGACCGCAGACCCGCTGGTAGATCTCCTCGTTGTCACAGCCCACCGGGCGGTGTACGTGCTTCAACCGCGGGGGCGTCTCACTCATCTTGTAGATGACTTTCTGGGTGAAGACGTCACCGTAATAGGGATCGTCGTACCAGCCCAAGGCGCCCCGTTCCAGCCAATGCTCGGTGTTGGCCGCTTCCCGGCAGGTGAGCAGGGGTTGGGAGATGATGCCCGCACCGCTGAAGACGCGGTTGGCTTCTTCCTTGGTCTTATCTTTGAGGAACTCCTCGATGGCCGGATAGATCTCTTCCTGGGCCTTAGCTTCCACCCGGTCGTCGTGGGTGGCGAACTTCTTGCCCAGGTCGGGGCGGCCGATGAGGTTCATCAGTTTGGCAAAATCTTCGTCAGTGTAAGCCTGGACGCAGATGTAGCCTTCTTCCTGCTCCGCGGGATGATCCGAATGGGGGTAGGAGGAAAGGCCGCACTTGCAGATGCCGTTGACGCAGATTTCCGTGTCCCAGTTGCCCCAGCGCATGCGGACGATGCCCATGCGGCCCCAGAGGGGCAGACCGTACTCGGTGTAGCGGGTGGAACCCTGCACCTGGGAGCACTCAAAGTAGTTGCCCAGGTTGGAGACCGTATCCCGCCAGTAGAGGCCGGCCAGCATGGCGGTGGAGACCAGCATGCCGATGGAGTAGTCCATGATCCAGGTGGTGTGTTTGCTGGGGAAGCCCGCAGAGGCGCGGCCGGCGCGGTGGCCGGTGAAGGAGAAGACGCCGCCTTTGGCCTGGCCCAGGATGTCGTAGGAGGCCCAGTTCCGGCCGGGCCCGAAGCCGCCGAAGCCGCCGCACCAGGCCAGGACGATTCTGGGATTCACCTCTTTGCAGGCGCCGTAGCCGATCTTCCAACGGTCGAAAGTACCGGGCCGGTAGTTCCAGACCATGGCGTCGGTCTTCTGGACCAGGCCGTAGAAGATCTCCTTGGCCTCCGGTTTACGATAGTCCAGGGTGACGAAGTATTCATTATGGTTGGCGCCCTGGAAGGCCGGGGAGGTGCCGCGGCCCGGGTTCCACCGGGAAACCGGGTAGAACCAGGGTTCGTTGTAGGGGGAGCAGTGACGCATGGGCTCACCCAGACGGGGCACCTCGATCTTGATGACCTCCGCGCCCAGCTCGCCCAGGTAGGCGGCGGCGCAGGGCCCCAGGATGTACTGGGTGCAGGACAGCACCCGATAGCCCTTCAGGCATTCGGGTTTCTCTGCCAGCGTGTCTTTGTTGAATACGGTCTTGCAATATTCTTCAAAGGGTAGTTTATCAAGGTGTTCGGTCATATTTCCTAACCCCCTCTATTAGATGAGCCCTTTGGTATACAGCTCATTCAGCTTATCGGTGTCGAAGCCCAGAAGCTTGCGGTAGACGTCGCTGTTGTCAAAGCCCACAGGGCGGCCCAGGTCTTTGACCCGGCCCGGGGTGCGGTGGCCGTAGAACACGGAGCCGCAGAACAGGACTTTGCCGTAGTGGGCCGTGTCCAAACCACGCACCATGCCCCGGTATTTGTAATGGGGCTCTTCCGCGACTTCGTCCAGGAAGGAGACGCCGCCCGCAGCCACTTCTTCTTCCAGCAGCTTGGCCCGGCATTCTTCCCGGGTCCAGTCCTTCATCCAGTCGGTGAGGCAGACCAGGGTTTTGACCTGCTGGTCGTGGCCGACCCGGTCGATGACCACCCGCAGGGTGGGCTCATCCAGGATCATGTCTTCCAGCTCGGGACGGTCCTTGCCCACAGTCTTCCAGATGCGGTACCACAGCCGGTCATGGCCGCCGCCCACCATCATATAGCCGTCTTTGCAGGGGTTCACCGAGTAGATGTTGATGGCCAGGTCCCAGTTGCCGTAACGAGGCTTACTGGAACCGTCCACGCCGTACCAGCCCCAGGCATAGTCATGGATGCGCAGGTGGGCTTCCGCGGAAGTGACCTCGACGAACTGGCCTTTGCCGGAGACATTGTCCCGGTAGATTAAAGCGGCGCAGGTGGCGTGGGCCGTGAGGTTGCCGCAGAGGATGTCGTCGGCCCGTTCCCCGGCCCGCAAGGGGGTGCCGCCAAAGGACTTGGGCAGCCCGGTGGCATGACACCAGCCGGACGAACAGGGAGAGGAGGGATAGAGCTCGCCCGGTTGGTCCGTTAAGGGGCCCCACTGGCCTTTCTGGCCGTTCCAGACGTAGATGAGGCGGGGGTTGATCTTGGAGAGCTGGCGGTAGCCGATGCCCCAGGCGTCGAACTGCCCGGGGGCATAGTTCTCGATGAGAACGTCCGCGTGCACTACCAGCTTCTTCAGGATTTCCCGGCCTTCGGCGCTGGTGAGGTCCAGGGTGATAGACTGCTTGTTGCGGCACTCATGCAGGAAGGTGCCGCCGCAGAGATCACCGTTGATATTGTCTTTGAACATGTAGCGTTTGCGGCCGAAGGCGGTCAGCTTCCGGATGGGGGAGCCGCCGGGGGGTTCTACCATGATGACGTTGGCCCCCAGCTCCGCCAGGTAGCCGCCGCCCTGCATGGTGTTACACTGCAAGCCGCCGTGGCCGCATTCCAGGACCCGGATTTTGCCCAGGGCCTCGGGTTTGGCCATCTCGTGCTTGGGATGGAGCCAGCCCTCAAAGACCGTGGAGATTTCCCGGGAGGCCTCGGTACAGATTTTGGGATCATATACTTCTTCAAAAGTGGGAATTGGGTTTAGAGGCCACAGCAGTGGTGCTTCCTGAACCTCTTTTTTCAGATCATCGGACATTCAGGTTCCTCCTTAAACGATTGGTTCAGAATACTTACTGGAAACTCTGTCCGCAAATGTTGCCTTAAGGAAACTTGGCTTCTTCACCCCCTTTCGGTAAGTCTCTGGTCCGCATCAGGAGCCAGGCAAAATGGAGTCCCGGCCTTTGGCATGGTCCGGGCATGGTTTTCCTTTGTTGGTCTAGGTCCCCAGGCTCATTAAGCTAATTTTGTGCCAAATATCCCAAATCCCGGGGCAAAAAAACAATAAAGACAAATGCCTGGATTCATTATATGATTTGCTCAGATTTTGACGGCCAGCCGGAGCTGCAAAGGCTCCATTTTCCCTTTCCCCCGGTGTATTGGGGGAATCGGTATCACCTCTAGGGGTGATTCACCCCAGAAAAGGAAAAGGTCACCGGTCTTGATGGAGGGATGGGGGATGGGCAGATGAACAGAGGGTTATCAGGGCCCAGGAAATGGATGGAATTTTGTGAAAAGAGGTACTTGTCCTGCGTCTTCAACCACTAAAGGAGTAAACCTGACCCTCACCGGCCCGGAAGTTTTCGGGGCTCCCACCAATTCCGGAGCAGATCCACCACGTCTGCCACCTGGATGGCCTGCAGGCAGCGATTGTCTGGACAATCCCGGTTCAGGCAGTGTTCCTGGCTGCAGACTTCTTCTTTGCGGTATAAATAGGTGCCCCAGTCAACCTGGTAGGGGCCAATGCGGCGGGGATGGTCCGCACCCAAGAGGGCGATGCTGGGGACCTCCAAAGCCAGGGCCAGGTGGAGGGGGCCGCTGTCGTTGCCCACGAACAAGCGGCATTGCTTCAGAAAGGCCGCCACCTCAGGGAGGGACCGGTCCCCGGTTACCAGGGTGGGCCCGGTCAGACGGGCGGCCAGAGCCTCCCCCTCCTGGCGGTCCCGGGGGCCGCTGACGATCAAGATCGAGGCCCCATAAGTCTCCTGGAGATAGTTGCCCAAGGCGGCGAAGGATTCCTGGGGCCACCATTTGTAGCGGCCGGAGCCGGTGGGATGGAAGGCCACCAGCAGGGGGAGCTTGCCGAAATGCCTTAAGGTCAGGACCTCGGCCCGGATTAGCTCCGCTGAGGGCAGGATGAGTTGCATTCTTTTATCATCGATGTCCGCCCCCAGGGGGCGCACGAAATTTAAGCGCCGCTCAATGGCATGTTCAAAAGGGTCTTGTCGCACTATTTTTTCGGAATAGACGAAATTCAGGGAGCTGCCGGCGGAGCCGATGATATAAGGGCTGCCGGTGGCCCGGGCCAGGAGAGTGGCTTCCGGGTCATTGCCGTGGAGGATGACGACCAGATCGTAACGGTTGCGTCTCAGTTCCCCCATTAGGGGCAAAAGGCGCCAACTGCGGCCCGGGAAAGGGATGATATTCTCCAAATGGGGATTATGCCGCACCAGGGCGGCGTAACCGGGGTTCACCAGGATATCCAGACGCCAATCCGGAAAGGTCTCCTTCAAGGCCCGGATGGCGGGGGTGGAGAACAGCAGATCCCCCAGAGCGGTGCTGTTAATCAGGAGCACCTTCTGCACCGCCTGGGGATTGAACCCAGTCAGAGGCAGAGGCGGCCGCCTGCGCACCTGGAGGCGCAAATAATGATGCGTCCACCATTTTAACAGCTTATGGCCCAAAGTTTCGTCCTTGAGTTTGGCATGGGAAGTTCGCGTTGCTCACTGCTCACTGCTCACTGCTGACTATCTCATCATAAACCTCTTCCTGCCGTTGGGCGATCTTTTCCCAGGAAAAATGCTCCTGGACCCAGGCCCGGGCCTGCCGGCCCAGGCGCAGACGCAGGTCATGGTCTTCCAGAAGCAGGGTAATCTTGGCGGCCAGTTCCCGGGAGTCGTCATGTTGCTGCAGGAGGAGGCCGTTCAGGTCTCCGTGGACGATTTCGGGGATGCCCCCACGCCGGGTGGCAATGCTGGGGAGGCCCGCGGCCGCGGCTTCCAGAAAGACCATGCCCAGGCCCTCCTCGATCTGGGAGGGCCCCACAAAAAGGTCTCCCAGGAGGTAGGCTTCCGGGATGCGGGCCGGGGGGATAAAACCGGTGAGCACCACCCGGCCCCGGGCCGTGTCCACCTGGCGGCGCACCTGCTGGAGAAAGAGGGTCTCCCGATCAGTGCGCCCCTGGCCGAATTCCGTACCCCCCACCAGGACCAGGACCGCCTGGGGCACCTGCTCCCAAACCCGCTCCATGGCCGCCAACAAGACGTGCACCCCTTTGCTTTCCCGGAGTTTGCCCACAAAGAGGACCGTGGGCGCATCGGCTAGGCGGTATTGTTGCCGGAGTCTTTGCCTCTGGTCCGGGTATTCCCAGGGCGGGAAAAAGTCCCCAGCGTCCACGCCGTTATAAACCACAAAATGGGCAGCCGCGTCCCGTGCCAATCCCGATTTCTCCCGCTCCACCACGAACCGGCTGCAGCCGATGAAACCGGCCGCGGGGATCGAAGCGCCGGGGGCCGGCCTCTCCCGGCGCCCCAGGGAGTTATAAAGATTATGCATATGCAGGACCAGGGGCACCTTTTTTAACTCCCGCCTGCGGTGCAGGGATAGGGCCAGGAGGGGGCGGTTGTGGACGTGCAGCAGGTCCGGCTGTACCTGGCGCAAGATTTCCAGGGCCTGCCGGTCATAGATAGGGAAATATTGACGATAGCGCTTATAAAGCCGGCCCCGCCAGCCGGCCAGGTTGATGCGAAAAAATTCCACCCCGCCCCGCACTTCATAGTCCGGCAGTTCCGGGTCGGCAGGCCCGATGACCACCGGCCGCCAGCGTTTAAGCCGGGAGGCCAACCGGTCGATGAACAGCTCCACGGCGCCCCCCCGGATGGGGGGGATGGGGCACAGTTCGGGGCCGATGAGGGCGACAGTGGGCAAAACAGGTCTCTGGTCTTCGGTAAAAAGGTCTAACAAACAGTATATCAAATCTAGAGCCGATCTTACCTGGAAAACGGCAGCAGCCCGGGAAATAAAGGCGGGGAAATGCCGAAAAGGGAAAACTGAAAAGCCACAAATTTCTTGACACTTGCCAAAGACCTTGTAATATGCTTCACATGGTTTAGTCTCCGGTAAAGGCCGAGAACCCTTTAGATAACTAAATGCCATAAGGAGGACGCAGTACATGGGTAAGATTCCTGCTGATTATTTGCCCCCCAAAGAACTCTGGGCCGAATATACGGCGCCTGAGGAGTTCAAGCAGTATGCTTCAGGACAGTGGAATATTGCGGAAGAATTTTTGGACAAGCATGTGCAAGCAGGCCGTGGGGACAACACCGCCATTCTTTTCGGCGACCTGAAAGTCACCTACAAAGAACTGCTGGCCCAGGCCAACAAGTTCGCCAACGTCCTCAAAAAGATTGGGGTCGAGGCCCAGGACCGGGTGGGGCTGCGCATGACCAATATGCCGGAAGCCGTTGCCGCCAACTTTGGCGTCCAAAAGATCGGCGCCATCCCGGTGCCCGTCTCCCCCCTGTGGGCCAAGGAAGAAGTGGCCTTCGTGGTGAACAACGCCGAATTTAAGGCCTTTGTGGTCAGCTTCCCCCTCATGGGACCGGTGGAAGCAGCCCTGCACGAATTCGAGCACGGCACCAAGATCGTCGTCGTCGGCGGCAAACCCGAAGAAGTGGAAGCCAAGGGCTTCGTCTCCTTTGCCAAAGAGATGGCCACCGCCTCCGATCAGTTCACCAATGTGAAACTGGACGCCGCCAACGACATCGGCGTCATCCTCTTCACCTCCGGCACCACCGGCCAGCCCAAGGGCTGCGTGCATTTCGTCCGGGAAGTGTTGATCGAGTCTAACCTGGTGAACAATTACGTTTACAAACTGGGCCCTGGCGACGTCCTGGGCGGTTCCGCCCCCGTGACCTTCGCCGCGGGCTATGGCACCTTCTGCAACATCCCCTTTGCAGGCGGCTCGGCCATTTCCCTGCTGCCCAAGTTCACCCCGGACGACATGATGTCCACCATCCAGAAGCACAAGATCACGGTGATCACCGGTCTGCCCACCGCCTACCGGAAGCTCCTGGAAATGCCCAACTTCAACGACTATGACGTCTCCAGCGTGCGCATGTACACCACCGGCGGCGATGCCCTCACCGGCAAGACCCTGGCCATGTGGCAGGCCAAAACGGGGAAACCCATCTGGGAAGGTTTGGGCGGCACCGAAATGATGCACTTGGTGACCTCCAACACCATGAGCGACGTGCCCATGCCCGACTCCATCGGCAAGGCGCTGCCCGGCTTTGAAATCAAAGTGGTCCGGGAAGACGGCGCCACCGCGGGCCCCGGCGAAGTGGGCTCCATGATGATCAAGGGCCCCACCGCCACCCTGTACTGGAAGCCCATGATTCAGGATCAGAAGCTCCTGAAGTCCATGAAGAAGGGTATCAAGGACGGCTACAACATGATGGGTGACGCGGTCATGATGGACAAAGACGGCTTCATCTTCTTCCAGGCCCGGGAAGACGACATGATCAAGTCTTCCGGCTTCCGCCTGGCCCCCACGGAGATCGAAGACACCATTATGCGCCATGCCTCAGTGCGGGACACCGCGGTGGTGGGCATCCCCGACGAGATCATGGGCCAGAAAGTGGTGGCCATGGTGGAGTTGGAAGGTGGCCATACCGCCTCCCAGGAACTGGCCAGCGAGATCATCAAGTCCACCATGGACCTGTTGGCCACCTACAAACTGCCCCGGGAAGTGGTCTTCCTGCCCTCCATCCCCAGGACCCCCACCGGCAAGATCATCAAGAAGGACCTCCGGAAGCACTATCCGGAATATACCACCAAGTTCGTACCCAAAGTGAAGTAAGCCATACCTCAATGCGGGGGCGGCCTGGCCGCCCCCGAATCTTTTTCCTAAATTATTACCAGGCAATTCAAATAAATATCAAGGAGACCTGCGGCTCATGCTGATCAATTGGCAATGGAGCAGAACCTCTTTTGTTGCCTTGATGATCTTTTTGGTATTTATCCTGACCTTTCCTCATGTTGTGGGGGCCCAGATAAAGATCACCGAAAAGCAAATTACTGATAACACCACTGATCGAAATCCGTCTATCAACAACAAGGGGGAGGTGGCCTTTACCCGCGTTGACGGCGGGACTTGCAGTCTCTATTGGTATATTGACGGGCAGCCTCTTAAGAAGGTAAGGGAGAATACCTATAACGACACCAACCCGGATTTGCTGCTCGACGGCCCGGTGATTAACAACAACAGCCAGATAGTCTGGTCAGGATATGACGGCAGCCACTGGCAGATTTATTCGCATCAGAATGGCACCACCACCAGGATTACCGACGGCAATCATAATGAAATTGGTCCCGTGACCCTCAATAATAAAGGGGACATAGGCTGGACCAGATCGACTACCGATCCCCCGGAAGCCGGGGAAATTTATGTATATCTCAAAGATGGAGGTTGGATCGTCAATTACAGCCATGATGACGGCACCCATCTCAATAAGAACCCCCATATGAATGATTATGGGGATGTGGTGTGGAACCGGTCCCAGGGTACCACCCCGAGTCTCTGGGAGGTTGTTCTTTGTCTCCATACCAGCTCCCAAAAGAAGCTCATTACCAATGACGGTAAAGACAACATAAGACCGCGCATTAATAACAATTGTCAAATAGTTTATGAGTCCGGTCCGGTGCACCCCGGGAATATTCAACTATATAGCAATGGCACCACTACGCCGATTACTACCAATAATAATAACCGGAGCCCGGTAATCAATAATCGCGGCCGGATTGTCTGGGCTGGAGTGGTAACACCTGGAGAACTCGAAGCACTTTTCCTATATAAGAACGGACAGAACACTAGAATTACGGAGTATGATATTACATCAATAAATAGGTCATGGGGGGATGTTAATAATACTACCTTTGTTAAAAAAACCAAGTTTGGCTTATGTGAAGGAATGTTGGACCCGAGGCTGTATAGACTACAGCCTTTGTTTCTTTTGGATAAAAATTGAAGAGGTTTAAAATTGGACTAATAGATCTGAAATCCGTTAAGGACGCGCCGCCCACCGGCAAGAGCAGCAAGAAGGGCCTGCGGCAGCCCTATCCGGAACACACCAATAAGTTCGTGCCCAAGGTAAAGGAAGCCATACCTACATCCGGGGGCGGCATGGGCCGCTCCCGGCCTGCACCTTAAGGATGCCCGGCCCCGGCCGGGCATTTTTCTTTTGCTTTTCCCGGACCTTGTGATTTAATATACCGGGTTTGTGAAAAGGAGGGCAAAGCTTTGCCTAATGTAGTGGTAGTGGGCACCCAGTGGGGCGACGAAGGCAAGGGCAAGATCGTCGACCTGCTGACGGAACAGGCCAAGGTAGTGGTACGTTACCAGGGCGGCAACAACGCCGGCCACACCCTGGTGGTGGGCGGCGAGAAGTTTATCTTTCATTTGATTCCCTCCGGGATTTTGCACCCCGGCACCCAATGCCTCATCGGCAACGGCGTGGTCCTGGACCCCCAGGTCTTTCTCCAGGAGGTGGACCGCCTTAAAGAGCGGGGCATTGCCCTAGGGTCGGAGAATCTGCGCATCAGCGAACGCACCCAGGTGATCATGCCTTATCACCAGCGCATCGATATCGCCCGGGAAGAGAAGAAGGGCGCCACCAAGATCGGCACCACCGGCCGGGGCATCGGCCCCTGCTATGAGGACAAGGTGGCCCGCCGGGGCGTGCGGGCGGCCGACCTTTTGGACCCGGAAGCCCTGAAGGCCAAGCTGGCCGAGTTCCTGCCGGAGAAGAACTTTTATCTGGAAAAATTTCTGGACAGCCAGCCCTTCTCCCTGGAGGAGATTCTCACCCCCTATCTGGAGATGGGAGAGCGCCTGCGGCCCCTGGTGGCCAACGTCTCGGTGATTATCGACCAGGCCGTGCGCCAGGGACAAAATATCCTCTTTGAGGGGGCCCAGGGCACCCACCTGGACATCGACCACGGCACTTACCCTTATGTCACCTCCTCCAACCCGGTGGCCGGGGGCGCGGCCACGGGCGCGGGGGTGGGGCCGGGGCAGTTGCACCACGTCCTGGGGATCGTCAAGGCCTACACCACCCGGGTGGGGGGCGGGCCCTTCCCCACGGAGTGCCTGGATAAGATCGGCGACCACCTGGTGGAATGCGGGGTGGAATTCGGCTCCACCACCGGGCGGCGGCGGCGCTGCGGCTGGCTGGATATGGTGGTCCTTAAAGACGCGGCCCGCCTCAACGGCCTTACCGGCTTGGCCATCACCAAGCTGGACGTGCTCACCACCCTGAACCCGGTGAAGATCTGCGTGGCCTACGACCAGGACGGGGTCAAACGGGAGACCATGCCCGGCACCCTGAAGGAACTGGAGCGCTGCCGGCCCATATTTGAGGAATTGCCCGGTTGGACCGAAGATATACGAGGGGTGAGGAAGTATCAGGACCTCCCGGCCAACACCCGGCGTTACCTGGAGCGGGTGCAGGAACTGGCGGGGGTGCCTATCCAGCTCATCTCCGTTGGCCCGGACCGGGAAGAAACCATGGTGCTGAAAAATCCTTTTGTCTGAACCCCCTGGACAGCCGGGGATTGGTGTCTTAAATTTATACTAATGCTATCCTGGGCCTAAATGACCGGACCTTTCAGGAGAAGCCGTGGAGGAGTCCATTATTTGGGAACTGGATGGATCTTGCTAAGCCAAAATTTTGCTGCTTTTCTGGTTATAGCTGAACCCGCAGCGTGCTGCTTCTATTCCCCGGCTGCAGGGAAAGGCTGTTCTTGTGAAAAAAAGTTCTTGCAATCCCGGAAAACATGATAAAATACGCAGCAAGATGGGCATGGAACGAGTAGGGACTTGCCAGCGATCAGCCGCCCCGGCCCCCAGGAGTGAAGCCGAAGGCGGCTTTTTTATTTTTCCCATCAGAAAATTGCTGACAAATCAGAGCAAGTTCACAAATACTGCCCGCATCCCTGGGTCCTGGTAGCTGCCGGAGGTAGCAGACGGCCTGGCCGACACGGCAGGGATCGGCAAAGAGAGCCTGGCGGGATTAACCTTAACAAAGGTAAGGACTTGACATATGATTGAAATCCGCTTTCACGGGCGCGGGGGACAAGGGGCGGTAACGTCGGTGGAGCTCCTGGCCCTGGCGGCCATTAACGAAGGGAAATTCGCCCAGGGCTTCCCCTCCTTCGGCCCGGAGCGCCGGGGCGCGCCGGTTCTGGCCTTCTGCCGGGTGGATGAGCGGCATATCCGCCTGCGGTGCAAGATCGCCAGCCCCGACGTGGTGGTGGTCCTGGACCCCAGTCTCATCCGCATCCAGAACCCACCCGCGGATCTCAAGGCCGACGGCATCATCGTCCTGAACACCCCCAAGACGCCGGAGGAAGTGCGCCGGGAATACGGCTTCAAGCACACCCTGGCCCTGGTGGACGCCAACCGGGTGGCCCGGGAAGTCCTGGGGGTGCCCATAGTCAACACCACCATGATGGGGGCCTTGATCAGGGCCACCGGGGTCGTAAAGCTGGAGTCCCTGGAGCTGCCCTTGAAGGAACGCTTCGGGCCCCTGGCGGTGAAGAATTTTAACGCCTTGAAGACAGCCTATGAGCAAACTGTCATTGAGGAGCGGCGGTCATGAGCAGTAAACCCATGGATCAAGTCACCTGGCAGGAAATCGAAGCGGGCGCGATCCTCACGGAACCGGGGAGCGCCCGGGGATACAATACCGGAGACTGGCGCTCCCAACATCCCGTATGGACCAAGAGCCGTTGCATCCGCTGCGGCGTCTGTTGGACCGTGTGCCCCGAGGGGGGCATCTCCGAGGAGCCGGGGGGCTACTTCGATATGAACACGTACTGTAAAGGGTGCGGTATCTGCGCCAAGGAATGCGTCACCGGCTGCATCAGCATGGTGCCGGAGGAAGAATAATGGCCCACCGAGTAGGCATGGAAGTATCCATTGCGATATCCCACGCGGTGCAGATGTGCCGGGCCGAAGCCATTGCCGCGTATCCCATCACCCCCCAGACCCACATCGTGGAGCATCTCTCCTCCATGGTGGCCAACGGCGAGTTGGACGCTGAGTTTGTCAACGTGGAGTCGGAACACTCGGCCATCAGCACCTGCATCGGCATGTCCGCCACCGGCGCCCGGACTTACACCGCCACCAGTTCCCAGGGCCTGGCCTTGATGAATGAGATTCTGTATATCGTCAGTGCCCTCAGGCTGCCCATTGTCATGACCGTGGCCAACCGGGCCCTATCCGGGCCCCTGTCCATCTGGAACGACCACAGCGACATCATGGGGGCCAGGGATATCGGCTGGATCCAGATCTTTGTGGAAAACGGCCAGGAGGCCTTCGACCACTCGGTCATGGCCTTCAAGATCGCGGAAAACCACCAGGTCCTGATGCCCACCATCATCAACCTGGACGGCTTCATCCTCTCCCACGTGGTGGAGGCCATGGAGTTTCCGGACCAGGAACTGGTGGATAAGTTTTTGCCCTCCTATCATCCCCGGTTCCAGCTGGACCCTGACAACCCGGTGACCATGGGGGCTTTTGCCATGCCCGAGGTCTATACCGAGGTGAAGATGGGGCACCAGATGGCCCTCACCGGCGCCTACGAGCATATCCTCAAGGTCTGGAAGGAGTGGGGCGATCTCACCGGCCGGCGTTACCAGCCGGTGGAGAAGTACCGGACCGAGGGGGCCAAGATTCTGCTGTTGACCATGGGCTGTCTGAGCGAAGTGGCGGAAGTGGCGGTGGACGAGATGCGGGAAGCCGGCCTAGAGGTGGGCCTCTTAAAGCTGCGGATGTGGCGACCCTTCCCTTTTGCTGACCTCAGGAATGCGGTGGGTAGCGCCAAACTCCTCATTGTCTGCGACCGGGCCCTGTCCCTGGGAGGCGCCGCGCCGCCGGTGCTGGCGGAGGTGCGCAGCGCCTTCTACGCCATGCGGGGCCGCCCCCAGACCGCCAGCTTCGTCATCGGCCTGGGAGGCCGGGATGTAACACCCGGAGATTTTAAGAACATCGTGGCCCAGGCCCAGGAAGAGGCCCAACACAAACCTACCCAGGAATACCATATATTTGGGGTAAGAGGCTGATGGATAAATTCGGTTACGCCCAAAGCCAGAAATTCGATACCTATGCCTCCCGGCTTATGCCCCGGGAGGAGTATTTTACTTCCGGACACCGCTCCTGCCAGGGCTGCGGCGAGGCCTTGGCGGTGCGCTGGGTCTGCAAGGCCATCGGCAAGGACGCGATCATCGCCCACGCCACCGGCTGCATGGAGATCGTTTCCTCGGGCTGGCCCCAGACGGCCTGGATGCACCCCTGGCTGCACGTGGCCTTCGAAAACGCCTCGGCGGTGGCTTCGGGCATCGAGTCTGCCCTCAAAGTTCTGCAACGCAAGGGCAAGTTGAAGGGCCCCATGCCCAAGGTGGTGGCCATGGGGGGAGACGGGGGCACCACCGACATCGGCCTCCAGTCCCTCTCGGGCGCCTTGGAGCGGGGGCACAACTTCACCTACTTCTGCTGGGACAACGAAGCCTATATGAACACCGGCATCCAGCGTTCCAGCTCCACCCCCTACGGGGCCATGACCACCACCTCGCCCCCGGGGAAGATGAGCATCGGCCAGCACACCCAGAAGAAGAACATGACGGCCATTGCCGTGGCCCACGGCATTCCTTACGTGGCCACCGCCTCCCCCAGCTACCTCTTCGACCTGTTCTTCAAGGTGCGCAAGGCCATCGAAACGCCGGGGCCCGCGTACGTGCACGTGCTGTCCGTCTGCCCCACGGGCTGGCGTTCGGCCACGGATTTGAGCGTCCGCCTGGGCCGCCTGGCGGTGGAAACCGGGGTCTTCCCCCTCTTTGAAGTGGTAAACGGCAAGTACCGCCTCACCGTGGAAGTGCCCAAGCTCAGGCCGGTGAACGATTATCTCAAGCCCCAGGGCCGGTTCCGGCACCTCCGGGAGAAGGAGCGGGATTTTATCCAGAAACACACCATGGCGCAATACCAACTGCTCCTGGATAAATGTGGAGCTTCCTATCCGGAATTTCCGGTGATTACTGAACCTGAAGAAGAGAAGGAATAATGGACCTGCCACGCCTCGAAGCCATCTTGTCACGCTATGAAGGGGAGTCCTGGGACCTCATCCCGGTGCTCCAGGATATTCAGGATGCCTACAGCTATCTGCCCAAGGACGAATTGCAGGTGGTCTCAGAGCGTTTAAACGTGCCCATGACCCAGATTTACAGTGTGGCCACCTTTTTCAAGATGTTTTCCCTGCTTCCCAAGGGCAAGCATCAGATCAAGGTCTGCCTGGGCACCACCTGCCACTTGCGGGGCGGCGGCCGGGTGGTGGAATCCCTGAGCCACCGCCTGGGGGTGGAGGTGGGCTACACCACCAAGGACATGCAATTCTCCCTGGAGACCGTGGGTTGCCTGGGGTCCTGCGCCCAAGCCCCGGTGATGATGGTGGACGACAAATATTTCGGCCGCAGCACCGTGGACAAGGTGCCGAAAATCTTGAAACTCTATAAATAATCCAGGGGAAAAGGGGAAGCGGGGGAAGAGGGAAAAAGGAAAGTGAGTCGTTAGACACAATACCTTTTCCCCCTTTACCCTTATTCCCCTCTTCCCCCGAATTTAAAGAGAACTCATTATGCCAAAATTCGAATCCATCGACCACCTGCGGGAATACCGGCGCCAGCTCATTGCCAAACGGGATCCCAACCAGCCCCAGGTACTGGTCTGCGCCGGGCCGGGCTGCCTGCCCATGGGCAGTGAGGAGGTGGCCGCGGCCTTTCGGGAGGAGTTGGAGAAAAACGGCCTGGCCGCCCAGGTCCTCCTGAAAGAGTGCGGCTGCCACGGCCTCTGCGCCGGCGCGGTCCGGGTGCTCATCCGCCCCCAGGAAATCACCTACCAGCACGTCACCCCCGAGGATGCGGCGGAGATCGTGGAGCAGACCCTGAAAGAAGGGCAGGTGGTGGACCGCCTGATCTATGAAGACCTCCACACCCAGGAGAAGGCCGCGTATAAAGGGGAGATTCCCTTTTTTAAGGGACAGATGCCCATCGTCCTCAGGAAGCTGGACGTCATCGACCCCACCAGCCTGGACGACTACCTGGCGTTGGGGGGCTACCGGGCCTTGCGCAAGGCCCTCCTGGAGATGAAGCCGGATGAGATCATCGACGCCATTGAAAAATCCGGCCTCCGGGGCCGGGGCGGCGGCGGCTTCCCCACGGGCCGCAAGTGGCGCATCTGCCAGGACGCCTTGGATGAGCCCAAGTTCATCATCTGCAACGGGGACGAAGGCGACCCCGGCGCGTTCATGGACCGGGCGGTGATGGAGGGGGACCCCCACGCGGTCCTGGAGGGCATGATCATCGGCGCCCGGGCCATCGGCGCCTCCAAAGGCTACATCTACGTGCGCCATGAGTATCCCCTGGCGGTGGGCCGGTTGCAGCTGGCCATCCAGCAGGCCCAGGAGTCCGGCTTCCTGGGGAAGAATATCCTCAGGTCCGGTTTCGACTTCGATATCAAGATCTCCCGGGGCGCGGGGGCCTTTGTCTGCGGGGAAGAGACCGCCCTCATCCACTCCATGGAAGGCTTCATCGGCGAACCCAGGCCCCGGCCGCCCTATCCGGTGCAAGCCGGTCTCTTCGGCAAACCCACGGTGATCAACAACGTGGAGACCTGGGCCAACGTGCCGGAGATCATCAACCTGGGGGCTGACTGGTACGCGGGCATCGGCACGGAAAATAGCAAGGGCACCAAGGTCTTCTCCCTGGTGGGCGCGGTCAATCAAACGGGTCTGGTGGAAGTGCCCATGGGCACCACCTTGCGCCAGATCGTCTATGACCTGGGTGGCGGCCTCCGCCAGGACCGGGAATTCAAGGCGGTGCAGACCGGCGGCCCCTCCGGGGGCTGCATCCCCGGCCAGTTCCTGGATTTGCCGGTGGACTACGACAGCCTCCAGTCCGTGGGCTCCATCATGGGTTCCGGCGGCATGATCGTCATGGACACCAGCAGTTGCATGGTGGACGTGGCCCGTTATTTCATCAATTTCCTCTACCAGGAATCCTGCGGCAAGTGCACCCCCTGTCGGGAGGGGTTGAAAAACCTGCTGTTCCTCCTGGATGAAATCATTCACGGCCGGGGCACGGAAGAGCAATTGGCGCTGATGGAGGAACTCTGCGGCACCATGGCCGCCGCCTCCATCTGCGGTTTGGGGAAGAGCGCGGTCAACCCCGTGCTCTCCACCATGAAGTACTTCCGGGAGGAATACCTGGCCCATATCCGGGAGAAAAAGTGCCCCGCCTTGGTGTGCCGGCCGCTCCTCAAATACACCGTTGATCCCGAGACCTGCACCGGCTGTCTGGCCTGCGTGCGGGAATGCCCGGTGGGAGCCATCAGCGGCAAGAAGAAGATGGCCCAGGAGATCGACCAGGAACTCTGCGTCAAATGCGGCCTGTGTTATGAAGCCTGCCAGTTTGATGCGGTGAAGATAGAGTAAGCAGTAAGCTGTGAGCAGTAAGCAGTTAAGACGAAGCAAGAGCTTCGCTGCCAATCCCGTTCCCCAGCCGTAGCTTAGGAACGAGCAGATATGCTGAATTTTGAAAATGTTTTTGCGTCTTACTTTGCGCCTTTGCGTCTTTGCGTGAGGTGTTCAGGAGAATAACATGGTTTGGAAGATCAGTGACGAAACTGCTTATGACACCCTGGGCGAGGAAGTGCACCTGACCATCAATGGCGTCACCATCCGCGCCCCCCAGGATCAAAGCCTGTTGGTCACCGCCCGGCAGAACGGCTTCGAAATTCCCACCCTCTGCTACCACCGGGACCTGCCCTCAGAGGGGCACTGCCGCTTGTGCGTGGTGGAGATCGGCGAGCATCCCCGCACCCAGATCGTCAACTCCTGCACCTATCCCACCCAGGCGGGCTTGGTGGTGCAGACCCACTCGGAGACCGTGCTCCAGGCCCGGCGCATGGTGTTGGAACTGCTCCTGGCCCGCACTCCCAAGGCCAAGTTGATCCAGGAGATGGCCGCGGCCCACGGCGTCTACGAGTCCCGGTTCAAGACCGACGACCCGGAGGAACTCTGCATTCTCTGCGGGCTGTGCGTCCGCACCTGCCGGGAGGTGGTGGGGGTAAGCGCCATCAGCATGAAGGGCCGCACTCCCGACAAACAGGTGGCCACGCCCTTCATGGAAAAGTCCTCGGCCTGTATCGGTTGCGGTTCCTGCGCTTTCGTCTGCCCCAACAATGTCATCCCCTACACCGAGAAAGAGGGCATCCGCACCATCTGGGGCCGGGACTTCGAACTGCAGCCCTGCAACGTCTGCGGCAACTATATTGCCCCCAAGTACCAGTTGGAACATTGGGCCAAGATTACCGGCGACCCGGTGGAGAACTTTTTCGTCTGCAAAGATTGTCGATAATATTTTGGGGGAGGGCCGGGGGATCTGAGTCCCCCATCTCTCCCCAATCCCCGCATAAATTCAGGGGCGCGGCTGACCGCGCCCCTCTTTCTTGGGAGACATAAAGATAAAATTGGCCTCTTAGGTTAATGGCACCGATTGCCGATAGACCTAGAAACATTTACAGATAATTTTACAGCAAGGGCTTATTCTCTTTGCCTCCCGTTCCCGTCCCCGCCATTCTCTCCAGCCTGTTCGCCTCCACCCCTTAAGTACCTGCCGTAAAACCATAAGGAGTCGGAAATGAAGAAGGCTATTGCCGCGTTTATTCTGGGACTGGCTTGCCTGTTCCTCTTCAGTATCACTTATGGGATCAAGGTGTTTTCGGCCTGGGAACGGCGATTGCAGGCTGAGAATCGCCTGGAAAAAGAAAATAATCCTGGCCTGCGGGGAATGATGGAGTATGAATCCCGGGGCAAGAAAATCAGATTGTCCATGAATTCCTTTGATCTGGCCAACGGCCTAACTTTTCAGGAGCAGGAAGACCTCCTCCTGAAGCCGGGCTTTCGTTTTTCCGCGTTTCTCTTCCTGGTGGCCTCCATCTGGATGGTAATGGTCCTGCGAAAACCCGGTAGACACCAATTATAAGAAGGCTGGTCCTCTTTCTCTGAGGGGAAGCAAAGGTCCAGTACTTCAGTCCCTCCCCCCAGATCTTCTCGCCGCCATTTCCGCAGCCATCTTGATCGCGGCCTTCAGGCTACCGGGGTGGGCTTTGCCAGAGCCCGCCAGATCGTAGGCGGTGCCGTGGTCCACGCTGGTGCGGATGATGGGCAGCCCCAGGGTAACGTTCACCGCGTCCATGAAGTGCAGGAGCTTCAGGGGTATAAGCCCCTGATCGTGGTACATACAGACAATGGCCGCGAATTCCCCCTGGGCGTGGCGCCAGAAAAGGGTGTCCGCGGGAAAGGGACCTTCCAGGTTAAGCCCTTCCGCCCGGCCCCGGGAGAGGGCCGGGGCGATGATCTCCTCTTCCTCCCGGCCGAACATGCCCCCTTCCCCGGCGTGGGGGTTGAGCGCGGCTACCCCCAGGCGGGGAGCAACCAGACCGAAGTCCTTCTCCAGGGCCTTGGAGGTAAGGCGGCAGAGGCGCAGGATGCCCTCACTGGTTAAGCGTTCCGGCACCGTGGCCAGGGCGCAGTGGATGGTGGCCAGAACCACCCGGAATTCCCCCCCCGCCAGCATCATCACCACTTCCGGGGTTTTTGTCCGGTCCGCCAGCAGTTCCGTGTGGCCGGGATAGGCATAGCCCGCGAGGTTCATGGCCACCTTGCTGATGGGGCCGGTGACCATGCCCGCCACCTCTTCCTGAAGACACAGGTCAATGGCCGTGAGGATATAGGAGACCATGGCCGCGCCCCCGGCCGCGGTGGGACGGCCATACTCCAAGTCTGCCGGGGCTAACCGGGAGAGGGCCAATAAATCCAGGGTCCCAGGTTCATACCGGCCTGCCCCGGGGCGGTCCGCCACCTGGATCTGCTGCTGGGGAGCCCAGCTGCGGCAGGCCCGCTCCAGGGCCGGCAGGTCGCCAATAATCAGGGGCCGGCAGACCTGGTAGATTTCGGGGTCGGTCAGGGCCAGGGCCATAATCTCCGGCCCCACCCCCACCGGGTCCCCCATGGTCAGGGCCAAAATAGGCTTGATTTTGAGTGCTGTCATGATTTGCCTTTTCCTGTCTTGAAAAGTTCAAAGTTCAAGGATCGAAGGTTCAATGTTGGGAAAAAAGCCCCCGTGAAATTTCTTCGCGGTGGCACAGGCTTTCCAGCCTGTGCGGGTTATCAGGGCGGGCGAGACGCCCGCCCTACGTTTTGTTATGGCTTATGGGTGATCTGCAGCTCAAGAATAGCTTATTCCCATAGCCGGACCTGAATCTAGGCCCGTTCTCCCTTAAGAGGATCGTTCATCAGAACCCGGAACCAGCTTTGGGGATTGAGTTTTTTTCCATGCAATCCTGCCGGCAAGTGTGGCAGAATATGGGTCACCTAAAATATACGATTAGAGGCGGAGCCGGTCAATGACAGAAGCGGGCAAAGGACGGTTGCGGGGAGTGAAGCTGGGGTTCATCGGCGCGGGGGCCATGGGCGGGGCCATTATCCGGGGTCTGCTGGGCAAAGGCCTGGTGGCCCGGGATCACCTGATCTATTACGACCCTGACCCGGCCCGGCAGAAGAAGATGGAGAAGATGAAGGTGAAAGCCGCCCGGGATAACCCGGAAGTGATGCAGGCCCAGGTGGTGGTCCTGGCGGTCAAACCCCAACTGCTGGGACCGGTCCTGGCCGGAATCAAGGACTTTGTCCGCCCCCAGCACCTCCTTATCTCCATGGCCGCGGGCGTCACTTTGGCGACCCTGGAAGCGGCCTTGCCCGGGTCCCGGGTCATCCGGACCATGCCCAATACCCCGGCCCTCGTGGGCGCGGGGATGACCGCCCTGGCTACGGGCAACCGGGCCACCCCGGAGGACACGGACCTGGCCCTGGAGCTCTTTGAGGTGGTGGGCCAGGCCGCGGTGGTGGAGGAAAGGCTCATGGACGCGGTCACAGGCCTGAGCGGCAGTGGCCCGGCCTTTGTGGCCCTGTTCATCGAAGCCCTGGCCGACGGCGGGGTCAAGGCGGGACTGCCCCGGGTCCTGGCCCACAATATGGCGGTGCAAACCGTGCTGGGCGCGGCCAAACTCTGCCATGAAGAAGATCTGCACCCCGGCAAGCTGAAGGACCTGGTGGCCTCCCCCGGGGGCACCACCATCGAGGGCCTGCACGCCCTGGAAAAGGGCGGGTTCCGGGGCCTGGTCATGAGTGCGGTGACTGCGGCCGCGGCCCGGTCAAAGGAATTGGGAGGGAAGTAAGCTGTAAACCTAGGCAAAGACAACCACAGAGACACAGAGGTCACAGAGGTTCACGGAGAATTAAATTTTGGCCCTTGGCGCCTTGCGCCAAGGGCCAAATTAATAAACCCTGTATATCTCTGTGTTCTTTGTGTCTCTGTGGTTAAGTTTTTTTAAGCTGACATTTCCTAGATGTTAAACCTGATCTCCACCACATCCCCTGGATGAATGGCATAATCCCGGTCCACCAGCTTCACCAGGCCCTTGGTCCGGGCTTCCTGCAGGTTATAAACACTGATCAGGTCGTCGTAGCTGACGATATCGGCCTTGATGAAACCCCGGGCCAGGTCGGAATGGATTTTGCCGGCGCAGGTGACGATGTCCGCGCCCTCCGACACCGGCCAGGCATGCACCTCTTTTTTCCCGGCGGTATAGAAGAAGACGATACCCGCGGCCTCCAGGACGTCCTTAATGACGTCATTGATTGCCGGCGGCTCCGCAGCCACCACCGTGGCCTTCAGGCTCAAGGGGGCCAGGCCCCGCAGGATGGCCATCTCCTCTTCACTGAACTGCACCTGGCACAAGGGGATTTCTTGTTCCAGGAATTCCAGGCACTTGTTCAGGAGCTTGGTCTCGCCCGCGTCGCTGGTCCGGTCCCGGCGGGTCTCCAGCTTCTCCATATCCAGGATGAGGAGATCGAGGATCCGGTCTTGGGCGATGAAGATGGCGTCGCAGTTCAGGAAGTCGTTCTTGATGAATTCGGCGTAAAAAGGGGTGGTTTTCTGGGGGGCGAATTTATTTTCCAGGTTAATGACCTTTTCGTCCTGAAATTTGACCTTCCCTTCCGGAAGATCAAAACCCGCAAAACATATCTTCATTGACTTTAACCTCGCCTCTAGAGAATAAAAACCCGCGACTGCCAGGTTGGTGCAAAAAAAAATCGGCGGCTTTGACCAGCCCGGCCGAAGGTGTCCCAAGACTGCGTTCTTATTGTTTTTATTAAATCAAAGATGGACCTTAATGTCAAGGAAAGGGGCCGCGGGATGTGGAAAAATCTAACTGACCTTAGCCCCCTTCCTCAACCTCCTGACTCCAGGTCTTGAGCAAGCGCAGGTGGATATCCACCGCGGGCGCGCTGTGGGTGAGGGCCCCCATGGAGATGAAGTTGACCCGGGTGGCCGCGGCCTGGGGCAGGCGTTCCAGGGTCATGGAGCCGGAGGCTTCCAGCAAGGCCCGGCCCAGGGTGAGGTCCGCGGCCTTGGCCAGGTCGGCGTCGCTCATGTTGTCCAGGAGGATGATGTCCGCGCCGATGTTCAGGGCCTCCTCCAGTTCGGCCAGACTGGTGACCTCCACCTCGATCTTCAGGGTATGGGGCGCGGCCTTCCGGGCCCGGCGCACGGCCTCGGTGATGGAGCCAATAGCGATGAGGTGATTGTTTTTGATGAGCACCCCGTCAAAGAGGCCGCCCCGGTGGTTGCGGCCGCCCCCTAAGCGCACCGCGTACTTTTCCAGGACCCGCCACCCCGGGGTGGTCTTGCGGGTGTCCACCAGGGCCACCGGCATAAAGGCCACGGCCTCCACCATCTTTTTGGTAAAGGTGGCGATGCCGGAGAGGTGCTGGAGGAAATTGAGGGCCACCCGCTCCCCGGTGAGGATGGGGGGCACGGGGCCGGTGAGGATGGCCAGCACGGCGCCGGCTTCCACCTCCTGGCCGTCCTGGACCGCCGGGGAAAATTGCACCTCCCGGGTCAGCCTATAAAAAACCCGGGCCGCCAGGGGGAGGCCCGCGACCACCAGGGTTTCCTTGGCCCGGATCTGGGCCTCCCCCTGGAGGTTTGGGGGGATGAGGGCCTGGGTGGTGACGTCCCCGGAACCGATATCTTCTTCCAGGGCCAGGTCGATGAGGCGCTCTATCTGGGGGGTGGCAGGGAAGGCGTCCATTTCAGTCGTAGTCCTCGGTCCAGTGGATGGTGCAGGGACCTTCCGAAGGTTCATCCTGATTTGACTCCCCGGACTGGAGGCAGTCCGCGTCGCATTCCTGGCGGGCCGCGTCCCAATAGGGGCACCGGTCGTAGATACAATAGCCCATCCCGGGGATGGGGCAGAGAATCTGATCGCTGGTGCTCATAGAAGACAATGCCTATTTAGTACATATGCATAATAGCTTTTTCCAGCAAGGAACGATGCTGAAAAAAGTATTTGCTAGCTAGTTGATAAAGTTCCAGGAGCAAAACCGCAATTAAAATACGATAGATCCAGATTTTAATCCCTTCTTTAACGGCTAAGGCCGCCCCGATCCAGGCACCGATAATACTGCCCACCGATAACAATAGCCCGACGCGCCAATTAATTTCCCGGGCCTCAGCAAAAATCGCCAGGGCGGCGATGGTCATGGGGAAAATAGCTACGGCCTTGATGGCATTGGCCTTTTTAAGGTCGTAACCGATGGCCAGCACCAGCACCATGAGGGCATAGGTACTGGCATCCAGCACTATAAACCCGCCCCACAAGCCTATCAGGAAATAGAGGCCCAGATGCCACCACTTGATGACCGGGGTGGCGACCTGTTGATCTTTAAGTAACCTTTTGGGATTGGTCAACAAGACGACAACCACGGCAATGATCCCAAAGGTGATAGCCCAGCCGATATACTTGGATTGGAGGACAGCAGCGAAGGAGGCGCCGATAATTGCTCCCACGAGGCAAGGTAAGGAGAGCATGATGGCATTATGCCAGTCGATGGCTTTGGACCGCTGAAAGGAGACTATGGAAGTAATCCGGCCGATGGCTATCTGCACCCGGTTCGTGCCGTTAGCGATATTTGCGGGGAGGCCGAGGAAAATCATAAGAGGCAGGGTAAGTGCGGACCCGGCGCTGGCGATGGTGTTCAAAAAGCCGGAGCAAATTCCGGCCCCCAAATATAGCAGGATTTGCATGGATTCGTCCATGGGTCAATACTATTCTAGCATGCTCAATTAGGAGGCAGACTCGGCCAACACAGGCGGAAAGGGGTTGGTGAATCTCTGCGCCCGGGGAAAATCGCCGCAGGTTTTATTTTTCAGGCCAAATCCTGAAAACGCTAGCATGGTACCATAATTTGCCAGGAATTTTGCAAGCGACCAGCCGGACCGAGTATTTTTTAAAAAAATTGGGGGACAGTGGCCACTAGCGAAACATCTTTTCTTTCAGGACTTTGGCCCACATGTCCGGGGTTAATTGGAGATTGACCAGCTCCTGGGGTTCCCCGGGGTTGGCGATCTTGACCCAAACCCGGGGGACGCCCGCCGCGGGGTGGGCGACGATCCAGGTTGCCAGGGTGCAGGGCTCCCCGGGGTTGCTGCCGCTCCGGCAGATGCTGTTATCCGGGCCGTCGTGGCGGTCCTGGCTGAAGGCCAGGAAATCCTCCAGGCTAAAGGGGCAGGCCTGCCGGGATAACAACTGCAAGATGCGGTGGTAGCGAATGCTGCTGCCGCCGGGCTTACCGTTGGCATCCTGCAGCCGGGGGGCCAGGTAGTGGTTGGTGTGACAGAGGACCCCCTGGTCTCTGACGGTTACCGCCACCCGGCCCTGGGGGGCGATCTCGATGGCGGCGATGCGGCGGCCGTCGGCCACCATCTCAAAGACCGGATAACTGGCCCGGAAGAGGTCCTTACAAGCCAGGACATCCTCCACCGAGGCGCAGCGGCTGAGGAGGGCCTGGGTGAGGGCGACGGCCCCGGGATATGCCGCCGCCTCGTTAGGGTGGCCGGGGAGGGCGTCCACCACGGCCAGGCCTTTTTCATTGATCCCGGCCACGGCCGGATCTTCGGGAGTATCTAAAGCCACCAGGGCCAGGTATTTGAAGCCATCAGCGGGAGTAAAGAACTCCAGGGCGCTCTGCCGGGGGGTGCGGTCCCGGTTTTTGACGATGAGGGTGCCGCCGCCCTCCACCCGGCTGCCCGCGGCGGCGAAGAGGGTGCAAGAATGGGCGAGGCCGGCCCCGGCCAGAAAGAACGGCAGACAGAAAGATAGGGCCAGGACCACCGCCTGGCAGGCCCTGGTGATTTTTCCCCCTTTTTTCCGAGGGGGGTAAGGGGGAATTTGGCGCCAGCATTGGAAAATCCCCCTAAATCCCCCTTTGGAAAAGGGGGACTTGAGAGGGAGACTGCGAAGACCGGGCTTAATCATACTCCGAACTATCAGCAGCGGAGAAGATAATCGGGTCAATGGAGGGGTCGGCGGCGAAGGCGACGCCGGCGCCGGTGCAGCCCTTTTCTTCGTCCCAGAAATTGCAGCGCTCCCCCACGCAGGGGCCGATGTCGGGCAAGGGGCAGATGGGGGTGTAATCCGGGTCCATCATAGGCGTCTGGCAAGGGCAGCCGGGGGATGTGGGAAAACGCCCTCGCGACCATCAATATATCATAGATTAAATACTCTGCGCGCCAATCAATACCCAGTACCAGACAAACGCCCCGGAATGAAAGGGGCGCACCCGGGGGTGCGCCCGTATCCCGGGCGGACAACTGGGTCCGCCCCTAGAAAAAATTGCGGTGATACCAAGTCGAGAGCTCTGGGAAAGTCTTTTTTTTGTCATTCTGAACGGAGCGAAGCGGAGTGAAGAATCTCATTTGCGCTTGTAAATACGAGATTCTTCGGTCGCTCCGCTCCCTCAGAATGACAAGTTAGAGGACTCGCGCCGAAGTCTCACAGCCTCTAGTCATAATAACCCCGGGGCGCGGCCCTAGCCGGAGATGAGCTGCAGGGCCAACTGCGGCAGGGAGTTGGCCTGGGCCAGCATGGAGACCGCGGCCTGGGCCAGGATCTGGTTGCGGGTGAACTCGGTCATTTCCGTGGCCACGTCCATGTCGGAGACGCGGGATTCCGCGGCCTGGAGGTTTTCCGCCTGGATGGACAGGTTGGAGACGGTGTTGGCCAGGCGGTTGGCCAGGGCTCCCAGGTTGGCCCTGATGTTGTCCTTGGCGGCGATGGCGCTGTCCAGCTTCTCCAGGGCCTGCTGGGCGTTGGGTTGGGTTTTAATAGCCACGGCGGAGCCGGTTCCAGGGGACCATACCAGTTCATCTCCTAAATAGGTCCAACCAGGATTATCAAAATGTATCCTAATGGCATGCAGATTGCCGTTCAGGTCAGTACCGAGTAAATGAAGGTTGTTAGGATCGGCGTTTTCAGCATAAACATTCATAGTTGCACTGGGATCAAATTGAGCATATACCCCTCCGGGGATTGCTGTCACGTAGGCACTAATCGGATATTGAGCCACAAAATTCAAGTTATGAGAACTCACATAATTCGCCTCGGCCGCGGCGGCGCTGGTGCCGGCGCTGCCCAGGCCCAGGGCGCTGGCGGTGGCGCCGGTGATGCGGACGTAGTAATAGTCCTCGGCGGAGGCGTTGCCGGTGCCGAAGTGGATCTTCATCTGGTTGCCGGAGGAGCCGTCCAGGCCGGCGCCGGAGAGGCTGCCGTCCAGGAGCTTGACGCCGTTGAAGTCGGTGGCGTTGGCGATGCGGTTGATTTCCGAGGCCATGGCCTGGAACTCGCTGTCCATGATGAGGCGCTGGGCGGTGGTGTAGGTGCCGGTGGAGGCCTGCTCCGCCAGCTCCTTCATGCGGGTGAGCTTCTCGTCGATGACGGACAGGGCCCCGTCCGCGGTCTGGATCATGGAGACCGCGTCGTTGGCGTTGCGCACCCCCTGGTTGAGGACGCGGATGTCGGTGCGCATCATTTCCCGGACCGCCAGGCCCGCGGCGTCGTCGCTGGAGGAATTGATGCGCAGGCCGGAGGAGAGGCGCTGCACCGAGGTGGAGAGCCGCCCATAGGTGACGTTCAAGCTGCGGGCGGCGTTCATGGCCATAAGGTTGTGATTGATAGTCAGGCTCATCCGTGAGTCCCTTTCCGTAGGAGGATAGTGGGCGGACAGCGGCCCTCGTGCGTCAAGCTGCCCTTCGTCCTGCTCGCAGCGCTTCCGGCTGTTCTCCCTGCCCCCCGCTCATCCTTGAGAGCCGGAATGGGGGGTGAGGATAATTTGCTTCCAGGGTGGCGTCCCTTCATTACTGATACCAAGTCGCAATCAAACGAGTAATTTTTCCGTAGGGGCGAATCTTGTATTCGCCCCGAGTGGCAAGCGAACACAAGGTTCGCCCCTTACAGCTTACAGCCTTTTGATTGCCACTTGGTATGAGACAATAAAAATCGGGCTTTTCCACCCCCCTTTTCTAAAGGGGGTTAGGGGGGATTAGATAAGCGCCTGATAATCCCCCTAAATCCCCCTTTAGAAAAGGGGGACTTAAAGAATCCTCCTGCCATTCTGTGGGCCGTTGATAACCTGTTATTCCGTCCCAGGCATATTTTGCATAAATTGCCAAGCCTTTTCCCGCTTGACGGGGTTCAGGTGCGGCTGCTCCGCCTGGCGCCTGCCAGTGCGAACTTATCTCCTTATCGAGCGGGGAGGTAGAAAGCGTGAGAAATTAATTATCAAAAAAAAGGAGTTTTTACGGGTAGTTATGGCAAGTTTACAGGCATGTTTACAGGGATGTTTACAGGGAAGTCCCCGGCCTTGCCCCCAAAGGGTCCGCGGGCTCCACTGGCCTCAAAGTTACACGAGACCCATGGGCTGATATTTTTTTCGCCCACCATTACCATAGAAGATAGGGCAAAACCTATTTCCCTGGTCACCCTGAGCCGCGGGCACAGGGCCTAGTCATTGAAAAGACTATAACCTATTTCGAAACCTCTTTTTCTGTCATCCTGAATGCCGTGAAAGAAGCCAACGCCTTGAAAATACTAGATTCTTCACTGCGCTACGCTCCGTTCAGAATGACAGAAGAGAGGCTGCCGCAGGGTGTAAGCGGCCGGACACCTGGGTTCGCCCGCCTCTACAGGGCGAATACAAGATTCGCCCCTACAGTGCAATGGCTTTTGATGGCGAAATGGTATTAGTCTGCGATTTGATATTATGCGGGGGTGGAAGTGGGTTTGGGAGGGGGCGGGGAAAGCCCGGGCCTGCGGCCCCCGCCCCTCCCCCAAAATCATTCTCCTGCCCCTACCCTACCCCATCAGCCCTTTGATGCGTTCCCGGTGGGTTTTCAGTTTGGCGAGTTTTTCGCTCCAGGATTGGAGGCGTTCCTTTTCCTTGTTGACCACTTCCTCCGGTGCCTTGGCCAGGAAGTCCTCGTTGGCCAGTTTGCGCTGGGCCTGGGCCAGTTCTTTGCTGATCTTCTCCATTTCCTTGGCCAGGCGGCGCTCTTCTTCGGCGAAGTCGATGACCCCGGCCAGGGGCATGAAGATTTCCACCTGCTCCACCACGGCCTTGGCCGCGGCCGCGGGGGTGTCCGCGGCGTTGGTGTGGAGTTCCTTGAGGCGGGACAGCTGCATCAGGGACTGGCGGTGGCGCTCCAGGGCGACCAGGGATGAGGGGTCGGCGCTCTTCAGGAAGACTTCCACCTGGGAGGCGGGGGGCACGTTCATCTCCCCCCGGAGGTTGCGGATGGCGGTGATGGTGGCCATCACCAGGCCCATCTCCGCCTCGGCCTGGGGATTGACGAGATCGGCCTCCTCCCGGGGGTAAGACGCGGCCATGATGGACCCGGAAGCGCCGGGGAGCTTCTGCCAGATTTCCTCGGTGATGAAGGGCATAAAGGGGTGGAGCAGCCGGAGGATGGCGTTCAGCACCCGGAGCAGGACCTCCTGGCAGTGCCGCCGGGCGGCGGGATCGGTTTTATCGTTGAGTTGGGGCTTGATGAGTTCCAGGTACCAGTCGCAGAACTCGTGCCAGATGAACTGGTAGAGGGCGTTGGCAGCCTGGTCGAAGTCGTAGACCTCCAGGTGCTCCCCGGTCTCCCGGGTCACCTGCTGCAGGCGGCTCAAGATCCAGGCCTCCACCACGGTCAGGGGCAGGTCGGGTGCGGCCGCGGCCGGGTCAAAGTCCTCCAGGTTCATGAAGGTGAAGCGGCAGGCGTTCCAGACCTTGTTGGCGAAATTGCGGTAGCCGGAGATGCGCTCTTCGGAGAGGCGGATGTCCCGGCCCATGGCCGCGAACGCAGCCAGGGAGAAGCGGAAGGCGTCGGTGCCGTAGGCGGCCATGAGGTCCAGGGGATCGATGACGTTGCCCTTGGACTTGCTCATCTTCTGGCCTTCCGGGTCCCGGACCAGGGCGTGGATGTAGACCTCGTGGAAGGGGACTTCCCCCATGAAATGCAGGCCCATCATCATCATCCGGGCCACCCAGAAAAAGAGGATGTCAAAGGCGGTGACCAAGACGGTGGTGGGATAAAAGAGTTTTAGTTCCGGGGTTTGCTCCGGCCAACCCAGGGTGGAGAAGGGCCAGAGGGCCGAGGAAAACCAGGTGTCCAGGACGTCGGTCTCCTGGACCAGGCCGGAGCCGCCGCAGTGGGGGCATTTGTCCGGGTCTTCCCGGGCGACGATGACCTGGCCGCAATCTTTGCAGGTCCAGGCGGGGATGCGGTGGCCCCACCAGATCTGCCGGGAGATGCACCAATCCCGGATGTTGGTCATCCAATCAAAGTAGCTGTTATCCCAACTGGCGGGGATGAGCTTGGTGCGGCCGTCCTGCACCGCGGCGATGGCCGCGGCCGCCAGGGTCTTGACGGCCACGAACCACTGCTTGGAGATCAACGGCTCCACCACCGTGCGGCAGCGGTAGCAGTGGCCCACGGGCACGTGGTAGCGCTCCCTCTTTTCCAGGAGGCCGTCGCTTTTTAAGTCCTTGACGATCTTCTCCCGGCAGCCGAAGCGGTCCATGCCCCGGTACTTGCCGGCCTTCCGGGTCATCAGCCCTTCTTCGTCAATGACCTTGATGGCGGGCAGATTATGGCGGCGGGCCACTTCAAAGTCGTTGAGATCGTGGGCCGGGGTGATCTTCAGGGCCCCGGTGCCGAACTCCAGGGAGACGTAGGGGTCGGTGATCACCGGGATCTCCCGGCCCAAAACCGGCAGGCGCACCTTGGCCCCGTGGTAGGCCTTATAGCGCTTATCCTCCGGGTGCACGGCCACTGCGGTGTCCCCCAGCAAGGTCTCCGGGCGGGTGGTGGCCACGGTGAGCGCGCCTTCTTTGCCCACCAGGGGATATTTGATGTAATAGAGGTAGCCCTCGTGGGGGTCGTGCTCCACCTCCAGGTCGGCCAGGGCCGTGCGGCAGCGGGGGCACCAGTTGATGATGTAGTCGTCCTTGTAAATCAGGCCCTCTTCATAGAGGCGGACGAAGACCTCCCGCACCGCCCGGGAGAGGCCCGCGTCCATGGTGAAGCGCTCCCGGCTCCAGTCGCAGGAGCAGCCCAGGCGCTTGAGCTGGTTGATGATGGTGCCGCCTGACTCCCCCTTCCATTGCCAGACCCTGTCGATGAAGGCCTCCCGGCCCAGGCTGTGCCGGTTCACGCCTTCCGCGGCCAGCATCCGCTCCACCACGTTCTGGGTGGCGATGCCCGCGTGGTCCGTGCCCGGCATCCACAGGGCATCGTAGCCCAGCATGCGTTTCCAGCGGATGAGAATGTCCTGGAGGGTGTTGTTCAGGGCGTGGCCCATGTGCAGGGAGCCGGTGATGTTGGGGGGCGGGATGACGATGCAATAGGAAGGCGAGGCGCCGTCGGCCCGGGCGTGAAACAACCCGGATTTTTCCCAATAATCATACCACTTGGCTTCGATCTTTTGGGGATCGTAGACTTTATCCAAAATTTCCGCCATGAGAATCAGTTTCCGGTTTTTTCTTTTTGGTTTTAGAAAATCAGAAGTCCTGAGCTCTTCTTGATTTCCCCTATATTTTTGGCCGGAAAAGGCAAGGCCCACAACCTTGCCGTTTCCGGCCAGCGTTAATACCCGGGAACAGGAAGCCTGTCCCCCGCGGCTTAATTTTCTTCTTCCAGTCTTTTCTTCAGGGCCGCAATCTCCTGGTCCACCACCTGGGAAGCCACTGATGGGAACAGCTCCCGGCAAATCTTCTCCACTGTTTCCCGGACCACCTCCCGGACGATTTCCAGGACGCGGTCTTCGCCCAAGGTGGCCTGGGCCTGCTGCCGCACATCTTCCGCCCCGGAGAAGGCCATGGCCTCCAGAGGGGCAACCTCGGGGAGGGGCACCGGCTCCTCCGGCGGGGGGTGGGGCTCAAATTCCATCTCTTGGACGGGCGGGGCCGGCTCTCTAGGCTCCTCTTTCAAGGAATAAAGGAGATCCTCCAGGGATTCTTCCTTTTTTTCCTGGGCAGCATCGGCAGTCTCCGGGGGCTCGGCCTCGGGCTCCACGTCCGCCTCGGCCTCCTGGGTGAGCAGGGTCTTGAGATCAAGGGAATCCAAGTCCTCCATCTTGGAGGAGATTTCAATCACCGTCTCACTGGCGCCCTCTTCCAGAATATCTGTTAAATCAATAACATCTTCTTCGGCAGCCAGTGTCTCAGATGCCTGATCCTGATCCTTTGGGGGCTCCATAGGCCTCGTCCTTTAATGAGTTAGTGGCGATGGTCCTACCAATAATTATCTCTTTCTTGAGCCTGGACCGCAAGGCCAGCAGCAGCCGATAATGCACTGGAAGGGGTCGGCGTTTGGGGCTTTTCCGGAAGAAATCTCGATCTGCCGCCTCAAGTTGAGGTTAAGTTATTAGATTTAATCGATTTCGTTAACATGAGCGGAGAAAGATGTCAAGGAAATTGCCAAGGGCAATGGCAGGCCATTTTCCCAGAGAAGCATGGGAGCAAGAGTCCGTGGGCTTCCCGCAATCCCCTGGGATTATCATCAACTGAGAAAAGCGGGGCGGAGACCTCGCCTGCCCCGGGCAGATCCCCGGTTAAGAGGCGGGGTAAAGAAGACTAACGGCGATGATGAGCGCGGCCAGTGCCAGACGGTAATAGGCAAAGGGCTTGAAAGTGTGCCGCTGCAAGAAGCGGAGCAGGTATTTGATGGTGAGATAGCTGGAAATCACAGCGGCCAGGAAGCCCAGGGCCGCGGCGGTGAGGGACAGATCCTGGGGGGAGTTCTTGAACCATTTGGGGAGGTGGTGCAGACCCGCGCCGGCAATGATGGGGGTGGCCAGGAGAAAGGAAAAGCGGGCCGACGCCTCCCGGGTGAAACCCAGAAACAGGGCGCAGGTCATGGTGATGCCGCTCCGGGACACCCCGGGCATGACGGCCAGTCCCTGGGAGAGGCCGATGAGAATGGCGTCGAAGATAGTGAAGCGGGAAAAGTCCCGGTGATGCCGGGCCACCTTCTCCGCCACCAGCAGGAGAAGCCCCACGGAACCCAGGAGCAAGGCAATGCGCAGGGGCCCCCGGAAGATGGTTTCCGCCTTTTTTTCCAAAAGCAACCCGGCCAGGCCCCCGGGGATGGTGGCCACCACCAGGTAGAAAAAGAGGTACCGTGCCCCCTGATTTTGGGGGGAGGGCCGCACCAGGGAGCGGCCCATGTCCAGCCAGTCACGGCCGAAATAGGCCACCAGGGCGGTGAGGGTGCCCACGTGCAGCAGGATATCGAAGCTCAGACCGCCGGCTTCCACCTTCAAGTAGTGTTCCAGGAGGGCCAGATGGCCGGAACTGGAGATGGGTAAAAACTCGGTGAGGCCCTGAACCACACCCAGGAAAACCGCGGTTAGAGGATGCATCGCTTGTATTTAGCATGGGGGTGGGGAAAGGGCAAGATGGGCTCCCCCATTCAGGGAGATTTTTCTACCCGGGCCGTAACAGTGCCGGGCTTGATGCGCACCAGAGTGAATCCAGAGGGCAGGGTGACGGAGACATCCAAGCGGTGGCGACCGGGGGGCAGGTCTGCGGTGTTCACCGCGGCCTGGAGCTCGCCGGGCTTGAGGTCCTTCAATTGCAGCATGGGACCCTGGAGGGTGAGGGTCACATGGGAGGCGCTCAATCGGGCCTTCTGGGGCGCGGCCGCCAGGGGCACCCCGGGGATGGTGCGGGTAATTATCCTGGGCTCCACGTTCACGTCCACCAGAATGGGAGACTGATCCTGGAGGGCCAGGTGCAGGTTCTTTAAATCCAGTTCCGCGGCCAGAGTGGCCCTGACCGTGAGCTGGCTGACGTCCAAAGGAATGGTGGGCAGAAACTTCAGGTCGGCAATCTGCGTGGCGGGGCCTTTGACGCTGATCTGGGAGGGCCGGGCGCGCACCCCGGTGATTTCATAACCTTCCGGGGGTTTGCCTTCCAGGACCGGATGCACCTGCAAGGTCCTGATCATGGCCGGGGCCAGGGTAACGGTCAAGGGATTGGGCTGCACCCGGGTAACCTGCACCCCCCGGGGGAAGTTGAAATTCTTGGGACCCAAAGGTATGGCATGGACGCCCCTCTTAAATCCGGCCAGATCGATGGTCTGGACCAGGCGGGCCTGGGTGAGCCGGCGGATGACGCTCCCGGGGCCATGGACCCGCACCTGGAGAGAGGGGGGAATCTCACTGGTGATCATCATGTGTTGGGGCGGGTTGGCCAGCTCCAGGGCCATACTCAGGGTGGTTTCGGTGGGCTCTTCCACTCCCACCGCGGCCCACAGGGCCACCGCCAGCAGCAGGGACAGGAGCTTGAGGCCCTTATTACGTCCCAAAGAAGCGAGTAAACCTTTCAAACCAGGTGCCTTTTCTACCCGTCGCGGGTTCCACGATATCTTTCAAGGTCTGCCGCAGTTGCAGGCGCGACAGGTGGCGCAGGAGCTTCCCGCCCCGGGCCAGGGAGATCTGCCCAAAGGTCTCGGAGACCACCAGGGCCAGGGCGTCGCTATGTTCCGTGATACCCACCGCGGCCCGGTGGCGGGTGCCGAGGGTGGGATCTATCGCTGCGCTGGCGGAGAGGGGCAGCAAACAACCGGCGGCCACCACCCGGTCCCCCTGGATGATGACCGCGCCGTCATGGGTGGGGCTATGGGGCCAAAATAGGGAGACCAGGAGTTCCTTGGTCACCAGGGCGTCCAGTTTCACGGCCCCTTCCAGGTAATCGGACAGTCCGATCTGACGTTCCAGGACGATGAGAGCGCCGATGCGCTGGGTGGCCAGGTTCTCCACCGCTTCGCAAATCTCCTCCACGGTCATGGGCTCCGAGGCATCGGCAGAGGCCAGGGCCTTGCGGCCCACGCGGCTCAACACCCGGCGGATATCGGCCTGGAAGAGAATGATGACGATGAGCAAGAAACTTTTAACCACCCCGTCCAGGAGCCATTCCAGGGTGAAAAGTTCCAGCCGCTTGGCTCCCAGGTAGACCAGGAAAAGGAAGAACATGCCCGCCAACACCTGGATGGCCTGGGTGCCCTTCAAAAAGAGGAGGATCTGGTAGATGATGACGGCCACCAGGATGATGTCCGCCGCGTCCTGCCAGCGCAATTGGGAAAAGAAGGGCCACATGGTCAAGTTCCAGGCAAGGGGTTGCCGGAGGGCAGTTCGCCGCTCATGATGGCCCTGAGCACTGCCAGAAACTGCCGGGCATAAGCAGCGTTATGGGTGCGGAGCAGGCGGGCGCCCCGCAGCACCGCCATTCCCAAGGCGGCCAGGGTGCCGATGTCCCGCACCTCGCCGTTGGGCAGACCCAAGATCTGGCCGATGAAGGCCTTGCGGGAGGGACCCACCAGCAAGGGACATCCCAGATCCAGGAAGGCGTCCAAATGATTGAGGATCTCCAGATTGTGCCGCCAGGTTTTGCCAAAGCCGATGCCCGGGTCCAGGATCACCAGTTCCCGGGGGATGCCCCGGGAGACGGCGTACTCCAGACGTTCCCGGAAAAAGGCCTTGATTTCCCCCAGCAGGTCCCCGTAATGGGGGTTGACCTGCATATCCTTGGGAGTGCCCTGCATGTGCATCAGGACCACGGGGACCTGCTGGGCCGCGGCCAAGGGGGCCATCTGAGGATCGAAGCGCAGGGCGCTGATATCGTTGATCAGGGAGGCTCCGGCTGCCAGGGCCGCCCGGGCCACCGGGGCCTTGTAGGTGTCGATGGAGATGGGCAGGTCAAGCTCCCGGCCCAGGGTCTCAATAACCGGCACCACCCGGCGCAACTCTTCCTCCAGGGGCACGGGGTCTGCGGCCGGACGGGTGGATTCCCCGCCGATATCCAGGATATCGGCCCCGGCCGCGGCCAGGGCCCGGGCCTGGTCCAGGGCCGCCTGATGATCGAAAAAGCGGCCGCCGTCGGAGAAGGAGTCCGGGGTAATGTTCACCACCCCCATGATCAGGGGGCGGGGAGCCTGGAGGAGGTGGGTCCAGAAGGCGCGGCGCTGCCCCTTCTCCAGACTCCGAAAGGCTTGGGGAGCACCCGTCATCCTTACGCCTGTTGGAGACTTAGGGACAGATCAACGGTGGGGTCCTGGGGCTCCGTCTCGGCGGTGGGTTCCTGGAAGGAGGCCAGAATCTTGTCAATCTCCGGGCCGTCCAGGGTTTCTTTGGCCAGCAGGGTCTGGGCCAGGGCCTGCAGCTCGGCCCGATGCAAGGCCAGCAGGTCCTTGGCCCGCTGGTAGGCGCCCATGACCATGTTCTTGATGGCCGAATCGATGGTGCGGGCCGTCTCCTCGCTGAAATCCTTGGGTTGGGCGAATTCCCGGCCCAGGAAGATATGCTCTTCCCGTTTGCCGAAGGTGACCGGCCCCAGTTCTTCGCTCATCCCCCAGTTGCACACCATTTTCCGGGCCAGTTCGGTGGCCCGCTCCAGGTCGTTGCCCGCACCCGTGGTGTAATGCTGGAACACCATCTCTTCCGCGGCCCGGCCTCCCAGGAGGACGGTCAGGGTGGAGACCAGGTATTCCTTGGGATAGGTGTGGCGCTCGTCCAGGGGCAGCTGCTGGGTGAGTCCCAAGGCCCTCCCCCTAGGAATAATGGTCACCTTATGGATGGGGTCGGTGCCAGGGGTGAGTTTGGCCACCAGGGTATGTCCAGCTTCATGGTAAGCGGTGTGGCAGCGTTCTTTTTCACTGAGGATCAGGCTTTTGCGTTCCGAGCCCATGAGGACCTTGTCCTTGGCCTGTTCGAAGTCCTCCATGGTGATCAGTTCCTTGTTAGCCCGGGCGGCGAACAAGGCGGCTTCATTGACCAGGTTTTCCAGATCGGCCCCGGAAAATCCGGGAGTGCTCCGGGCCAGGATGGAGAGGTCCACGGTTTCGGCCACCGGCGTGCGGCGGGTGTGCACCCTGAGGATGGCTTCCCGGCCCTTCAAGTCAGGGATGGGGACCACCACCTGCCGGTCAAAGCGCCCCGGCCGCAGCAGAGCGGGGTCCAAGACATCGGGACGGTTGGTGGCGGCAATGAGTATGACCCCTTCGTTGGCCTCGAAACCGTCCATCTCCACCAGGAGCTGGTTCAGGGTCTGCTCCCGTTCGTCATGGCCGCCCCCCAGGCCCGCACCCCGGTGCCGGCCCACCGCGTCGATCTCGTCGATGAAGATGATGCAGGGTGCGCTCTTCTTGCCTTGGATGAACAGGTCCCGGACTCGGGCGGCCCCGACGCCCACGAACATTTCCACAAAATCCGAACCGCTGATGCTGAAAAACGGCACCCCGGCCTCCCCGGCGATGGCCCGGGCCAACAGGGTCTTGCCGGTCCCTGGCGCGCCCACCAGGAGGACGCCCTTGGGGATGCGGCCCCCCAGGCGGGTGAACTTCTTGGGATCCTTGAGGAACTCGATGATCTCCGCGGTCTCTTCCTTGGCTTCCTCAATCCCGGCCACATCGTTAAAGGTGATCTTGATGGTGCTCTCGGTCATCAGGCGGGCCCGGCTTTTGCCGAAAGACATGGCCTTGCCGCCCCCGGACTGCATCTGCCGCATGAAGAAGATCCAGATGCCCACCAGCACCAGCATGGGCAGCCAGGAGATCAACAGGGTGGTGTACCAGGGGGAGTCATCCTTGGGCTTGGCGGTGATCTCCACCTTCTTGGCCTGCAGGAGCTTCACCAGGTCAGGGTCCACAGGGGAATAACTCTTAAAGGCCTTGCCGTCCGTCTGCTCGCCGTTGATCTCTTCGCCCTGGAGGGTGACCCGGCTGACCTTCCCCGCCTTGACCAGCTCCAGGAACTGGCTATAGGTAATGGTGGCTCGGGCCCGGGCATGCTCGCTGGTGTTGAAATAATTGAACAGGAAGATCATGACCAGGGTAATGAGCAACCACAGGGCAATGTTCTTATAAAAGGGGCTTAAACGATTATTCATTCTTAACCTTGCCTTTGGAGAGCCAAAGGGCACATATGCTAGATTTCCTCTTATAATTTATGCTGAATAGCGGGGAAAATCAAGTCGAATCTTAGAGTTGAAGCAGGGATATAAGGGTTAATCACGGTGTCCGGCCCGGTACGGCGGCTCCGGCCCGCCCCGGGGAACGCCTGGCAGGCAGTGGGGTTTGCCAGGGGGCCTCCTCGATCCAGCAAGGATGATGATAACCGGCGCTAATGGTTAACTAAGGGTCTGATTGGGGAAATTCTCCTTGACAAAATTCCGGGCTTCGGGGAAATTAGGCCGTAATTGCAGAGCCTTGCGGAAGGCGTCCAGGGACTTTTGCTTTTCGCCCAGATCAAAATAGAGAATACCGATATTGTAATAAATTTTTTCGTTCCTGGGGTCCACCCTCAATGCCTTATCATAACATTCCAGGGCCTCCCGGTGTTTCTGCTGCTGCCGCAGGGCGATACCCAGCCGGTTATAAAGATGAATATTCTTGGGGTCCTCCTGCAAGGATTGGGTAAATAATTTCTCGGCTTCCGCTGACAACCCGGCCTGAAGGTAGGTTTCCGCGGCTTCCTGGCGCTGGGAGTTGGAAAAGTTATGGCCGCTTTTCAGGCATTGATGCAAATAGGTTTGGGCCTGCTCCTTATTGCCGCTCTGCAGGCAAAGCTGACCCAGATGATAGAGGCGTTCCGTGTTCAAAGGACTAAAAGTCTGGGCCTGTTCCAGGTAGTGGCGGGCTTCTTCCAAGCGGCCTTGGCTTTCCAAAACCGCAGACAGGTTTTGGTAAGTTTTCAAGTACTTGGGGTTGATTTCCAGGGCCTGGGCATAATACTCCGCAGCTTGCAGATAGTCCCCCAGGATCTGGAGGCACTCACCCATTAGGTTAAAGGTCTTGGCCTGCTTTTTATAGGGGGGCTTGGTGAGCTTTTCCAGCAGGTGCAGGGCCTCTTCAACTTGACCGGTCAATTTAAGTTTTTGGGCTTGAAGGAAAATTGCCTCTCCGCCGCTGGGGTGCAGCTTCTTTTTAATGATCTCGCTGAGGCGGTTCTCCAGGGAAGATGTTTGGAAGGGTTTGAGAAGGTAACTATCCACTTCGCTTTCCGCAGCCACGGCCACGATTTCCTCGGAGACTTCACCGGTGATCATCAGGAAAGGGGTGGTCTCATAACGGGGGGAAGAGCGCAAGAGCCTCAACAGCTCCAGGCCGTTCATCCGGGGCATATTGATGTCGCAAATTATCACGTCATAGGGGATACTCTGAAGTATTTCCCAGGCCTCCACCCCGTCATTGGCTTCGCCGACGAGGCCCCCAAACCCCAAAAGCACCAGCATCTGCCGGAGCATACGGCGAATGCCGGGCATATCATCCACCACCAAAACGCTCAAAGGAGCAAAGATGCTATTGCCCCCGTTTTTGGAGGTCTTGCGGGTTCCGGGCGGTTGGGACATGGGCTTGGACTAAAGGTATCACGCCTAGATGGCGCGCAGTCATCCTGATTAATCATCGGCACAGTTAAATAGAAGATTTAGAAAATTGGCCGCGAGACCGGCACCCTTTCGCAGCCCGGCCTGAGGGGTCAAAGCCCACCCTCACTGCCCATCTCTCATACTTCCGGACCGTCCGGCGGCAGCAAGGACATAAGGGCTTCCCGGGGAACACGCCAGGGTCCCGAGCCCCATTTGACGGCGTGGAGGCGGCCATCCCGGATCATGCGATAGATGGTGCGCCGGGACAACACCAGTAGCCGGGCCACCTCGTCGGGCCGGAAAAATCGCTTATCTTTTAATAATATCATATTCCCCTCCTCTTTTTAGAAAAGAATTTTCTGAATTTCGGATGCAAAGTGAGGGCCAATATCCCCATTAGGGTATTACCTCCCTGGGGCCCCCGGCCCGGCTCAAGATGCTTCTTCCGAAAATCTCCCGGTGGAGAGAAAGTTCCCACCTATTCCATCCCCCTAGATGCAAGGCGAGGTGTTTGACCTTTGGCCCTAGGGGCGAGGTAACAACCCTAGGGGGAAAGGGTTGGGGCCAGGCCAGGGAGAGGATGCCCTGAGCGGTCTTCCTGCCTTCCCCCTCCCCTTTCCCACCATCTTCTGCCTTGAGGAGTTCAAAGTTCAAGGTTCAAGGTTTCAAGGCAGTTCCTCATGGGCCAGATGGCCCTCCCGTAAAGCATGAAAACTTGTAGGGGCGGGCGTCTCGCCCGCCTTGACAATCCGCACAGGCTGGAAAGCCTGTGCCACCTCCTTTCCGGAACAGGGAGCGCACTAGGTCCAAGATGGCGGTGCCATACCGGACGGCTCCGGCAACTCCCCATACGACTGGCCGTCAAAGGACTACAGTTGTGTCTTTAGTAGGCGCGGACCCAAGTGTCCGCCCTAATACGGGGGCACATGCAGATCCACCCCTACAGGAGAAAAGACTGATTCCGGGACAGGGGCAGACATCTGTGCCGGCGGGTGCCACGGTTCTTGAAAGGCTGGGAACAAAGACCCAGGGAGGTTAAAGGAATGACCCAAGAACGACTATTGCGCCCCCGGGAGGTGGCCCGGCAGTTGGCGGTCTCCCGGTCCACGGTCTATCGCTGGTTTTGGGAAGGGAAACTGAAGGGAGTCAAACTCAGCAGCGGCACTGTGCGCATCCTGGAGAGCGCGGTGCTCCGGAAACTGGCGGAAGGAGATTGAAAAGCAGGGGTTAGGGGCCAGGGGTCAGTAATCAGTAAATGGAATTGATCGCAATGCAATGGCCACTGATCACTGGTCACTAATATGCGGATGAGGATGGGAGGGTGCCATTTGTTCCTGCGCAGCCAGCAAAGCGCCAAACCTGGGTCAGGCGTCCCAGGTGTGCTGGAGGTTTTAGCGATTTTCCCCTATACCCTGGGGAACCATGACGGCCAACCGCAAGAAAGCCAAGAGCGGCAAGAGGGACCTCTACTTTGATGAAGCCCAATCCCTTTATCTGGCAGGCAAAGGCCTGGAGGAGATTCAGAGATTGTTCCCCGTGGCCCTCTCTACTCTCCAACGCTGGGAGCGGGAAGGCCATTGGGAGGAAAAGCGGCGGCAAGTGCTGGTCTCCCCCAGGTGGCTGGGGGAGGCCCTGAAGGGCCTGCTCCGGGAAAAGACCGGCAGGCTCCTGGTGAAAGGGGAACTGAAGACCCCGGAGTTGGACGAACTCACCAAGATTCTCACCCTCATCGACCGCCTCTGCTCCCGGGGGTTTGACCTTAGGGGCGCGGCCCTGGAGGTGATGGACCGGTTCAGCGAATTTTTGCGGGGCTGGGTGAAGGATGCAGAGGAATTGAAGATCTTTACCGCCCGCATCCAGGATTTTTTCCGGAACCTTGAAAATGATGGATAACCGGCCAAGCAAGACCAAAGACGCCATGACCTTAAAGAAGAAGCTCACCAACGCGGAGTTCCGCCAGCGGGCCGATAAGATCCTGATGCGTCTGACCCTGGAGGTGACGCCGTTCCGGGAAGACCGGGAAGAAGACCGGGACCGGCGGCTGCACCGGGCCGCGGCCGATCCCCTCTATTTCTGCCGCCAGTATCTGCCCCACTACTTCGACAAGGCCCCCGCGCCCTTTCACTACGAGCTGGTGGGCTTCCTGGAGGAGCGGGGGGCGGAGGTGGTCAAGCCGGTGGCGGTGGCCGCGCCCCGGGAATTCGCCAAGACCACGGTCTGCACCTTTGGCTACGTGCTGCACCAAATCTGCTTCGGCCGGCGGCATTTCATCCTCATCGGCAGCGACAGCGACGACCTGGCCAGCGATTTGACGGGTTACCTCTATCTGGAACTCCTTTACAACGAGAGGCTGCACCAGGATTTCGGGCAACTGGTCAAGGCCAACCGGGCGGTGGATGACTTCGTCACCGCCAATGACATCCGGGTGAAGGCCCGGGGCCGGGGCCAGCGCCTCCGGGGGCTGAAGCACCGGCAGTGGCGGCCGGACCTGGTGATCCTGGACGACCTGGAAAACGACGTCAACGTCCGCAACCCGGAGATCGTGCAGCAGATCCTGGATTGGGTCAAATCCGCGGTCTACCCGGCCATCGACGCCCGGGGCACCCTGATGATCATCGGCACCATCCTCAGGTGGAAAAGCGCCCTGCATCTGCTGCTCACCAGCCCGGAGGAGCCCTATTGCCATTTTCAGCGGCGCATCTACCGGGCGGTTAAAGAAGACGGCACCTCCCTCTGGGAGGCCCGGCATCCCGCGGCCAGGCTGGCCCAGCAGAAGCAAATGATGGGTTCTCTGGCCTTCAACCGGGAAAAGATGAACGAACCCGTGCCGGAATCCGGGTTTTTCAAGGAGGAGTGGATTCACTACTACCACCCGGACAGCCTGAAGGACCGGGACCTGGTGGTGGTGGGGTTTTTCGACCCTTCTTTGGAAAGCGGGGCCGCGGCGGATTACAAGGCCTGCGTCACCGTGGGCTGGGACCGCCGGGAGATGATGTTCTACGTGATGGACGCCTTCATCCAGAAGACCACCCTGGAACAGACCCTGGGGGCCATCTTCAACCGGCACCAGGAATACGGCTACCTGGTCTTCGGGGTGGAGGACAACCTCTTCCAGCGCCTGCTCCTCAAAGAGTTTGAGCGCCTGGGCCAGGAACGGGGCCAACTGCTCCCCGTCAAGGGGGTGACCAGCCGCCTGGCCAAGGAGACCCGGGTGGCCAGTCTCTCTCCCTTGCTGGAGCGGGGCAAAATCCGCTTCATCCGGGGCCACTCGGACCAGGAACTGCTGGTGGAGCAGTTGCTCTACTTCCCTTCCCGGACCCTGCACGACGACGGGCCGGACGCCCTGGAGGGGGCCATCCGCCTGGCCCAGGCAATGCCGGGAGTGGCGGTGGAAGAGCCGTATCTTTCCCTGGACTCCCGGCGATTCCAGGGCCGGGGGGCGTTTTAAAAGTGAGCAGTGAGCAGTAAGCAGTGAGCAGTTGCTGGCTGCTCCAAGGAATCGGTGGGCAATGCCCACCCTACTGCTAACAGGAGAAAAAATGGGGCTGAAGGATTTATTCGGCAGGGTCTTTAAACCCCAGGCCAAGCCGGAGACCCGGGAGCTGGCCGCAGTCAGCCTGGCGGAACGCTGGAGCACCTATCCCAGCGCCGGGCTTACCCCGGAGCGGCTGGCGGAAATCTTCCGCCTGGCGGACCAGGGGGACGTCCACCGGCAGATGGAGCTGTTCGAGGAAATGGAAGAAAAGGACGCGCACCTGGCCTCCCTGCTCCAGACCCGGAAGATGGCGGTGTTGAGCCTGGACTACGAATTGCTGCCCTATGCCAAGACCCGGGAGGATGAGCGCATCGCCGCCTTTGTCCAGGATGTGCTGGACGCCCTGCCGGACTTCGAGGGGGCCCTCCTGGATCTGTTGGACGCCATCGGCAAGGGCTTTGCCCTCTCAGAAATCATCTGGGAGGTGGCAGGAGGCCAGGCCCGGGTCATGGAACTCAGGTGGCTGCCCCAGAAGCGGGTGACCTTTATCCAGGACTTGAAACCCCGGCTCCTCACCCCGGGGGCCCCCTGGCAGGGAGAGGAACCGCCCCCCTGGAAAGTGATCTACCACCGGTTCAAGGCCCGGAGCGGCCACGCGCCCCGGGCCGGGGTGCTCCGGGTGGTGGCCTGGATGTATCTCCTGAAGAATTACGCGCTGAAGGATTGGGCCGCGTTCAATGAAGTCTTCGGCATGCCCCTGCGCCTGGGGAAATACGACCCCACGGCCTCGGCCGCGGACCGGGAGGCTCTGGTCCGGGCCATCCGCAGCCTGGGCTCCGACGCCGCGGGGATCATCAGCAAAAGCACGGAGATCGAATTCGTGGAGGCCGCGTCCCGGCTCTCCGGCAATGCCAATCCCTACCAGGTGTTGGCGGAGTTTTGCAACCGGGAGATGTCCAAGGCGATTTTGGGGCAGACCCTGACCACCGACACCGCGGGGGCCACCGGCACCTACAGCGCGGCCCGGGTCCACGCCCAGGTGCGCCGGGACCTGGTGGAGGCCGACGCCCAGACCCTGGCGGTGACCCTGCGGGAACAGTTGCTCCGGCCCCTGGTGGGCTTCAATTTCGGCTGGGACCGGCCCTGTCCCTGGTTCCGCTTCAAACTGGCGGAAGAAGAAGACCTCAAGGCCCTGTCCGAAGTCTACCGTAATTTAAAGGAAATCGGCGTGCCCCTGCGGGGGGACCAGGTGGCGGAGCGCTTCGGCATCCCCCTGCCCCGGGACGGGGAGAACCAAACTAGGAAAGGAGGCAAGTGATGGGTAAAAGTTTGGGGGCTCTGGGCCTGATCCTGACCCTCATGGCCGGTTGTTGTCAGCAACCCGGCCTGTTCCAGAAGGTGCAGCAATCCCTGGACACGGTGCAGGGCTACTACACGCCGCTGCTCCAGGAGGAATGGCAAAATAATGACCAATTGCGGCGGGCGGTGGTGGCCGCGGATACCGCCCTGATGGTGGCCGGGGAGCTGCAACACCAATGGTGTCCGGACCCGGGGCAGACCGAGCAGTTGCAGTTGCAGGCCCGGGAGGCCAAGGCCCTGGCCCAGGAGGCGGGGGTGAAGGCAGCCGCAGCCCCGGGCGATTAAGGCAATGGCAAACCCCCCTGCTGCCCGGCCTTTTCATAATCCCCCCTACCCCCCCCTTTAAAAAAAGGGGGGAATTAGAAAAGGAAAATTGCTGACTTAGGGAATTAAACACTGGAATACAGAGGCCCATTAAACATGAAAAATCAGGAAATTGATTCCTTGCCAGACTGGATTCTTTTACTCCCCGCGGGCCGGGTGGAGCTGGTGGACCGGCCGGACCCCCTGCAACTGGACCCGGAGTCCCTGGCTGCACTGGTGGGGGCCTTCCGCTCCCGGGGCGTGGATCTGGTCATCGACTATGAACATCAATCCCTGCAAGGCAGGCCCGCCCCGGCCGCGGGCTGGATCAAGGACCTGGAGGCCCGAACCGACGGTCTCTGGGCCCGGGTGGAGTGGACCCCCCAGGCCCGGGAGTATTTACGCAACCGGGAGTACCGCTATTTTTCCCCGGTGCTGCAACTGGACCCGGAGAGCCGTAAACCCCGGGCCCTGTTGCAGGTGGGGTTGACCAACGTGCCGGCCATCAAACGGCTGCCGCCCCTGGTGGCCAAATGGGAGGCGCCGGCGCGGCCGGGGGAAAAGGAAGCGGTGGCAGTGCCGCAACGCATCACTCAAGAAAAAAAGACCAGAAAGGGTGGGGAAGTGGAAAAACTCAAATTGATCATGGGCTTGCCCCCGGAGATGGATGAGCAGACCCTCTGGGGCAAGGTCCTGGAGGTCTGGCAGAGCCTGGCCGCCACCTTGAAGCTGCCGGAGGAGGCTACAGCCTCCCAAATTCTGCAAGCTGTCAAGGCCCTACAGATGGAAGTGGACCGGCTCCAAGGGGTGGAGGAGGAGCTGCGCACCCAAAAATCCCAGGCCGCGGCCGAGACCACGGCCCGGGTTGTGGAAGAGGCCATGAAGGCGGGCAAGATCGCGCCGGCCCAGAAATCCTGGGCCCTGGAATATTACCGCCAGGACCCCGGGGGCTTCCAGACCTTTGTGGCCCGGGCCCCCCAACTGGTGCCCACCAGGATGGAACTGAAGGTGCGGCAGGACCTCCAGGCTCCGGGCCATCTGCAGCCGGAAGAACTGGCCCTCTGCCGCTCCCTGAATCTTGCCCCGGAGCAATATCTTCAAGCCAAGGCCCGGACCGACCGGGCCCATTAAATGGGGAGGTGAGAAATTATGGCAGCGCTGACTAAAGACCGGGCCACACCCTACCGGGAAGGCATCGAAGTGGCTTACTCCGTGGCCGCGGCCGTGAAAATCTACGCGGGTTCCCTGGTGTGCGCCAACGCCAACGGCTTTGCCGCGCCTGCGGCCGATACCAGCGGCTACCGCCTGGTGGGCGTGGCCCTGGAACAGGTGGACAACACCGGGGGCGCGAATGGGGCCAAGAGCGTGCGGGTGCGGCGGCACGGCATATTTGAATTCGACGCCACCAGCATCACCCAGGCCATGGTGGGCGATCCCATGTATGCGGTGGACGACCACACCTTCGATGACGCGGCCGGCCCCACCAATGACATCAAAGTTGGGGTTTTGGTCAAGTACGGGTCCGCCACCAAGGGCTGGATCGACATCGCCAGGTAAAGGAGGAGCTGACTGATGATTGTCAATGCCGAGGCTTTAGCGAGACTATACACCGCGTTTACCGCGGTCTTCAACGCCGCGTTCCAGGAGACCGAGACCTGGTACGAGCGGGTGGCCATGACCGTGCCGGCCAACACCCGGATCATGGATTACAAATTTCTGCTGGATTTTCCCATGGTCCGGGAATGGCTGGGAGACCGGCAGATCAGCTCTTTGGAGCCCAAGGCCTACCAGATTGAGAGCAAGGACTGGGAGGCCACCATCGAAGTGGAGCGGAACGACATCGAAGACGAGCAACTGGGTTTTTATAACCCCATTGTCGCCGCCCTGGCCCAGGAAGCCCGGAAACACCCGGAAAAGCTGATCGCCGATCTGCTTAAAGACGCGTTCGCCAGCACCTGCTATGACGGCCAATATTTCTTTGACACCGACCACCCGGTGGGGGCCGGCACCGCCGCCAATACCGCCGGGGGGTCCGGCACCGCCTGGTATCTGCTGGACACCTCCCGGGCCGTCAAACCCTTTATCTTTCAGCTACGGCGGGGCGTGGAGCTGGTGCGCATGGACCGGCCCGACGACGAGCACGCCTTCATGCGCAAGAAATTCCGCTACGGCGTGGACTACCGGGGAGCGTCGGCTTACGGCCTTTGGCAGTTGGCCTACGCCTCCAAGCAGGACCTCACCGCGGCCAACTACGCCAGCACCCGGGCGGCGATGATGTCCCTGACCAATGCCGAAGGGAGGCCCTTGGGAATTAAACCCAACCTGATGGTGGTGCCCCCGGGCCTGGAGGCGTCGGCCCGGGAGATTCTCCAGGCCCAGTTTATCATCGGCGACCCAACCAGCGGCGGCAGCAGATCCAATGTCTGGCAGGGCACTGCGGACCTGTTGGTGGTGCCGGAGTTGGCGTAACTTAGCGGTCTTGGCGTCTTTGCGTGAGATTATTAATTTTACGCAAAGGCGCAAGGAGAGCCCCTGATGGCCAATGCCTTATACGATAAAGGCCGGGAAGGTTTCCTGACGGGCCAGATCCATTGGGATACGGACGTGGTCAAGGCGGTGCTCATTGATGCCGCGGACTACACCGTCAACCTGGCCACCCACCAATTTCTGAGCGATATCCCCACAGCCGCGCGGGTGGCCACCAGCGACGGGTTCACCAGTAAGACGGCGGCCGCTGGGGTGGCCGACGCCGCGGATTTCACCTTTGCCGCAGTGAGCGGCGACCCCGTAGAGGCCCTGGTGATTTATCAGGACACCGGCTCTGAGAGCACCTCCCGGCTCATCGCTTATATCGACACCGCCACCGGTCTGCCGGTAACCCCCAACGGCGGGGATATCAACGTGGCCTGGGATGATGGGGCCAACAAAATCTTCAAGCTGTAAGGGGGCTCCTCTACCATGTCTTTCCCAGCAGAATTAAGCAATGCCGTTGACGGCGTTACGGAAATTGTGGCCGCCCATCTCAACAACCTGGAAGCCAAAGTGGGAATAGACAACTCCGCAGTGGTGACCTCCCTCGACTATCTATTGAAAAATACAGGCAGCATCAACCCTGGTCATAAACACACCGCCGGGTCCTTTACTGGCGGTAATGATGGGGATGTGTTTTATAAGGCGGCAGGAGCTTGGATCCCGGGAACCGCGGAGGCCGCGGGCTTAGTGGCCAAGAGCGGGGATCAGAGCATCGCCGGGGTCAAGACCTTCACCAGCATACCTTTGGGTCCTGCCAACAATCCCACCACCGGCAATCAGTTGGCCCGGAAAGCCTATGTGGATCTGATGTTGCCCCTGGCCGGGGGCACCATGGCCGGCAATATCGCCATGAATAGTCATAAGTTTACAGGGTTGGCCGCGGCCTCCGGGACCGGGGAGGCGGTGCGTTATGATGAGTGGATTGGGGCCCAGGACCCCGGCCACAAGCATAGCAAACTCTGGGCCTCAGACGGCAGCCCCGAGGCGGTGACCGTGGATGCGGCGGGCAATGTCGGCATCGGCACAACAAGTCCAATATACCGGTTAAGCCTGGAAGATGCCTCAGTGACGGCAGGAGAACATCCTCTGTTTTATCTCGGCAGGTCTGGATACGGCTATGTCATTGGCGGATATAGGGCGGATGGAACTGCCGTCACAGGAGGTTACCTCCGGGGGGCTAATAGTCTGCCTTTTTGGCTTGGCACCACGGGTTCAAACCAAGCAGTAACGATTGATAACAGCGGCAACGTCGGCATCGGCACAACGAGCCCGGGCAAAAAATTGGAGGTGAACGGCTATCTCCGGGGAATCGGTATTTTTAACACCCTCAATTCGGCCCCGGCAGATGGGGATTTGGCCGCGGGGGAATGCGCCTGGTGGTTTGACAAGACCAATGGCGCGGCCAAAGTCATGTTTAAGGCCAAACAGAATGACGGCACCGTGAAGACCGCGTCAATATCCTTAAGTTAGGAAACAGATGATGCCCCCCAAGGCTACCGGGAATAGAGACCAGGATCAGCATATTGAGCAATTAAGCGGGCAGATCAAAGACTTGACCTGTGAGCTGCTAAAAGAGCGAATCACCCGGATCGATTTCCAGGTGCAGCTTTTAACACAGTGGCGGCAGAGCTGTCAGCAGGAATTGAACCAGCTACTCAGCAGCGAGGGAAGCTCCCGGCTATCAGAGGATACACATGGGTAAATTCGGAACTGGGGAGATCTTTGGCAACGGGCTGCTTTATGGGGTGGATCCCCAATATCTTCTGGGGGTCGGCGCTCTTCCCAGTGCCACGGCCCTGGGAATGCCCACGATCAATCCTGGGCCGGTGACGATTCAGGGAGTGGGGAATATTACGTCAGGAGAGGTATTAGGGACCCTTTGGTGTCTTTTGATTCCCCAAAAATTGGTTCTGAGTGTCAATACCCGCCATTTATCTGTAGCTCCCCAAATTCGCAGATTGCAGGTGACTGCCAATGGCTGAGACCATCACCCTCAAACAAGGGGAGGCCAAGCTGCTCACTCTGACGGTGACCGATACGAGCGGCGCGGCCGTGAATCTGGACGGATGCACCTTTTTCCTGGGGGTAAAGGCGCCCAAAGGGGAAAATTACGTCTTCTCGAAAGAACATGACGATTTTAACCTGGGCCAGGCAGGCCAGGGCATCGTCTCCGTATTTCTTGGGGACACCGATACCAATCAGACTCCCGGGCCTTATGTGGGGGAGTTGAAGGTCATCTTTCCGGGCGCGGCCCCGGTCACCGTGGAAAAGAGCGGCGACCTGGCGGTGAGCATTGAGCGGGCCATCACGGCTTAGAGTCCAAACGGCAAAACCATGATCAAATATTGGGAGAAGAAGTAATGGCCTATGCAACCCAAGACGATCTGCTCGCCATGATTTCCCAGGCCGAACTGGCGGCCTTGACCGCGGAGTCCGGGGAGGTCCCCGACGCCCAGGTGGTGGCGGAGGCCATCAGCCGGGCGGACGCGGAAATCGACGCGGCCTGCGGCCTGCGTTATACCGTGCCCCTGGCGCCGGTGCCGGAGCGGGTGAAGACCCTGTCCGCGGACCTGGCCCTTTACCATCTTTACAGCCGGCGCAGTGTCGCCCCGGAGGTCTGGCAGCAGAAGTACAGGGACGCCCTGGCCTTCCTGAAACAAGTGGCCGGGGGCCAGGCAACCCTGGCGGGCAGCGGCGGCGAGCCCCCCGCTGCGGCCCGGGAAGCCCCGGAGATGGACAGCAACCCCCGCCTTTTCTCCCGGCGCACCCTGGGAGAGTGGTAGCCCCTGGAGTTGCCCATGGCCGATCTCACCTGGAGTGTCGTGGAGGAGGCTTTGCTTACGGCCCTTAAAACCGAGCTGGGCTCCCTGGTCCAGACCGTGGCCTCGTATCAGGGCAACTGGCTGCAGGACCTGCAGCATCAGGCCCGGCGGCTGCCCGCGGTGCTGGTCAGCTTGCAAAGTACCCGGGGCGAGTGGGTGGCTATGCGCTCCTCTGACCTGGTCCTGGATTTTGTCGTCCTGGTGGCCGTGCGCCCTTTCAGGGGGGAGGCCGAGGCCCGCACTCAAGAAGGGGGGATCTACCAGATCCTGGAGGGGGTGCGCCGGGCTTTGTGGCGCCAGGACCTGGGGCTGGCCATCACCCCCTTCTCCCTGGAAAAAGAGGAGCCCTGGCTGACTAGCCCGGAGTTGGCCGTTTACGGGGCCGAATATCGCACCAGCTTGGTGAAAAACTTCTAAGTTCGCCTTAGGCTTACGAAAGCGATTCTAACGAGTAAGGATAGAAATCTGTCAGCTCTCAGCTTTCAGCGAAGATTTTCCCAAGCGCCATTTTTTTTAGCTGCAAGCTGTAAGCTTTAAGCTGACGGCGATAATTGAAGGAGAAGGGATGATGACCCGGTCCATCCGGAACTTTCTGGCCACCCACAATCTGTTGGCAGTCTCGGCGCAGCACCAGGAAACCGCAATTAACTCCGAACAGGAACTGGACACCCTGCTGCTGGCGGATCTGAGCAGCCTCCTCAATTACCGGGGTCTGAAGGCTGCCAACCGGGAGGAGATGACCGGCAAGGAGGAGGCGGACCGCGTCTATGATTTGGGGGGGACCGTGAAAGGCACCCTCACCTTCTCCCGGGCGCAGCCCCAGCATTTCGCCTTCCTGCTGGCCTATGCCCTGGGCCAGGTGCAAACCACCGCCCAGGGGAGCAGCGGCTATCGCCACCTCCTCCAACCCCGGTCCGGGGAAGTGGACCCGGCCCGGTCCAACCCCAGTTTCACCGCGGCCATGCGCTTTGGCCGCCAGGTGCTGAAACGGCGCTTTGCCTCCTGCTTCCTGGATCAGGTCAAGGCTGAGTTCCCCAAAGACGGCTGGGCCAAGATCAGCGCCACGGTAAAGGGCACCGGCAAAATCAGCGACAACACGGAGGTGGAGGACATCTCCGCAGCCTTCAATGCCGGCTCCCTGACCCTGGCGGCCCACGGCGTGGCCGGGGACACCGCGGCCGAGAGATTGAGCAACCTCCAGGCCGTGCAGGTGCTCAACCCGGAGAGCCAGGCCTGGGAAGAGGTGGCCTACAGCGCGGTCTCCGGGGCTGCGCCGGCGGTGATCACCATTACCCCGCCGGGGAGCAGCGCCACGGCTACCACTTTTAGGGTTTATTACCTGCCCCCGGAGAGCGGCTGGATGCTGTTTCCTTCCCGGGTGGAAGAGCCGCCCCTGAAGGTGAGCCAGGTGGCCGTGAATATAGGGGGACGCTGGGACGGCAGCGCCATCTTGGGGGGATACCAGTGGGCCGCGGAACTGCGCCGCCTGAGTTGGACCTGCACCAACAACCTGACTCCGGAACGCACTCCGGGAGCAGGCGTAACTTACGCCAACCGGGTCTTTAGGTCCGGGCGGGAGCAGAAACTGGAATTCGACCGGGACTTCCGGGATTTTCTCCTGGCCCAACATCTCCGGGACAACGACACCCTGGCAATCCACCTCCTGGCCCTGGGGCCGGAGTTCGAGTCGGGACTCAATTACCAGGTGGAGTTGATCTTTCCCCGGGTGGCGGTCTTGTCCGCACCGGTAAAGGTCTCCCAGCGCCGCCTGGGGGAAGAAGTGGAATTCGCGGTCCTGGAAGACGACACCTACGGCTCCGTCATCGCCCGGGTGCAGAATAAGGTGAGCGGTTACGCGGCTTAGGAGAGTAGCCAGTGATCAGTGATCAGTAATCAGTAATCAGTAATCAGTAAATAATAACAAACCACTGACCACTGATTACTGATTACTGTCTGTATGGAGAAACTATGCCCAGGGTCCTAGGGGAAGATAGACACTCTCTAATGGTGCATGATCCGGTGTCGGGGTCGGAGGTGACCTTATATTACCGGCGGCCCACTTCCGAGGAGCGGGTGGCTTATCAAGTGTCGGCCTTCCGCCTGGAAGGGGGGCAGCGCCGCTTCTGCCTGGGGGAGACCCGCCTCAGGTTCGGGCTGGAGATTCTCACCGGGTTCGGCCCGGGGGACTTCCTGGTCACGGTCAATGGCGAGGAGACGCCCCTGGACCCGGAGCGCCACCCCGATTGGCAGGAGCGGCTGCGGCAGCACGCCCCGGACCTGGTCTCCTACCTGGCCCAGCAGATCTTTGAAGGCCTGCGGGTGGTGTCCCGGGAGGATCAGGAATGTTCGGGTTAGAGGATATAGCTGGGTCAGGGAGAGCCCTGCTGGCAGACTGGCCGTTGCCCCGGGATTTGCAGGCAGTGGCCCAGGGCCGGCTCTGCGGACCCGGGGAACGCCGCCGCTGCCGCGCCCAGAATGGCGCTTTCGCGGCCTGGGCCTGTGAAGTGTGTGAGGAGTACCTCCGTCCGGAAAGTCTCTCCCCCTGGACCTGGCACCTCCTATTTCTGCACCGCCTCCGCCAGGCGGGCTACCCCTTCCGGGCCAATGACTTGAGCCTGGAAACCTGGCTGCTGTTGGGGGTCGTGAGGCGGATCCTGACAGGGGGCCAGGGAGGTGAAAATGCCCAGAGACAGATCTGATACAGGATATACCGCCAAGGAATTGGCGGCTTTCCGGACCGGGCAGGAAGAGATGCTCAGTCTCAGCCAGGAGTACAGCCGCAGTCGCCTAGCCGTCTGGAATAACGAGATGCAGCAGATGCAGGAGAGTTGGGCCGCGTTCTCCCGGGAGTGGCAAGGTTCCCTGGATCAGATGTCCGGCCTGGCCCAGGCCAGTTTCGCGGACCTGGCGGCCCAGGGGGAGGCCACGGGCAGCTCTTTGCGCCAGAGTATGGGAAATGCCCTGGGGGAGATTTCCAGCGATCTGGAGGATTGGTGTGAGAATTTTATCCAGACCCTGGAGAAAGCGGGGCAGTCCTGGTTGGGCTTCTGGGGCGGAGGGGATGGGGGCGGCTGGCTCTCCTGGCTGGCAGGCGGCCTGAGTTTCGGCGGCCTGTTCCACCAGGGGGGCATCGTCTCCGCCCACCAGGGGCTGGCTGTCCCTCCGGGGGCCAGGGGCAGCGAGGAACAATTGATCCTGGCCCAAACCGGGGAGGGCATCCTGCCCCGGGAGACCATGGCCCGGATAGGGGAGAAAAATTTCGAAGCCCTGAGGTCAGGTAGGTTCGACCTCTCGTCTCCGGGAACCGCTCCCCGCTATGACATCTCCATCCAGGTGCAGAGCCTGGATGCCCAAGGGGTAAGCCGCCTGGACTGGGGCCGTTTGGTGCAGCGCCACATCCTCCCCTTGCTCCAGAAAGACGCGGACCGCCGCTGGTAACGAGGACCCCATGGCCAACGCCAAAATGGAATGGACCCCGGTGGGGGGCAGCCGCCAAAGCTACACCCTGCCGGTCAACTTCTCCCGGGATTACCAGGAACTGGTCCAGGATGAAACCGACCGGGAACGGGCCCTGGACGGCACCTTGAGGAGCTATTCCCGGGGCCTGAAGCAACGCTGGGTTCTGAAGTTCCAGTATATCTCCGCGGCCCAGAAGGACCAGTTCACGGCCATCAAACAGGCCCAAGTGGACATCGATTTTTATCGGGACGCGACGGGGGCCAAAACCTTTACCGGGGCCTGGACCAGCGACCTGGACTTCCGGGAAGTCGCGCCGGGTGCGTGGAGCGGGAGCATGGTCCTGGAAGAGATTTGAGGCACAGGTGAATACCGAAAGATAGTAATCAGTGATCAGTGATCAGTGATCAGTAACTCAGAAATGAACACTGATTACTGATTGCTGATCACTCAAGCCATGTTCATGGTCATGAGTCTATGAGAACTACCAGCGGCGAATATCTCCAGGAGGAAACCCGCGATCGGGGGGCCAGGCCCCGGGTGAAGGCGGTTCTGTATCCCTTTGACCTGGACTACGGGTTGGCTGCCGGTTCCGGGGAATTTACCCATACGGCCTATGGGGGCGAGGCGGGGAAACTGGTGTTGGCGTCAGGTTATTTCACCACCGCGTCCTGGACTTCCCCGGTTTTGCACACTTATTCCCCTTATCTCAATCTGGTGAACGCCTCCTGGGATGACCAGGCCGCACAGATGGAAGCCCAGGTGTCTTTTAGAACCGCGGCCAGCGCCGGGGAAGTCGGCAGCGCCTCTTATCTGTCCATGAGCCAGGGGGAAGAATACGCTCTGCTCCCCTATTTTCAGGTAAAGGTGGAGTTCACGGAAACCCTGAGGTACTGGGCCGTGGATGCCGGGGAAGACGCGGATGAATTCACGGCCCATGCCCCAGACCAAGCCCCGGACGGGGGGTATGAGGGTTACTGCGCGGAGGGCGTTTCTCCCGGTTATCTGGCCAATCTCTCCTTGGAAGGCCGCCTGAGTCTGCCTGAAGGAGAGGTTCTGGACCCCGGCGCGGTGCGGGTGGACCTGGCCCGGGATTTCAGCGAGCTGCGGGTCGGCGACCATACCCTGCTGCTGGACAACCGCCGGGGGCAGTGGCTGGCAGGCGCGGAAAATTTTTATCTCCTGGGCCTGCCCTGGAGGCAAAAGAGGCTGGCCCTCTATCATGGCTGGGAACTCTCCAGCGGCCGGGTGGAGTGGCAGTTGGCCTACCAAGGGGAGCTGGAGCGCCTCTCCGGGATGGCCCACGCCTGGAGTGGGGAACACCGGGTGCAACTGGAAAGCCGGGATTGGGTGGCGGCCCGGCTGCAAACCTTTCTGGGGGCTCCCTCCCTGGAGGGGGTGAGGCAGCCTTTTATGCGGGGCCCTTACCGGGCCGGCGCGGAACTGACGGAGACCATTGCCGCCCAGGTGGGGGAGCCGGTGAAAAACGGCTCCGGCAGTGCGGTCCTCAAGGTGACCGGCACTTACCTTGGTGAATATGTCCGGGATTACCTGCTGCGGGTGGAAAACAGCGGGGAGGTGGGCGCGGCCTCCTGCCGCTGGTCCGTGAACCAGGGGCAGAGCTGGCGGGAGACGGGCGTGACTACCGCCGGCCCCGAAAACCCGGTGGAGCTGGAAGAGGGCCTGGCGGTGTATTGGGAGTCCGGCACCGGCACGGACCTGGTGGACGGGGATCAATGGACCTTCACCGCCCAGCCGCGGGTCTACCACTACCAGGTCTACGGCGGCCCCTTTGCCGCCATCACCGCGATCTACCTGAACCGCGCCGCGACCCAGGACCGGGTGGCGGCAGATCCGGAAACGGGGCTAATCACCGTCACCGGCCGCTCCGGGCAGGTGGAGGCCCGGGTGGTAAAGGACGCCACCACCCACCCGGTGGCAATCATTAGCGACATCCTGGCCGCGGTGGGTCTGAGTGGGGCCAGGCAGCAGGAAACCTTTGACCTGGCCAAGAGCCTCACCCCCAGCTACGCCATCGGCGTGTGCTTTGAGAATGTGACCGCGGCCCAGGCCCTCCGGGAAATCCTGCAACGCTGCCTCTACGACCTCTGGGTGGATTTCGGAGAGATCAGAATCAAGGCCTATTTGGGAGAAGAATAACTTGGCGCTCTTGGCGTCTTGGCGTGAGAAACACCTCACGCCAAGGCGTCAAGACGCAAAGGCGTTAAAGGAGCACCAATGCCGCGTATCCAGTGGGCCCGGGCGTCCCAGTTCAACTGGGTCTTCGACAACATGGGGGGGACACCCTTGCAGGAGGCGGTGGCGGGGAACTGGAGCGGCGCCACCGCCCTGGTCCAGGGGAATGGCCAGGTCACCATCGGCAGTCCCAATCCCGGGGGCGGCCAGGTCTGCCTGATCCGGGGGGTGTGGCTGGCGGAGACCGAGTTTCCTTGGGGGGGATTCTGGGCCGACCCCTTGTCCGGGGATCTCACCAACTATTTCCAGGGCGGGTCTTTCATCAACCAGGGGAATACCACCGTCATTACCCTGGGCGCCCCCCTGGCCCCGGGCACTGCGGTGCAACTGTACTATTTCTATCTAACCGGCGAAAACGCAGTTAAATATGAGCCCCTGAACAACTATCCCTGCATCCGCCGGGCTTACCGGGCCCAGGATGACTATACCTATGATTTCGCGGTGGACCGCATCCTGGACCTCATGGTCTTCCTGCACCTGGCGGGGCGGGAGCAAGGCCGGGATTATCAGCCCCACATTAAATTCCTCTGGGATGTCTTTTTCCCCCGGGAGGAGAGCTGCACCTCCCCCCTGATCTTTGACTCTTTTGAGCGCCAGGGCTGGGACCAGGGTGCGTATCTGCTTTACCGGGGCTCCACCATCGGCAAGGATGCCTTCCAGGCCTTCGAAATTGCCCAGGCCCCCGGCTCCTCCACCCGGGAGCTCCATCTCCGGGCGGAATTGCCCAGCCTCCAGGATGCCGCCTGGTGCGGCTACGGCCTGGATTGGTCCCTGACCCTCAGTCCCTTCGACGCCATCGACCGGGTCCGGCTCAAGTTGCGGGGACCAGGGGGCACCAGGAGGGTCCATAATCTCACGAAAGTGGGAAGCGGCAGCGCCAACCTGGTAATTGCCGGAGATTACACCCCCCAGGAAAAGCGCAGGTTTGTGGTGCAGATAGAAAACGGGGGGGAGGTGGGCCAGGCCACCTGCCGCTGGTCCCGGGACGCAGGACAGAGTTGGGAAGCCAGTGGCGTAATCACCGGGGACCGGGACCACCCCGTGGACCTGTGGGGCGGCATCCAGGTCTATTGGGAGTCCGGCAGCGGCACTGATTTAGTGGCCGGGGACTACTGGCAGTTTTGGGGAGGAGACCCGGCCATCCACCCCCGCCGCCTGCTGGTGTCCTTAAATGACTCCAGCGCCCTGGACCAGGACCCCTGGGGGCCGCAGCATGTGTTCGTGCACCCCCTGCCGGACCGCTTCACCGAGACCACCTCTTTTGACATCCCCTTTGACCAGTTCTGGCGCCGGGACAATATCATTGACGACGGCGACCGGGTGCGGGGCATGTGGGGCGCCTGGTATTCCGGCTATGCCCCGGATGACAGCGACATCACCATTAGTGATTGGGAAGAGACCCAGGTCCTATTGGGAGATACCTTCTATACCCAGAGGCTCATCACCTGGGACCTCACTTCCCAGGCCACGGCCTGGGGGGCGTGGGTGGGCATCGACCCCCAGCGCTGCGATTCCACCGGGCAGACCAACCTCAATTTCCTCATCAAGCCGGTGGTTTCCGGGGCCAACACCCTGAATCTGCGGGTCAAGGTCAAGGACGCCCAGGACAGTTATTTTTATAAGGACGTGAACGTCCAGGTCAATTCCTGGCAGCGGGTGACGGTGAACTTGGGGGAAATGGGCCTGGATTGGGGCACCACTCCCCTTACCCACCCCCTGCAGGTGGTGGATCTGGGCATCCCGGCCGCGCCGCCCACGAACGGGGCTTTTTATGTCACGGACCTCAAGTTCGGGGACCACCTCACCTTTGCCGGGGCCCAGCGGTTGCGGCTCCTGGAATTCAAGATGGAGCAGCAGGGGCTGCCGGACCATGAGTGGTGGCTGGATGAGATCAGCCTGAATCTGGAGGCCGCCGACCCCTACCCCTATACCCCCCGGCTGGCCATCTCCCTCACCCCGTACGGCCAAAACCCCTGGCGGGGCCCCACCCTGGTGCATTACGCCCAACCCCTGGGCCCCTATTTGGTGGGGGCCATGAACCTGAGCCAGAATTACCTCAATCTGCACCGGGACGCCCAGGATAGATTCCACAGCCGCTATGGGGGCGTCAAAGGCCCCATAATGCCCGTGCATACCCGCAATGACGTGGAAAACATCGCCCTGTGCGGCGAAGAGGATTTTACCGGCTTTTCCTGGTGGCCCAAGTACCGCCATTACGGCCTGGTAAGCGGGGCCTGGCCTTTCAACGGCGGGCTCACCGACGCCTCCGGCCACGGCCACACCCTGAGCTGGAGCAACGGCGGCCCCGCGTACGTCCCCGGCGTCTGCCAGCCGGGGAACACCGCGGTGAGTTTCGACGGCTCGGCCCATGCCAGCCTGGCCAGCAACTCCCTGTTCGAGCCGGGTCTGGACCCCTTTTCCCTGACCCTGATCATCAAGGGTTCCCCCCAAGGCAGCGGCTGGTGCTGGCTGGTGGATAAAATGGGAACGGACGGCTGGGTGGTCCAGACCAAGGAGGCGGGGAGCGCGGCCCTGCAACTCAAGGTAACTACCAGCGCTGGAGACTCCTACTCCGACATCCCCGGGGTCCTGGACGGCGACTGGCATCTGCTCACCTGGATGGTCTCGCCGGGAGAGGGCAAAATTTACAAGGTCAAAGACGGCGCCCTCCTGGGGAACGATGCTCTGGGGGCAGGCAACGGCCTCACCAACACTGCCTACCTCAATATCGGCTCCAGCGGGGTCTTTTCCCTGGATTACTTAAAGTATGAGCGCCGGGTGTTGCCGGCCGGGGAGCACGAAAACGCCTGGGGCATCGTCCAGGGCACGGTCAACGGCAGCGCCTACCCGGAGGTAGGCTGCGGCCTGGGGCAGTATTGGGCCTTCATGCGCCTGGCCCAGTATTATTTCCTCACCAATGACCCCCAGGCCTGGACCATCCTGGACCACTGGCTGAACTGGCTGGATCTTTTTGTCCTGGCGGACGGCCCGGGCTGGCAATTTCCCCAGGTCTTCTCTGAATACGGTTTTCTGGCCAATTCCCCCTATGACCCGGGCATGGCCGCGTCCCTGATTCTGGGCTGCCTCTATGTTTACCTCCGTAACGGCGATGCCCGGGCCGGCATCTGGGCCCGGCGGTTCCTGGACGATCTCCGGGAAAACCGGGGAGACCAGGATTATGGCGGCTACCAGAGCGATTACCATTACGCCTGGCTGAACGCCCTGGTCCTCCAGGCCTTCGGCCTGGCGGTGAACGGGGCCGCGGGCCAGGCCTACCCTTTTCCCTCCACCTCCCAAGATGCGGCCCATTTTGACGCTCTCCTATCCTGGACCTTCAGCCAGGCCGGGGACGGCAAGCCCAATGTCCTCAATGCCGACCTGATTCCCTTCACCATCAGCGAGGCCGCGGATGTCTGGGACTACATCCCCCACTACCTGTGCCTGGCCCAGATGGGCTCCCTGGAGGCGGTGGTGTTAATGCTGGGCGCGGCCCTGGAGTATGCCAAACGCCAGGGGGAGTGGCACTGGTTCCAGCGCCTGCTCCGCTTCCTGCTCCTGGATAACCTGGTGGAGCTGGCCCCGGGGCAGATCCGCTCCCTGACCCTGAGCTACGACCTGGAGGGCGTCAAGAACCTGGTGCGCCTGCGTTATGCCGACTACGACCAGGACAACAGCCAGTACGCCGAAGCCCGGGACGACGCGGCCATCGAGGCCTGGGGCGAACAGGCCATCGACCTGGATTGCCGCTATGGCGGGCCGGTGGTCCTGGAAAACCCCGAGGTCGCGCAGTTGCTGGCTACCCGCCTGCTGCAACGCCTGGCCAACCCCTGGGAACTGGCGGAGGCGGAGACCTGGCTGGAGGGGGCCAGGATGGAGCTGGGGGATACGGTGGCGGTATCTTCGGACTTCCACGGCCTGGACCGGGATGAATTTGCGGTTACCGGCAAAGACCTGGACCTGGGACGCCGCACCACCCGCCTCTTTTTAACCCGGCCCTTGAACCGGGTCGGCTCCTGGGCCGTGGACGCCTCCGGGACCGACTACGATAACTACGCCATCGACCAGAACAGCTCCTATGACGCCAACTGGCAATATCGGGCTTACTGCGGCTGATGGGGGGAGGAGAATTTCAGTAATCAGTGATTTTTCCGTCTACTAACCACTGATCACTGATCACTATTTTCCCCGGCCCCCCCAAATTCTAGATTAAGCGAGGATACCCTATGTCCCTGATCCATCTTCCCCAGAGCAAATGGGGCAGCGGCACGGGCCGCCAGGTCATCTTAAAAAGTGACTTCGAGAAGATTGAAGACGCGGTGCTGGAAGGTTTCCAACTGGCCCTGCCTCCGGTCCTGGAATTTGTGGACGCTGCCAATCTCCGGGTCAACGCCACCGCGGACTGCAAAGCCCGGTTGATGCTGTGCGGCTTTCCTTCGCCAATGCATCCGGGGCAGTGGGTCTCAGGCAACCTGGCGGACGGCCGTTACCGGGAAAACTCCACGGCCCTGGTGCTGAATTTCGCCACCTCCGGGAGCCTCTGGGGCACGGAGAAGGCCAGCCAGTGGTATGCCATTTATGCCCTGGCGGGCGCGGCCGACACCAGCTTCACCCTCAAGGCCCTGCCGGTGATGCGGGTCTCGTCCCAGGCCACCCAGATCATCACCTTGCGGAATAACGGTAACAACGGGAATATCGGCTACGGTTTCACTGCGGACGAGTTGGCGGCTGGTAAAATCCTGGTGCTCAGCGGCGCCTCCCGGGGACTGGTGCGCCTCATTACCGCCAACAACAGCGACAACGGCACCGGGGGCACCATCACTTACGGCGGCAGCGCCCTGACCCTGGCCCAGGGGGACTGGTTCATGGTGCTGCCCAACACCAACTTCCGCTGCCTGGGGATGGTGCTGAACGGCAGCGACAGCAACCTGGTCCCCTTTTACCAGGAGGGGAGACGTTTCTCTTACCTTACTCCCCGCCAGGCGGCCAGCGGCGCCATCAACGGTTACACCTTATACGATCTGGGGCTCCTGGTCCCGCCCACAGCCCGGATACTCCGGGGTTATGCCAGCGCGTCCGGAGGCGCGGATCTGAAACTGGCCTTATCCTATGACGGCAGCAATCCGGCCCTGATTCTCCATGGCGCCCCCCCCTCCGGGGATTTCCAGGGCGCACGGGGGGCCATGCCCTTTCAATGCCGCCTTCTCGAAGGCAGCCGTATTTATTTCAACAACGAGAACACCGCCAACCAGGTAGTGCACATCACCGGCTGGGAGGAATGAGATGCTGGAAGGAAAGAAAACTTATATTACCGCGGCGGTGCTGGGCCTGGCCACCTTCGCCCAGAGCCTGGGTTGGATTGATCAGAGCCAATACAACACGATCCTGGGGTTGGCCGGGGCCCTGGGCCTGGCGGCCCTCCGGGCCGGAGTGTCCAAGCCTTAAAGACGGTTTTCTGTTTTCTGTTTTCTGTTTTCTGTTTTTGCGTGTGGCTTTCCTAAAAGGATGAGGGTTCGTAAGATATGTCCTATCAGGACCTGGCGGAACATACCGGCACTCTGGTCTCCCTGGTGGGCCTCTTCGCGGGGGTGAGCGCCTTTCTCCTCTGGCGGCTCTTAACCCGCATGGAAAAGAAACTGGACGACCTCTACCACCTCTGCTGCGACTGCCGCCAGGAACTGGGGGAACGCTTCCTCTGCCGCTACGAACACGAAGGGGAACACCAGGACCTGTGGCAGGCCGTAAACCACCACGCCCACGACCTGCGGGGGCGGGTGGTGCGGTAAGAAGAAGCTGTCAGCTTTCAGCTATCAGCGGTCAGCTAAATAATTGCTGCGAGGGTTGGCGCTGCACCGAGTTCAGATTCGCTTTTGAGCTTTGTCCTGTTTTTATTTTTAAGAAGCTGAAAGCTTAAAGCTGATAGCTGACAGCTAATAATCATCCTCCCAGATAAGCCTCCTGGACCCGGGGGTGGTGCTGCAGTTCCCGGCTGGGGCCGGAGAGGAAGATTTCCCCGTTTTCCAGGATATAGGCGCGGTGGGCCACTTCCAGGGCCAGGTTGGCGTTTTGTTCTACCAACAGAATGGTGGCCCCCTGCCGGTTGAGGCGCTGGATGACCTTAAAGATCTCCCGGACCAGCATGGGGGCCAGGCCCATGGAAGGTTCATCCAGGAGCAGCAGCCGCCCCCGGCTCATCAAGGCCCGGCCCACGGCCAGCATCTGCTGCTCGCCGCCGGAGAGGGTGTTGCCCCACTGCTGCCGCCGTTCCGCCAAGCGGGGAAAGAGCCGGTAAACCTCCCGCAGATCTTGGCGAAACTGGGCCTGGCTGCGGCCATAGGCCGCCAGGCGCAGATTTTCCAGGACCGTCAGGTTGCCGAAGATCCCCCGGCCCTCCGGCACGTGGGCAATGCCCCGCTGCGTCCGGAGATGGGCCGGCAGGCTGAGCAAGTCCTCACCTGCGAAGGTGATGCTGCCCCGGGCCGCGGGCAGCAGCCCGGAGATGGCCCTGAGGATGGTGGATTTCCCCGCGCCGTTGGCGCCGATGAGGGTGACGATTTCCCCCTCCCCCACCGCAAAGGAGACCCCCCGTACCGCGTTGATGCGGTCGTAGGCGATCCACAGGTCGATTACTTCGAGTAAAGTCATAGCTGTCTGCTTTCGCAGGGGGGAAAAGGTTAAAAGGAAAAAAGGTTAAAAGGGGAAGGCAGGTCCTTATCTCTTAACTTTTTCCCTTTTCCCCCTCTACTCTATGCCACATTTCCGGATTCTTCCCCAGCCAACGCTCCATCTTTCCCTAAATAAGCCTCCAATACTTTTGGGTGGCTTTGCATCTCCTGGGGGGGGCCGGAGGCGATGGTCTCCCCGAAGTCCAGCACCTTGACCCACTGGCAGAGATTCTGTACCACCCGCATCTGATGCTCGATGAGGATGACGGTCAGGGAAAATTCCTCTTTAATTTCTAAAATGAGGCGGATGAGCTCCTGGGCCTCGCTCTGGTTCATGCCCGCCGCGGGCTCATCTAAAAGGAGCAGCCGGGGCCCGCTGATCAAGGCCCGGGCCATCTCCACCCGCCGCTGCTCTCCGTAAGGCAGATTCCGGGCCGGCGTGTCGGCGTAACGGGAGAGATTAAAGCGGGCCAAGAGGGAATCGGCCCGCTGCCGCTGCCGCTCCTCTTCCTGGCGGAAATTGCGGCTGCGCCCCACCGCGTCCAGGAGGCTGTAGGCATGGCGGGCATAGGCCCCCAGGCGCACGTTGTCCAGGACGCTCAACTCCTTAAATAGCCGGATATTCTGAAAGGTGCGGGCAATGCCCGCCGAACTGATGCGGTGGCTGCGCCAGCGGGTAATGTCTTCCCCCTGAAATTTTATCTGCCCCTGGCCTACCTTAAAGACCCCGGTGATCAGGTTGAAGATGGTGGTCTTGCCCGCGCCGTTGGGGCCGATGAGACCCACCAGTTCCCCTTCCCTGACCTCCAGGGAAAAATCGCTGACCGCCCGCAGGCCGCCGAAGTTGTGGGAGAGGTCGTTTATTTCTAATAACGACATAAATTCTTCATCAAGGGGGAAGAGGGGAAAAGGTTAAAAGGGAAAAAGGAAATAATTAAAACCTTCTCCGTTTCCCCTTTTCCCCTCATTCCCTTTTGTCCTCAATATAGGGCGGCCCATGGCCGCCATAATCCGGTGTGCCCGGCACGCTCTATGGCATTGCGTCCTGACCCCTGACCCCTGGCCCTTGGCCCAACCACTTCCATTCCCTGAACCCCATGATCCCCTGAGGCCGAAAGATCATCAATAATACCAAAAGCAGCGGCCCCACCACCCAGCGCCACAGGCCCAGGGGCCGCAGGATCTCCATGAGCAGGGTAAAGATCGCGGCCCCCAGGAGCGACCCGGTGAGGCTGCTCACGCCCCCCAGGTAGACCATCACCAGCATGTCCGTGGACTTGAGGATGGAGAAGCTCCGGGGGTTGATGAACTGCAGCAAATGGGCGAAGAGCCCCCCGGCCACCCCCGCGAAAAAAGCGGAGATGAGAAAGGCGTAGAGCTTGAGGCGGCGGGTGTCCACCCCCGTGAGGTTGGCGGCCACCTCGTCTTCCCGGATGGCGGTGATGCCCCGGCCGAAATTGGAATAAACCAGGCGGCGCAACACCAAAACCGTTATCAATACCCAAGCCACCACCCAGAAGAGGTTGGTGAGGCGGGGCATGCCCAGAAACCCCCGGGGGCCTCCCAGGATTTCCAGGTTTTCCAGGACGCTCTTGACGATCATGTTGAAGGCCAGGGTGACGATGGCCAGGTAATCCCCCCGGGTGCGGAAGGAGGGGAAGGCCACCACCAGACCGGCCACGGCCGCGGCCAGGCCCCCCGCCACCAGTACCGCGGGAAAAGTCCACAGAGCCCAGGACCGGGGCAGGACCCAGACGGTGAGGATGGAGGCCGCGTAGGCGCCGATGCCCATGAACCCGGCGTGGCCCACGGAAAACTCCCCCATGTAGCCGTTCACCAGATTCAGGCTCAGGGTGAGGATCATGTTGATCCCCGCGTACATGAGGATCTGCACCAGGTAGGGGTTGAGGAGGCCGGCCCCGGGGAGGAGCCAGGCCAGGGCCAGGAGCAGGGCCGCACCGAGGCAAATGATTAGTTTTTTTTGTTTATCTGAAATTGCCATTAAATGGGGAACTTCGAATTAAATAGTAATCAGCAATCGGTGATCAGTAATCAGTAAAAAAAGGCTTACAGACACAGATATTGACTACCGATTACTAATTACTGAATCACTGTCAAATCAAACTCTCTCAAACACCGGGCGGCCCAGCAGGCCCGTGGGTTTGAAGACCAGGAGCAGGAGCAGGAGCGAAAAGGCCACGAAGTCCCGGTAGGTGGAAGACGGGAGCACCATGGGAGTGAAGATTTCCACCGCGCCCAGGATAAAACCCCCCAGCATGGCCCCCCGGATATTGCCGATGCCCCCCACCACCGCGGCGATGAAGGCCCACCAGCCGATGCGGATGCCCATGTAGGGGTCCAGGACCGGGTAGGCCAGGCCGTACAACAAGCCCCCCGCGGCGGCAATGGCGGAGCCGATGGCGAAGGTCAGGGAAATCACCCGGTCCACCGACACCCCCATCAACGGCACAATGGGCCGGTTGTACGAAATAGCCCGCATGGCCATGCCCAGCAGGGTGTGGCCCACCAACAGGTCCAAAAGGACCATCAGCACCGCGGCCCCCAGGATGATGAGGACCTGCAGGGGGGTAATGGTGAGGCCCGCCACCTCCCAGACGCCCATGGTGATCAGGGAGGGGAAATGCCGGGGCTCCGGGCCCAGGAGGCCCAAGGTAAAATTCTCCAGGAAGAGCCCCACCCCCAGGGCGGTGATCACCGCGGAGACCCTGGGGGCCTGGCGCAAGGGGCGGTACGCCAACCGCTCAATGGTCACCCCCAACAGCGCGGTTAGCAACATACTGAAGACCATGGCCCCCACAAACACCACCACCAGGGGTAAGCCCAGGGGCAGCCCCAGGAGAAAGGCCGCGGCCGCCAGGCTTAAGTAGGCCCCCACCATGAAGATGTCGCCATGGGCAAAATTGATGAGGGTGAGGATGCCGTAGACCATGGTGTAGCCCAGGGCGATGAGGGCATAGACGCTCCCCAGTTGCAGGGCGTTTAAGACGTTTTGTCCCAATATTTGGAGCATGAATGGTTGGCCTGCGTTCGTCTTTGGGTGAAAAGGGGAAGGGGGAAAAGGTTAAGAAGGCAAGAGAGTAATCATTAAAAAGTTGCTTTTCCCTCTTCCCCTTTTCCCCTCTTCCCCTCTTAACCTTTTAACCTTTTATCCTTTCAAGTTAAGGCTGCACGGCCGCGTGGTATTTGAACTTGCCGTCTTTGATCTGCAGGATGACCGCGCTCTTGACGGGGTCATTCTTGGTTTTAAAATCCATTTTGCCGGTGACCCCTTCGAACTTCTGAATGGACGCCAGGGCATCCCGCACCTTTTTCCGGTCCAGGCTTTGGGCCTGGGCGATGGCCGCGCACAGCAATTGGCAGGCGTCGTAAGTCAGGGCCGCCACATCATCGGGCTTTTTGCCGTATTTGGCTTCATAGTCCTTGATGAATTTCTGGGCCTTGGGGGTGGCGATATCCGGCGCGTAATGAGTGCTGAAAAAGGCGCCTTCCAGATCCTTGGCTCCCAGGCGCAAAAGTTCCTCGCTGCCCCAGGAATCAGAGCCGATAAAGGGGCAGGTCAGCCCCAGGCGCCGGGCCTGTTGGGCCTGGAGGGGCACCTCGTTGTAATAGTTGGGCAGAAAGAGGACGTCCGGGTTGGCGGCCTTGATGCTGGTCAACTGGGAGGAAAAGTCCTTATCGTCTTTGGTGTAGGACTCGAAGGCCACCACCTTGCCCCCCGCGGCCTCGAAGAATTTCTTAAAGAATTCGGCAATGCCCTTGTTGTATTCCGAGGCCACGTCGTAAAGGACCGCGGCGGTCTTGGCCTGGAGGTTGTCCCGGGCGAACTTGGCCATCACCTGGCCCTGGAAATCGTCGATGAAACAGGCCCGGAAGACGTATTTCTTGCCTTCCGTGGTCTTGGGGTTGGTGGACCAGGGGGTGATCATGATCACCCCCGCGTCTTCACAGATACGGGCCGCGGGGATGGCGTTGCCCGAGGCGTTGGGGCCGATGATGGCCAGGACGTTGTTCTGGCTGATGAGCTTCTGGGAAGCGGCCGCGGCGGATTCGGCCTTATCTTCGTTATCTTCGACGAAGAGTTTCAGGGGATATTTCTTCTCCCCCACCTTGATCCCCCCGGCCTGATTCACCTGGGCGGCCAGGAGCTCCGCGGCCTTCTTGCAGGAGTCGCCCACCGTGGGTTTGCTGCCGGTGAGTTCGGCGTTGACGCCGACGGGGATGACGTTTTCTTCCTTGGAGCCGCAGCCGGCTGCCAGCCAGCAAAACGCCAAGAGTACAATCATAGCCCATCTAAGGGAAATCATACGGTGCTCCTTTCGGCCATGAAGTTAGCGCCCCGGGCCGGCAATGCCCCCGGGGTTCCTGTTGTTAGCAGCCTTAGCACTCTATCAAACCGGCTCTTGCCCCGTCAACTGCAAAGGCGCGTCCAGGCATCTGGCTCACAGGGGAGCGCGCCCCCACATATTTTTCTTGTCAAATAATGCAGTTGCTGCAAAATTAAACAAAATTCAAATCATGGCCGACCAGGCCGCAGGAGGGGGTTATCCAGAAAAAGAAGGTACTACGGCAGACCCATCTCTTCTCCGGGGTTTCGGAAGCAGACCTGGAGACCCTGGCGGACCTGGCGGTAAACCGCCAATTTCCCCGCCAGGCCGCCATCTTCTGGGAGGGAAAGGAGGCCCAGGGCTTTTACCTGCTGGTGACCGGGCTGGTGAAACTGGTGAAAAGCTCCCCGGACGGCAAGGAATATATTATCCGGCTGGTGCAGCCCGGGGAGACCTTCGGGGAGGCGGTGGTCTTTGCGGCCAGTCCTTACCCGGCCACGGCCATCGCCCTGGAAGAGAGTCAAACCCTCTTTTTCCCCGGCAAGACCTTTCTGCAACACTTGGCGGCTTCTCCGGCCCTGGCCCGCAATATGCTCGCCACTCTGAGCCGGTTGCTATATCACCTGACCAAACAACTGGAAGATGTTTCCCTGAAGGAAGTATCAGCGCGACTGGCGCGTTATTTTTTGGAAAGATGCACGGAAACTCATGGCCGTATCGCCCCAGGACTGACCTTTGAGTTACCTACCACCAAAACCCACCTGGCAGCTTACCTGGGCACAATCAGTGAAACCTTGTCCCGCACTTTGGCCCGATTCAAAAGTTTGGGAGCGATAGAGATGGAAAAGGGAAAGATTACTATCAGTGACCCTCATCTCTTACAGAATATGGCCAAGGGAAGTAAATCTTGAGTTGTAGAGGTGATTCGGGACATTCGTGCATATAAGCAGGAGTAAAATTAATAAAATTGTGGAAAAAATATTAACGTTCTTAAAATTATCTTGACAAGATAAGTAATAGTTAAATATAAATGCTTCCCATAGGTACTGCCTACCCTGCTGCATCACGGTATTTTAATAAATTATAAAGAAAGGAACGATTTTCATGCCTAGCGAAGTCATGAAATTGACGGCTCAAATTGTAATGTCCCATGCCTCCATGAGCGAACTCACCCCCAAGGAGTTGGTGGAGGAGATTAAAGATATATACAATCTATTATCCTCCCTGGAAGGGGAAATTTCCCTGGCCGAGGCCGCATCTGACCCAGAAAAGGGGCAACAGGAAGCTGTAGTGAAGCAGCCCTCTATCCCGTTGGAAGAGATCGTTAAAGAAAAATACGTGGTCTGCCTGGAATGCGGGAAGAAGATGCGGACCTTAAAAGCCCATTTGCGTAAAGCCCATAAGTTGGCACCCGCCGAATACTACCGCCAATACGGCCTGGACCCCAAGAAGTTCCCCCTGGTCTGCAAGGAATATTCGGAGCAGCGCCGCAAATTGGCTAAAGAAAAGGGGCTGGGGGAGCGGGGGGGCCGCCGCAAGGCCAAAACCGCCTGAGAACCGGCTGCGTTTAGATGCCGCAATTTCCCTATGCAATGGGAGAGGGGCCGCGCCTGGCCCCTCTTCCTCTTTTTTTTCACCGGGAATGAGGCCTTCTGAAGTTTTCGGCAGTAGTCTGCCGTTTCCCTGGTTCTCCCCAGGTTTTTCCTCTTCCCCTCTGTAGGTCCTTGAGTTCTCGCGCGAAGGGGGTTAAATTAATTTATTATGCGTCTGTCCATCAATTGGTTGCAGGATTTTGTGGACCTCACCATCCCGGCCGCGGACCTGGCGGACCGCCTGACTCTGGCCGGGCTGGAGGTTGAGGCCTTAGAAGAAGTAGTCCCGGACTTCTCCGGGGTGGTGGTGGCCAAGGTGAACCGGGTGGAACCCCATCCCCAGGCGGACCGCCTGCGCCTGGCGGAAGTGACGGACGGCCACACCACTCACCAGGTAGTGTGCGGCGCTCCCAACCTGAGTGCGGGCCAGCTCTATCCCTTTGCCCCCCTGGGCGCGGTGATCTCCGGGGGTCATAAGATCAAGGCCGCCAAGCTCCGGGGAGTGGCTTCCGCAGGCATGCTCCTGGCGGAGGACGAACTGGGCCTGTCCCCGGACCACGAGGGTCTGATGGAGATCCCCCAGGACCTCCCCCTGGGGCAGGATCTGGCCGCAGCCCTGCATCTCACGGACGTGGTCCTGGAAGTGGCCGTCACCCCCAACCGCCCGGATTGCTTAAGCATCCTGGGGCTGGCCCGGGAGGTGGCCGCGCTGCTTAACCAACCCCTGCGCCACCCGGAGGTGATCGTCCCCGAGGACCCGGAACCGGCCCATACCCTGGCTAAGGTGACCATCCTGGATGCGGTGGGCTGCCCCCGTTACGCGGCCCGCCTCTTGTTGGACCTCACCGTGGGCCCCTCCCCCTTTTGGCTCAGGCGGCGATTGCAGCTGGCGGGCCTGAGGGCCATCAACAACCTAGTGGACGTCACCAACTACGTGCTCCTGGAATTGGGCCAGCCTTTGCATGCCTTTGATTTCGCCAAGCTGCGGGGTGGCGAGATCGTGGTGCGGCGGCCCCATCAGGGTGAGAAAAACTTCACCACCCTGGACGGCCAGGAACGCCCCTTGACCCCCGAGACCCTCCTCATCTGCGACCGGGACACCCCCGTGGCCCTGGCCGGGGTCATGGGCGGCCTGGAGTCGGAAGTAACGGAGGCCACCCGACAGGTCTTGATTGAGAGCGCCTATTTTTATCCCGGGAGCATCCGCCGCACCTCCAAGCGCCTGGGGCTGAGCACGGAGGCCTCCTACCGCTTCGAGCGGGGGGTGGACCCGGATGGCGCCATCCAGGCCCTGGAGCGGGCCGCGCAGCTCATGGCTGCGGTGGGCGGAGGCCGGGTCCTGGCCGGCCGCCTGGATGAATATCCCCAGCCCATCTACCGGCCCCGCTTGACTCTGCGGGCCTCCCGGGCCAACGCGGTGCTGGGGACGGCTCTCCCCCGGGAAGAGATGCGGCAGTTGCTCACACGGCTGCATCTGCCGGTGGTGCAAAGGGACCAGGACACCCTGGAAGTGCAGGTGCCCCCCTTCCGGTGTGATCTGGAGCGGGAAATCGACCTCATCGAAGAGATCGCCCGTTTGGCGGGCTATGATCAGGTGCCGGTGAGCCTGCCCCGGGGAGAGCTGGCCACCCGCCGTCCCCCGGCCGAGGCCCGGTTGCGGGCCGAGGCCCGGGAGCTCCTCCTGGGCCAGGGTTTCTTTGAGGTCATCAACTACTCCTTCCTCTCGGAAAGGCTGCAGGCCCTGCCGGGAGACGGGGGGGAGGCGCTGCGCCTGGCCAACCCCTTGAGCGAAGAGCAGTCCCTGATGCGCACCTCCCTTTTGCCCGGCCTTTTGGATGCCTTGCGCCGCAACCACCTGAAACAGATGGCCGATGTCCGCCTTTTCGAACTCTCCAAGATCTTTATCCCCAGGGCCGACTCGGAACTGCCCCGGGAGGAACAGTGGCTCAGCGGGGTGATGGCCGGCGCCCGGGAAGAGAGTTCCTGGCTGGCCTCCAAAGCCCCCCTGGACTTTTTCGACTTGAAGGGGGTGGTGGAAGCCCTGCTCCAGGGATTGCTGATCCCGGAGGTGAGTTTCCGGGGAGACGGGCTGCCCGCTTATCTGCGGCAGGGGGCCCGGATCCATGCCGGCGACCTGGAACTGGGGGTTTTGGGGGAACTTGCCCCCCAGATCGGGGAAAAGCTCGACCTGGAAGGCCAGGTTTGGGCCTTTGAGCTTAACTTCCAGACCCTGGCCGCCGCGGCCCAACCCTTTCCCCTCTTTACTCCCCTGCCCCGGTACCCCGCGGTCTACCTGGATATCGCCCTGATAGTCCCTGAGGAGGTGCCAGCCAGCCGGGTGGCCCAGGAACTCCTCTACCACGGCGCCCCCTGGCTGGTGGAAGCCCGTCTCTTTGATGTTTACACCGGTCAGCCCATCCCCCCGGGGAAGCGCAGCCTGGCCTTCCGCCTCTCCTACCGGGACCCGGAGAAGACCCTGACGGATGAGGCAGTCAACCGGCATCATGAGGCGGTGGTGCAGGCTTTGCAGGCAGAACTGGGAGCGGAACTGCGTTAATGTGAATTTTGAAGCGGAATTATCCCCCAAGAGATTCTACACCATCGGCGAGGTGAGCCGCCTTACCGGAGTGCGGCCCCACGTGCTGCGCTACTGGGAAAACCAGGGCAAGATACTCCGGCCCTACCGCAAGACCTCCCGGCACCGTCTTTACCGCACCACGGACATCCAACTGATCTTCGAAATCAAGCGCCTCCGGGATGAAGAGAAGCTGAGCCTGGCGGCCATGCGCCGCCAGCTCCAGGCCCAGACGCGAGGTCCTGCCCCCCCTTATCAGGCGCCGTTGCCCCTCAACCCCCCGGAACCCGAGGGCCTGGCCCTGCTGCGGACCATCCGGGACGAACTGCGGGCGTTAAAGGAATTGCTGGAATAGAAGGGTGGCGAAAGGGGAGGCCAGGGATTGCGCCCCTGGCCACCTGCGGTCAAATGCCTTGCCTTACTCCTCAGTTGCCGCCTTTTTCCCCAGGTGGAGCCGTAATTTCAGCCTCTGCCAGAAACTGAGGGGAGCCTTGGGCTTGGCTTCTTCTTTATCTTTCTCTTCCTCCTTGGCTTTTTCCTCTCCCTTGGCTTTCTCCTCTGCCTTGGGCTTGGCATCAGTAGTTACCACGGGTGGCAGTTTCTGGGCTCCAGGCAAGGGCGCGGCGGCCGGGATCTGCGCCGGCAGCTTGGGTGTGACCGCAGTTCCGGGAATCTCTTGGGTTTGGCCCGCTTCTTTGCCAGCCTCCCCGGGGGTTTTGGGTTTAGCGGCTTCGGGCTTTTCCGCAGGGAGGGTTTCCGGAAGTTTGACCGCTGGCTTGGCCTTGATCATCCTCACCTTGCGGCGGGGAATGGCAGCCACTTCTGTATCCCGCAAGTGCAGCTGCTTCTGCAGAAACTTGATGCGACGGTTGACGCTGGCCAACAGGCCATAGTAATCCGCACTTCCCTGGATCTGACCTTTGAGAAAGCGATACCGCATCAGGGCCTGCTCAAAATTGGCCATGCGCAACATCGCCTCGGTATTTTCATAGAACTGGAACGCGCCCGCGGCCTGATATTCCCCAAGGCAATGCTCATAATCAGAAAACCCCGCCGGAGTTCTTGCCACCGGGGGCGTCTTAGCCGGCGGCTTCGTAACTGGCGGTTTGGTGGCCGGCACCCTCGCAGCTGGTGGCTTCGCCCCTGGCAGCCTCGCTGCCGGCGCCTTCGTCCCTGCCGGCGGTGCCCCTACCGGCTGTGCACCCACCGGCCCCGCCAGGACCAGACTCAAGGCCATTATTAATAGAAATTTTGCCCACCAAGTCAATTTACTCATACCTTTTCCGCCTACCTTCCCTTTCGGGCATCAGGAAAAAAAACTTAAGAGGCGGTTGAAGAAAATTAAAAAAGATACTCCCTGGAGGAGCATATTGACTTTCGGGGGCTGGCTATCTGTAAAAAAATACTTATTTTTATGCTAACCGCCAATATGCGGAAAAGGCATTGATTTTACTAAGATTCCCTGACGCTATGCCGTCTTCCTCATCCAGTTATGCCCCCTGGCGGCGAAAAAAATTGGCATTTTTGTCTTAAGTCAAGGGCAGGCTCGGCCCTGGGCCTTAGATTATCTTCCAAGAACAGAAGAAACCGGTGGGCCTGGCTGCCACCAGCAATTAATCACCCCATGGGGAGGAAAGATTATGTTCTGTTATCAATGTGAGCAAGCGGCAAAGGGCGTGGCTTGCACCGTTCAGGGAGTTTGCGGCAAGAACCCCGAGGTGGCCGCGTTGCAAGACCTTTTGATTTACACTCTCCAAGGTCTGGCCCAGGTGGCGGTGGAGGGGCGCAAGGTGGGCGTCAGCGACCGGGAGGTGAACGTCTTTACCCTCAAGGCCGCGTTTTCCACCCTCACCAACGTGGACTTCGATCCGGCGCGCTTTGTCAAGTTGATCAACCAGGGCGTGCAACTCCGGGAAGGCCTGAAGGCCAAGGTTAAGGCCGCGGGCGGCCCGGCCGATTTTCCGGCGGGGCCGGCCACTTTTCAGCCCGGGGCCACCCAGGAGGCCCTGGTGCAGCAGGCCGAGGCCGTGGGCCTGCAATCCTATCCCGCCGCGGACCCGGATATCCTGTCCCTGAAGCATACCCTTCTTTTCGGGATCAAAGGGGTCTGCGCCTACGCGGATCACGCCCAGATCCTGGGCCAGGAAGACGAAAAGGTCTATGCCTTCATCCATGAGGCTCTGGCCGCCATCGCCGCCGAAGGCCTGGGTCTGGGTGAGATGGTGCCTTTGGCGTTGAAATGCGGGGAAATAAACTTGCGGGCCATGGAACTCCTGGATGCCGGCAATACCGGCAGATACGGCCACCCCGTGCCCACCAAGGTTCCCCTGGGCCATAAGAAGGGGAAGGCCATCCTGGTCTCCGGCCACGACCTCCTGGACCTGGAAGAGGTCCTCAAGCTGAGCGAAGGCAAGGGCATCAACGTCTATACCCACGGGGAGATGCTCCCCACCCACGGCTATCCCAACCTAAAGAAATACCCCCACTTCTACGGCCATTACGGCACGGCCTGGCAGAACCAGACCAAGGAGTTCGCCCAGTTCCCCGGGGCCATCCTCATGACCACCAACTGCCTGCAGCGGCCCCAGGAGGTCTATGCCGACAATCTCTTCACCACCGGCCTGGTGGGCTGGCCGGGCATCAAACATATCGCCGACCGCAACTTCCAGCCGGTGATCGACAAGGCCCTGGCCCTGCCGGGATTTACCGATGACGTCAACGGCCGCTCCGTCAACTCCGGTTTTGCCCGGAATACGGTACTCTCCGTGGCCGGCACGGTCATCGAGGCGGTGAAGAACAAAAATATCCGCCACTTCTTCCTGGTGGGCGGCTGCGACGGCGCCAAACCCACCCGCAACTACTACACCGAGTTCGTGGAAAAGGTGCCCCAGGACTGTATCGTTCTCACCCTGGCCTGCGGCAAGTTCCGCTTCTTCGACAAGGACCTGGGGGACATCGGCGGCATTCCCCGGCTCCTGGACATCGGCCAGTGCAACGACGCCTACTCCGCGGTGCAGATCGCGGTGGCCCTGGCCAACGCCTTCAACGTGGGGGTGAACGACCTGCCCCTGTCCATCATCTGCTCCTGGTATGAACAGAAGGCGGTGGCCATCCTTTTGAGCCTCCTCTACCTGGGGATCAAGGATATCCGGCTGGGCCCCTCACTCCCTGCCTTCATCACCCCCAACGTCCTGAACGTGCTGGTGCAGAACTTTGATATTAAACCCATCAGCACTCCGGACGAGGACCTGAAGGCGATTTTAGGGTAAGAGTTTGGGGGGAGGGCCAGGGACTAAAGGCGGGCGGGGACGCCCGCCCTACCAGGTCCCTGCCCTCACCCCACACCCCCCTTCCAACCCGCAGAAGAGACCGGGGAGTCAGGGCTTCAAGCCCTGACTCCCCGGCTTTTTGTATGGCTGTTATTGACGTCGGTTTATCAGAACTTACCTGTTAAATAGAGCGGTCCTAAAATCTGCTAAATAAGGGGTGCGGTGATGATTGTTATCCGCCCGCCGGAAAGCATCTATCAGGCCCATGGCGCCATTGAAAATGGCACATTCCGGGGCCGGTGGCATTTTTCCTTTGACCAGTATTATGACCCGGAATACGAGCGCTTCGGCACCTTAAGAGTCTTCAACGACGACACCCTTTCCCCCGGGGCCGTCTGGCCCCTCCATCCCCACCGGGACAATGAAGTGGTGACTTACTGCGCCGCGGGTGAATTCCGCCACGCGGATGAGCACGGGGTCGGCGGCATCCTCAAAAAAGGCTGGGTGCAGCATACCACCGTGGGCCGGGGGATGTTTCACTCGGAGATCAATAACCTTCCCGATGCGCCCCTGCGCTTCCTGCAGATGTGGTTTCTGCCTGCGGTCCGGGGCTCCGAGCCCAAGGTGGAACAGATGGCGGTGGAGCAGATGGAACGCACCAACCGCTTCCTGCCCCTGGTCTCCAACGTACACACCGGGGCCTTGCCCATTCTCTCTGACGCCCGGGTCTTTTCCTGTTTTCTCCAACCGGGGAAGACCATTGACCATGCCCTGGAGCAAGGCCGGGGAGCTTATCTTTACGTGCTGGAAGGGGGCCCGGGGGCAATTAACGGCCAGCTGCTCCCGGCCCTGGCGGCAGCCAAAATCACCGGAGAGGCGAGTCTGACGGTCTCCGCCCAGGCCGACGCGGAGCTTCTCTTAGTGGACGTACTGTTGACCTAATACTATCCTGAAAAATAGCGGCTCTTACGATTTGGAAAACCGCGGCAAAAACCGGGGCACCCGGCGGCAATACTGCTCGTAGGCGGGGCCATAGCGGTCCCGGAGTTCCTGCTCCTCCAACCGCACAATGAGGAAGACCCCCGGCAGCCAGAGGGCCGCTACCGCGTAGGCGGCCGGGTAGTTGGCCATCAGGGCATAGCCCCAGATGGCCAGGGTAAACTGGGCATAGCGGGGATGACGCACCCGCGCGAAAATACCTGCAGTAATTAATGCCACCGGATGCCTCTCCGGGGCCAGCTCGGGGAGCCCCAGCATGGTGCTGAGGGACAGGTGCCGGTGCAACAATACCCACAGCCAGATGGCGGCCCCGTTAAACAAGACTCCCAGGGCCACCAGGAGATAGTCCGTCCCGAAATCCACGGCCAACAGGCTCCCACGGACCAGGAACAGCCCCGCCCCGGCAACGCCCATGGCCGTCCACACCAGGCCGTAGGTCAAGGCTGGCCCCAGGCGCCGCCAGAAGCGGATGAAAGGGTGGATGAGCAGCCAATACAGCAGCGTCGGCGGCAGCATGAGCACCAGGAGCAAGGCGATATAATACCGGGCCGTATCCATTAATCTCTCCTCCCCCAAGTCGGGAAGCCATCCCTTTCCGTTTCAATATAGTTCCCCCGCGGCCTTAACGCCAGACCCACCGGCCCCCTACCGGGGCTCTTACCGGGCCTCTCCCCTTGCTGCCGCCCCGGCTCCGGGCCGGCTTGACAGTGGCTGTTATGTCCTTACCTTAAGCAGAGAGGTCAAAACTTGTAATCCCCCAGAAGCTACTTGGGGGTCGAGACCAATATTTTAAACGCCCGTAATTTAAGGTTTATCTTTATAATGCCACCACCAAAATTGCATAGGACCTTACGTTCCCTGGCCAATCCCCATCCCGGCCCGGGGCAGGGCCCCCCGGCCGCGGCCTTAAGCGAGCAACCCCTCCTGGACGCCTATTCCCAGGCCATTATCAGTGCGGTGGGGAAGGTCAGCCCCGCGGTGGTCAACATCGACGTGCGGCAGCAGGTCAAGACCCGGGGCCAGGTCCAGGAAATGCCGGCCAACGGCTCCGGTTTTATCTTTACCCCGGACGGCTTCATCCTCACCAACAGCCACGTGGTGCACCGGGCCAGCAGGATCGAAGTGGCCCTGGCCGACGGCCGCCGCTTCCCGGCCAGCCTCCTGGGGGACGACCCGGACACCGATTTAGCGGTGCTGCGGATCAACGCCCCCCACCTGGCCCCCGCGCCTTTGGGGGACTCCCACGCCCTGCGGGTGGGCCAGCTGGTGGTGGCCATCGGCAATCCTTACGGGTTCCAGTATACGGTCACCGCCGGGGTGGTCAGCGCCCTGGGGCGCTCCATCCGCTCCACCACCGGCCGCCTCATCGGCAATGTCATCCAGACCGACGCGGCCCTCAACCCCGGGAACTCCGGAGGCCCCCTGGTCACCTCCGCAGGGGAGGTCATCGGCGTCAATACCGCGGTGATCATGGCCGCCCAGGGCCTCTGTTTCGCCATCCCCATCAACACCGCCAAGTACGTGGCCGCCTTGCTCATTAGGGACGGCCGGGTGCGGCGCAGCTATATCGGCCTGGGGGGGCAAAATGTGGCCCTGCCCCGGCGCCTGGTGCGGGTCCACCAGCTCTCCGTCAGGAGCGGGGTTTTGGTCATCTCCCTGGAACCCCAGAGCCCGGCCCAAAAGGCCGGACTGCGGCAGGGAGATGTCATCGTCGCCTTTGCCGGCCAGCCCATCGCCGAAATCGACGACCTCCACAAGCTCCTCACCGCGGCCCGGATCGGGGTCAAATCCTCCCTGACCATCCTGCGGGGTGCCGACCAGATGAGCCTGGAGGTCTTTCCAGAAGAGTCCAGGGCCAGAAAATGACTCATAGCTAACAGTAATATCCTAACATATGAAATTAACTATTAAAAATATTTCTCTAACCTTCACCGCCGGGGCGGTGGCGGGCCTGATGAATATGTTGGCGATTTGGCTCTTTGGAATGGCAGGTATTACCAAGGCCCTGGGAGTAAAAATCGCCCCCCATTTAAGCGCCCCCTGGCTTTACAACCGCCTGGTCTGGGGCGGCCTCTGGGGTCTGATGTTCCTCTTGCCCTCCCGAAACCTCTCTTATCCCCTTAGAGGTTTGCTCTACAGCCTGGCGCCTTGCCTGGTGCAACTCTTGGTGGTCTTTCCCTTCCAGGCCCACAAAGGCATGCTGGGCCTGCAATTGGGTTACTTAACCCCCGGGTTTGTCCTCTTTTTCAATGCCGTCTGGGGCCTGGCCGCGGGACTCTGGCTGCATCTCACCACGGAACAATAAACGTTACGCCCTTCAATGACGGCCTCCCCCTGCCATGTCCGGCTGAACCCCAGAAACCCTTTGCCTTCCTGGAGGGGATTATCTAAAATTATGCGTTCCCAATCCTAATCTGTTCTTGGGCAATACCTGTCCATCCTGAAAAGGTTTAAAGGAAATGCGGATAACCTGTAAGAATCTCAGCCTCATCTTTGCCGCCGGCTCCCTGGGGGGGCTGCTGAAAGGCTTGGCCGCCTGGTTCTGTGGGACCTTGGGTCTCAATGCCCTTTTGGGTTCCCAATTCGCACCGGTGCTAACCCCCTTGTGGGTGTACCAGCATATGGTTTGGGGCGGCCTCTGGGCCTTTCTCTTTCTCCTGCCCCTCAAGCGGCTGTCTTACGTCAGTCTGGGAATAATCTACAGCCTGCCCCAAACGCTCATCTCCCTGGTGGTCCTGATGCCGCAGATGGGAAGAGGGATATTGGGGTTGCACCTGGGCTATACCACTCCGGTACTCATCTTTTTCGGTTTCGTCTGGGGCATGGCCACCGCGCTGTGGTTGAAGTGGTCCCGGGAAAGTTGAATCCCCGCTGCCTGCCTCGTCCCAGAGGACTCCCCAATGACTGACGCGCCCCCCACCACCCCCCTGCCCATCCTTAAATTATCCGGTGCGCCCCGGGAACTGGGGCTGAGGCACGGGCAAGCCCTGGCCCGGGAGATCCGCGTCCTGCGCCGGGCCCTGCTGACCTATCTGGCGAAGGTTAGTTTAGTTGCGGGCGCGCCGCCCCTTTATGCCTTGCTGCTCTTTCTGGCCCGGCGCTTCTGGCCCCATATTCCCGCCCCCCTCCAGGAGGAGATGCAAGGAGTGGCTAGGGGCGCGGGGGTGGGCCTGGGTACGGTCCTGCTCATCAACGTCCTGGACGACTTGGCCAATAACAGCCCCCGCTGTTCGGCCCTGGCCGCGGGCGGCCCTTCCACCGGGGACGGCTCCTTTGTCCTGGGCCGCAACCTGGATTACCCCCTGTTCACCGAGGTGATGATTAAATACCAGACCCTCTTCCTGCTGGAGCCGGCCCAGGGACTGCCCCTGGCTTCCCTGTCCTGGCCGGGCTACGTGGGCGTGTGCACCGGCATGAACCGGGCCGGGGTGGCCCTGGCCCAGCTTTCCGCCATGAGCCGGGACCGTTCCCTTCGGGGGATCCCCGCGGCCCTGCGCTTCCGCCGGGCCCTGGAGGGGGGAGCTGAGGTCCTCACTGCGGCCGCCCTGATCCTCCAAGCCCCGGGGACCATCGGCAATAATCTCCTGCTCTGTTCCGCAAAAGAGGCCGCGGGCCTGGAGATTTCCGCGCGCCGGGGAGTGATCCGCTATCCCGAGGCCGGGCTGCTCCTGGCCACCAACCATTATCAAAGCAGCCCCATGACCCCTTTAAAAGGCCGGTTTCCCCCCCGGCCCCCATTCTCCGCCCTCTCTGCGTATCATTTCACGGAGGCCTACAGCCAGGCCCGGCTGGCCCGGCTGAAGACACTGACCGGAGGAACCCCCCTGGGACCCGAAAAAATCCGGGCAATCCTGGCCGACCCCGCCATCGCCAACGCCGGCACCGTGGTCACCGCGGTCTTTGCCCCGGCAGCGCAGAAGATGTGGGTGGCCCGGGGCAGCCGCCCCCCGGTGAGCCAGGGGCCTTTTCAGGAAGTCCGGCTGTGGGGTTAAATAATGCCATTTCGCAATCAAAAGACATTGAACTGTAGGGGCGAATCTTGTATTCGCCCTGTGCGGGCGGGCGAACACAAGGTTCGCCCCTACAAGAAAATTGCC